>JBJOKS010000002.1:0-231137 GCA_046045965.1 Cyanobacteriota bacterium | reverse complement strand
GTCAAACTCTGATATCACTATAAGCATTAATTATGTTTACTGTCTTTTATTTGACCAATCCTTACGTAAATGGTGCTTTGTTATCCTTAGCGATCGCTCTTCGGAGAAAAACTTTTTGGTTTACTGAGAATAGCCTTTGGTACAGGTTGGATGAATAGTGTTGACTCTGAGTTAAGAGCAGCAAGAGGAGGAGATGTTTGGGCTTGGGACTTTGATATAGCTACTGGAACTTCAAAAGTTAGAGACAGTGTGTATATAACTATGTTCTGCCAGCTACAAGCTCTACAGAATAAATCTCTTAATGATTTACATAGTTCCTTTCTTGAGGCTGCTGCTAGAGAAGGTAAAGTTGTAACACATAAACCTACTGAATCAGAGATTAAGCAATTAGAGATAGTTAAAGAAGCTACAAAGATTGTTAGAAGAAAAAATAAGCAAGCTAAACATCAAGCAATCATAAATGCTCCTGACCTTACTCCAGAAAATTGGTTTTTATTAGATACTGACCCTGATGTACTGTCTGTACAAGAAGCTAACTCTCTTAAGAAACATAAGTTGCTGGAGTTAATTGGAGGCTTAACTGAGTATTTACCTGAAGTAGTGAAGAATGAATCTAAGTGGTTTAAAGCAGTTTACTTACAAGGGTTACTGAATAGAGACTTAGAAGATTTGGCTCAACAAGATGAACTAGATGTTAGAACTAAAGCTCCTAGTGACCGCAAGTACAGAGTTAAGACAGTAAACTTGATTAGAGAGTTTTTAAAGAGAGTTAACTATGAGGGTTCATTACTAAAAGGTGAAGAGTTATCAGCTTTCTATTCTGAGTCTGAGATTAATGCTCCTCATGCTAACCATAGTTGGTTTACCAGTCATGCTATTGAGTTTAAAGAGCTTTTAAACTTATCTGTACCTAAGAATGTAGAAGATAAACCATTTCAGTTTATTCAATCAGTATTAAGTGTACTAGGACTTTCTACTAAAGATAAGCAGGTGACTGTGCGTAGAGGGGATGTGATGGTTGCTATGGGTTCTCTAGGGGTTTATCCAACTAAAGATACAGATGAGAAAATCAGAGTCAGAAAGTATTATATTGACTCTTCTTCAGTTGATATAATGAACTCTATTTTGGCTGCTAGAGAAGCTAGATACAGTAAACAAGAGGAGTTAGTAGAGTTACCATTTTAGTTGGGGTAAGGGCAGCTAACCCAACCCCCTTTCTAGCAGACTGCACAACCTAAATTATTTATTTATATAAAGAGAAAGGGTTGTGCAGCATTAGTTAATATTTAGTTAATTAATTACTAATGGTAACAGTAAACCAAGTTTAGCTAATCTCAAGTTATAGGTAATTTAAGTTTAGGGTAAATCTTCTTACCTTTATACTGCAAGAATGTTTTAGGGGGGTAGTTCAGCCAAGTAGCTACCATAAATCATCACATAAAATCAGTGACTACTATCACACTTGGCTTTTTTATAATGTTTTATTGTTTGGGGTATTAATTGATCAGGTGTGGATTATGCAAGACAAAAAGAAGGAAGCAATTAATAATTTATTTTACTCTTCTGTACTTTTAACTAAAGTTATTCTGTTATCTGACAACATTCAATTATCTAAAGATAATGGAAAACTTAAAGCGACTATTTCAAATATAAACATTGAAATCAGGGATCTTATTCAAGATATAGGTTTATCTGAAGGGGTATCGTTTTTAAATTCTGATGCCAATTCTGTTAATTTTTTTGACCCTAAAAAATTAAGGGAGTTTATTCAATCTGAAATAAGTTTAGGTTTAGATGACCCGTTATAGATAAACAACCAATAGCATCCTTATCAATATTCACAAAGCTAGAGCTGATTACAACAAAAGTTAACTGTCTAGTAAAATTTTAGAGTGTAAAGCAAAAATCAGGATTTACTACAAGAGGTTAGGCTTTTGACAATTAGCTAACTAACCTCAGCCTCCTCCATATCAAAAAACCTGATGAGTAACTACAAGATTAGATAACTCATCAGGTTCATTTTTTATATAATAAATTTATACTATTACACAGGTACTTAAGATGCCACTACCAATCAAAAATGAAATTAACATAGTCTTCACATCTTTACCAGGCTTGATAAATGATTGGAATACTGCAATGCAAAAAAGATTTGCAGAGGAGTCAGAAGATAAAAAGGTAGAAGTTTTAGAAGCCATACTCACAGTCTTACCTAAAATGCAAGAAAAGTTTGATTCAGAAATTCAGAGGCTAATTAAGAAAGTTGAGAAAGAGATAGCAAAAGAGAAAAAGAAAAATAAGCAGTCTATAACCCAGTAATAATCTATTTTTAGAATATTTCTGGAACTTCAAGTTGTTTGATTACTCCTGAATAATGTTTGTAGATTACTTCAGGAGAATTACCCACCATATCAGCAACTTGTTTAACACTAATACCAGATTCCAGACATAGAGTGATAAAGGTGTGACGGCAACTATATTGAGGCAAATAATATCTAATCAACTTATCATTGACTAAATTAGTTAACACTGGTTTCCATACTCTATTGAGAAAATTATGAGTATTTAGCTCTCTACCATTGCGATTATATAAAAGTAATTTCTCAGCCTCTTTATACCCAATATCATTCAAAAGTTCTCTCAATTGATTATTGATAGGGAATAGTCTAATTTGGTGAGTTTTTGTGTCTTTTCTTACCCTGACATCAGAAGGTACAGCTTCAGCAAAAGTGATGTGTGTTGAGCTAATATGTTTCCATTTCAAGGCTACAGCTTCTTCAGGTCTGCATCCAGTGAGAAATAAAAGTCTGACATAGTTGGTGTAGTAACAGTGAGGTAGAGGAGAGTATTTAGGGCAATACTTGTTACTAGCAAAAGCATCAATGATAATAGCTATTTCCTCTCTGTTGAAAGTAAGAATAGTATTATCTTTCCTTTTGGTTTTAATGCTTTTAACTAAGTCTTTGAAGGGATTAGTTTCTAGCAACCCAGATGTGATAGCCCAATTACAGCAAGCATTAAGTTGTTTAATAGTACGCTTTGCTGTTTCAGCAGAATAATTACTGAGTAAATGATTCCTGATTAGCACTGCATCCTTAATGTGGTGAGTAGGTAGTGCTTTAATTCTTTTCTCTATTAGTGCGTAGTCTCTTATAACAGTAGACTGTTCTACTTGATTACTCTTAAACTGAACATAGTCACACCATAAATCCACTAAAGTGTATGTTTTTTCCTTCTTAGCAGATTCATAGTGAGGCTTGTATTTAGCCAGGGTAGGGTCAAAATAACCAGCTAGAATATCTAACTCTATCTGTCTTGCTTTCATCTCAGCAAGCACTTTATTCTCAGCAGTGTCAGCTAGATTCAAAGATAAGTATTTCTGATTTCCACCAAACAAAGCTCTAGGGAATCTTAATCTAAGTTTACCTCTAAAGACCTCAATACCAACTTTCATGGTAATTTCCTGACTATTCTAGACTTAGCTTGATAGTCATTTGATAGTCAAAAGGGTGTGAAAACAGATATTCAGCCCTCTAGAACTACTGATGACTAGGAGCTGAAACCCTTATATAGTAAAGTTCATTAAATGGCTCAGGTCAGAATTGAACTGACGACCCCAGGCTTATGAGTCCCGTACTCTAACCAACTGAGCTACTGAGCCGTGTTGTTTTATCAACTTCTATTAAGATAGCATACAAATTTAGCGATCGCAATTCCCAAAACAAAATTTTTTTTCAAAATAAAAGAGGGAGTCAAACTCCCTCCAACAAACAAGGCAATTACTGAGTTAACAGACAGCAAAGTATTTACAGGCGTGCCTGTGTCCGTGATGGCAGGAAAGCGATGGGGTTAACTGCACCCTTACCTGCGGGATGAACTTCAAAGTGGGTGTGAGGACCGGTGCTAAAACCAGTGCTACCCATAGCAGCAATGGTCTGTCCTTGTTCCACTTCTTGACCTACTTGGACTAAAACTCGGCTGTTGTGAGCATAGCGGGTCATGCTGCCGTCAGGATGGCGGACTTCAACTAAGAGTCCATAACCGCCGTTATTCCAACCTGCTCTTTCCACCCTACCTGGTGCTGCGGCGTAAATTGGCGTACCAACGCCGTTCGCAATATCAATACCCCTGTGCATTCTACCCCAGCGCCAGCCATAGCCAGAGGTAAGTGTACCCTTGGCAGGCCAAATATAAGCTGTGGAAGAAGGGGAAGGATTAGTATTCTCGTCAACAGCTTTAGGCAGGTATATGTCTACTGCTGCCAAAGGTGGCAAGGCTGGGGATACTTTTGTTCCTCGCAATTTACCCAAAGAGTCATTAGAGTTGACACCAGCGGTAGGCACGTTTAACCTAATGCCAGATGAACTGCCAGGTAAAGCTGTTTGCCTTGACAGAAATTGGGGGTTAATTGGCTCGTTGTTGGGTCGAACAGTAAGTAATGAAGGCTGTTTAGCAGGTTGTTCGCTGTAGCTGGGCAGTATGGGCTTAGGTACAGCAATTTGTACTGCATTCAGTTGAGCATTAACCTGAGAATTTGTCAGATTATTGGCTTGCCCGACAACAACAGGAACTGCTGTATTCTCAGTTTCATCTGCTGTTTGTACAGTGATACCAGACTGTTGATCGCGGTATTTTTCGCGTAGTCTCTCAATTTCAGCTTGCAAGCTGCGGATACGCGCAGTACCTTTAGCTTTAGCTGCCTTTTGAGGCTGTTTTTGAGACTGTTGTGTTTCTGGATCAATATCCAGTGCTGAAGTCTCACCACCCACTCCATCAGAGGTAGGATAGGTGAATTCAGTTTCTGGGATTTGTGGCAGATTATTCTTAGCTATAGGTACGGGGATAGTAATACTACTGCTAATAGCAGGAGCATTGACTGGAGCCTGAGTCTCTCTAGCTACGGGAACAGGAATGGCAACGCGGCTGTTGTTGCTATTCACTGATGAGTGTCTGGCTACGGGAACAGGAATGGCAACAATGCTGTTGTTGCTACTCGCTGTTGACTGTGATGCCACAGGTAGATTAGCTTCTGGGTCAGGCGGATTCAGAGGAGAAGTAGCAACTGTGGTACTCCTGCTAGACTGGATGAAATTAGGACTAATTGCTACAGTTGGCTGAGTGTAGCTGCTACGCCCTGCTCCAGCAACGGGAATAATCAGTTTTTGACTGATTTGCAGTTGATTGGGATCATTGAGATTATTAGCTTGGACTAGTTCTGAGACAGAAGTCCCATAATTACTAGCAATCTCGGCTAATGTGTCTCCGGGTTTAACTTCATAGGTTGTCGTTACTGATTGAGCGACAACTTTTGGAGTGGCTGGTGCAGTAAATGCTTTCTGCGCTGGCGCACTCGTCTGTTTTTCCTGTTTTAACCTGGATATCAGACTGGATTGGTTGGTATCAGTCAAATCTTCTGACTGTGCTGATAAATCTTTATCGGCTACAGTAGTTGGTTGTTTTACCTCAATACCAGTTTTTGATAACTTATTGGTCTCCTCAGACCGCAACTGAGCCAAACTATTTCTTAAACGGTTCGATTTTGCCTGTAAGCGATTGAGTGCAAACTCTTGCTGCGCTTTTAGTTGTGCATTAACATCATCATTGCTAACTGGGTTTGCTGATTCCACAATTACGGCTGGGGGTTGAGAGTCAGCAACACCCTGATTTTGAGAAAATTGTTGTTCTGTCTGAGACAGTTGTTTTTCTGTTTGTAATTTGGATTGAACTGAGTTACTACTCAACTCCTGCTCTACTTGGGGTTGCAAGTAGACAGCTTGTTTGTCAGCTTCTGATGTAGAAATTTGCACAGCCATTTCTTTGGCTGCAACTGGCCATTTAGCTTCAAGCCCAGGCACTTGCGAAACTGAAACTGCTGTTGGTTGCACGACGATGACAGAATTTTCAGGCACGCTTGCTGAAGAGACGGCTTGGGACTCCAGCTTTGTGGCCGCAAATTTTATTTCCGTGTCAGAAACAGCAGGAATTGTTGAGGCTGCTTTTTGACTGCCAACAGGAGCCGCTGCTTGGGCTTGATCGCTTTGTCGAGTCACCAAAAGGCTGGTTGCGCCCATTGAGATGGCCAAGCCAATCATAGCGGCTTGAGTCCCCGCTCGGCGGTTTGGTTTCTGATTAGTCTCATTTGACGGCTCGACCACCGGGACACCTTCGCTGTTGGGAGTATTGTTCAACACAGCCTTCTCTCTCTTTTTCAATGCTCGTTTCAAAGACGACCTCCTATGATCACGCTTCGCTTCATTGACCTTGATTTTTCGGTTGGATATTAATCCATAATTGAGATCACATCAAACGATAGATCAAGATCACACTCACCAGAGATACTTAGATCAAGATTAACCTGGTTCTCTGATTTAGACAAGTTCACACTTGTTAGTAAACCTTAAAATTTTTGTTCTCAATTGTCTGTTGCTACTCCTCACAACCCCAGGATTGTTTGCTCTTAACAGTTATTCGTGCTGCTTTTGCGTTCAACGCTGGGACTAGACAATTATGATAGCTTTGCTGAGTCCACTTTCGCTGTTAGCATTTGCTCGGCTGCGACTTCTGAAAAAAACGATGTTCCTGATGTAGATATTTTCTAAGTTTTTTTATCCAATCCGTCTTATCAACACGAGACTTTACGGCTTTTATTCCCTAAAAGACAACCGTACAAATTCGCAGCAACTTTTGACTGGGTTGATTGTATTTCATGATACAAATAGCTAAGATGCTTGACAGTAAATGCTTTGCCTGATTTTACTCCTGGCACAAATAATATTTCACTTCACTAAAATCTATCATTGACAGTTGGCATGGAATCAAAGTTCCTATACAAATTTCTTATATGAACCTCCTGCAACTAACCAGCTTTTTTTTATATAGGGTGGTAGCGTATCACAATCTTGGTTTCATGCCCTCAGTATTATCGTAATTTTACTTAGAAAAAATCCGGGAAAAACTCTGTGATTTCTAGAACCCATAAGTCTTTATACTTAAAACTTGGTTAACTATTGTAAATAGCCTAACTGTCGTCGGGATTCAAACAAGCTGATGGCTACACTTACGGATAAATTCAAGCTGCGAACTCCGGGTTCGTGCATGGGAATATAAAGGGTTGAATCACAGACGCTGAGAACGTTTGAGGGTAAGCCTGTGGTTTCACTACCAAATAACAACCAATCATCAGCTTGAAACTGGTAATTGATATAGTTAAAACTGCCACGGACGCTAAAACCTAACAATCTGCCTCCACGCTGCTGATGGATGATTTGGAATGCTTCTGGGGATTCGTGATAGTGCAGTTTGACGTAAGGCCAGTAATCTAAACCTGCTCTTTTGAGGTAGCGATCGCTAATTTCAAATCCTAATGGTCCGACTAAATGCAATTCTGTCCCTGTAGCGGCACAAGTACGGGCAATATTGCCTGTATTGGGGGGAATTTGCGGGTTAACTAAGACTACCTGGGGCATGATGAGAAAATGTTAAGAATTCTATAAAACACTGTATTGTAGCTAGAAAATCTACCTAAAGGCGGATCTACACAACCTATAGGTTTTGTTAATAGGCATTAACCACTAGGGATAGATTAGTTTTTTAAAACGAAGAAAATGGGTCTTTGGGGAAAATATCTTCCCCAGTAGAGAGTCCCTGGAAATTAAGCCAAGAGGGAGGAACACAATTTGTTTTCTAGTTCCTGTTCCCGTTCTTGGGTAGCAATAATCGCCTGTTTAATGACTTGCTGGGTATCAACACCAACTTTGTGTAATTGTAACCACTGTTGGGCTTCGTTACCTTCGCGGAGAATTTTCTGTAAAGGGGAAAGAAAACAGCTGAAACCTTGTTGTTTAGCTATACCCCAAACTTGTTGATATAGTTGGGCAATCCAATCTCTGGCGAGTATGGTACTACCATCTTGCCAATGTTGCAACTGAGCATCAAGACTGGATGTGGCCGCTGCCATTTCATTTTTAGCAGTTAAGGTAATTAGTTCATCGGGGGATAAACTGCTTTGGGTTAAGGGGTCGATGGTGGGGTTGTCTATGATTTGTAATAACCGCGCTTCTAATAAAGCAGTGATTGCTAATAAGGAGATAGGATCTGTGACTAAATCACAAATTCGCAGTTCTAAGCGATTTAAATCATAAGGACGGCGATCGCCATTTGGTCGTACTGATGTCCATAAATGCCGGACATTTTGCATTGTTCCAGCTTGTAGCTGTGCTTCTACCCATTCAATATGATGGTCATGACTGGCAAATAAGGGTACATGACTGGGTGTTTGGGGGAAAAGTCCCCAACGGGTGGAATGATAGCCTGTGGCTTTACCATCTAAAAAGGGTGATGAGGCACTCAGGGCAAGGAATAGGGGTGCTTCTGTGCGGATAACTCGACAGGCACGCATTAATATTTCTGGATCGGGGATGCCAATATTAATATGTACACTGGCAGTAACTACTTTTGTGCCGTAGGTTTGCTCAATGTAGTCATGATAGGGGTGGGTGGGGTCAGAACGGTAAAAGTGATCGCTCCCACCCAAGGACAGGGTACTGCCTGGTATTAATGTGTAATTTTCCAATCGCTGCAAATATTTACGTAACTGTTGCCGAGGACGCAATAAACCACACAATTGATTTTCGTAATTGGTGGATGGGTTGGTTATGTATTCTACGTTGCGGCTGTCTGGCTCACGCATAAATCCCTGCAAATCCGCAACAATTTGGTCGGAGAGGCCAACTATTTCACCTTGAGGTGTGCCAGTATACATCTCAATCTCAAAGCCTTTTGATAAGACCATTTTATTTCGCTCCTTGGCTCTCCTAATTTGGATAAATTGTATCAAATTTAACGATTTTTTGCATCTGGGGATTGGGGACTGGGGATTGGGGACTGGGGACTGGGGGAGAATAAAAACTTACCAATTACTAATTATGAATTTCTTTGTTTCAAAATAGCTTCTCGTGCAGAATTGATGATTTCATCTGACAAGTCACATAATGATTGCAAGGAAATTTTACCCTCATTAAGTAGGGAGTTTACCCTAATTGATGCTGTTTCTAAAATTCGTTTACCGCTACGGATTTGAATATTTAATTTATCTTCTATTACATCAAAAATCACAAACAGCGAGATAGTTTTCCAAACAGGTTTAGTTGGTGGTATGACTTTAAAACCAGTGACTATTTTTCCCTCTTCTGGTATATGAAATTTTAAGCCTGAATCCTGAATCAATTGCTGTACTTCCTCAATGCTTAAAGAAGAAATTTGGTTAATTTTTTGGTCAACATTTATAAAAGTTGCTAAATCAGGTAAATTGACTATCACATCATTTAACGATTCCGATAGAAAGGTAATTTTTTCATTTAAATAATCAGTGGTCGCATAAAGTGTGATTGTATAAGGTGGTTGCGGTACAGTTCCTCTTGCATAAAATAAACGTCCTTCATCAGTAACTGTAATTGCTGATTTTACCGCCAAAGTTTGTAAGGACTGAAGAGTAGAAATTGTACTTTTCACAAACACCGAATCTAGTCCCAGTATGGATGCTAATTCATCTGCTGTTGGTGATGATTCAAATTCAATTCCAGCCCGAATTATAAACTCTTCCAGTACATTAAATTGTCGTGGTTCTTTAATTGTTAAATCTACCGTATTTTGACGCAAGCTATAGCGAAATTGACGGGCAGCAAAAACTGATAAATTAGGATTTTCAGTTTCAATTTTTGTGACTATATTTTTGAGATGATCATCAATAGGTCGATTAACAGAAGCAGGAAACATCAATAAAACCTCCATGAAAATTAACAATATTTGCCACTTCTGAGTACATACCACCAACTGTACCTGCTTTACTCGTAAATAAATCGTGACAACCAACAATTACTAATAATTCTTGAGCGCGAGAAAAAGCCACATTCACCCGTTCTGGTTTTTTGGCAAATCCCACATCTCCTTGATAATTATTCCGCACCATACTGACAATTACAACAGGTCTTTCCATTCCTTGAAATCTATCTACTGTCCCGGTTCTAATTTGCAGTGAAGGGAAAAATTCAGGTTGTAAACGTTCATCAATTTTTCTCAATTGAGCGCCATAAAATGTAATTACTGCTATTTCTTTTTTGGGTTCACCATTAGCAACTTTAGAACTCCAAACATTTTCAAACTGCTGACATATTTTTTCAATGACATCAATTTCAGGAATGTTAAAAAATGAAGTTCCTAGACGTTCTTCTTGAAATTCATTTTCTCTGGGCATTTTTACCCAAGTTAGATGATGTTCTGGTTTAATTATTTCCCCTGCTAAATTATGAGCGCGTTTGTTGTCAGGTTCTAAAATACCACATTCTAATTTACCATCATAAAATTGATTTATTGCTCCCATAATGTTGGGGTGCATTCGATATTGGGTATTGAGCATTTGTTTGATACTATTATCAGCAGCTTCAAATTGAAACTTAAATAATGATTCTTCTAAAAATTGCATTTCTTCTCTTGTATGACCAATTGTTGCAGCAACTTCTTCCACTGTGCTAGTATCCAGCATTGGTGGTAGTTGTCGATGGTCTCCTACCATAACTAATTTTTTACCTTTCAAAGCGGGAATTAATAATTCTGGTGGAGTACATTTACTGACTTCATCAATAATGACAACATCAAAAGATTTGAATTCTTCAGAAAAATTGTAATTTGCAGCTTGAACGCAGGTGATACCAACGACGTTAGCATTGTCTAAATAAATCTGTCTTAAGTCGTTACTATCTCTTTCTGATGGTTGACGTATTTTTGTAATCCAATCTTGGACAAAGTTTTGATATTTTTGCAGATAAGTTTCTTCATTTTGCAGTTGTTGTTGCCAAATTTCAAACCTGGTTTTAACTGTGTTCAAAAATTCCAGATTAAATAAATCATTTTCTGGGTTATTAGGCTTAAATTTATCAGGTATTGCTTGCCAAGTCAAATCCCACCAGTTTCTTTGTTTGATTAAATCATCAGATATCTGTGATTTTAATTTCTCCTCTAATTGATTTAATTTATTTTGGGAAGTTTCCAGTTTTTGTAAAAAAGTTTTTGTGGTTTTTTTAAGTTTTCCTAACTCCTGTTGCAATGAGTCTTTAATGATTTCTAAGATAGCAATAGCATCTAATGAGGAAGTTAAGGTTTCAAGCTGAGTAATGGAATTTTCACAAATATTTACCTGCTTGGCAAATTCTTGATGCTGTTCCCAAATATTTGATTGTGTGGCTAAATATTGTTGTGTGAGATTACGCAATTTTAAAGGTAAATTTGGTTGTTTATTCAATTCTTCCAAAATATTGACAACTTTTTGAAGCTGTAAGTTAGCATCTTGACTGGCTTTTTCTACCTGAGATTGAGTTGCTAATATTTGTTCTTGGGTAATAGCATTTTTGGGAAGTTGAGGTAATTGTGTTTGTTGTTTTTGTAAAATATTAAGCTGTTGTTCTGCTTCAGTTTTTAATTTGAAAACGCATTGACGAGCATTTGCAAGAATGGTATCTAGTAATTCTTGAGTAATTCGAGTTAGAGTAGAGTCGATGTTATTTAATTCATAGGATGTGCTGTAATTTTTTTGCAGTTGAATTAAAAAAGATTGGGTATTTTCAACTAGCAATTTTCGCTGTTTAGAGGTGAGTAATTGATAATCTTCAAACTGTTGATAAATTTCTTGCCATTTGGTGCGATCGCTCTTTTCTAATACCATTGGAATTTGACTAAAACTTTGCTGCACAAAATAGCTGAAATTATGCTGTTTACCCCGTCTATCACTAAATTTACCCTCTATCTCATAGGAAATTGCTTTTGTTAATAGTTTCCATTCTGGTAATTGAATTTGATAATTTTTGGGTAATATGGGTATTTTCAGGTTATTAGCAAACATCAATAAACCTAGTGGTAAATTCAACAAATTATCTGTTAATGGTAAATCAGATTGTTGACAATTTTTCAAAACTTGATAAAGATGGGAATAAGCTGTAATTTTCCATTCTTTAACTGCTTCAATAATATAATCAATTTCTCGTTTCCGGTTTTCCCAAATTTGAATTGTTGGTTGTAAACTTTTTCCCTGATTAAGAAATTGCTGATACTCTGTTTGTAACTGATGCAAATATGTAGAACTCTGTTTAAAACCCTTTACTAATGTTGCTAATTCTGACATAGCTTCAATTGCATCATGAGCATAACTGAATGCTATTTTAGATTCAGAAATTTCTTTTGCTACAGTTTCTTGCAACCAAACAGCTAAACCAAATGCACCACGCGCAGGACGAACAAAACCAAGTTCATCTGTATATTTGATAGCTTGACGGACATTTTCCCGGAAATTTTCTACTCGCTTATTTTCTACTGTATAAGGTTGAAGACGGGGTAAAAATTCTTTAACGTCTGAGTCGTCCCAATTGATATTTTGTGGTTTTTTGAGAATATTTTTCAAACCATTAATGAGTAATTCTATTTCATTTTTATTTGCTAAAACTTCATTGTAAACTAATTCTTGCTTTTTGTAAATATCCTCTAATTTTATTTTCTCTTCTTTCAATTTATTTTGTTGCTCATGCAAATCTTCTTCAGATTTTAAATAATCTGTAAACTGCTGTAATGAAGCTAATAATTGTCGGAGAATGTAGATATTTTCCCGACGTTGAGCAAGATTATTTTCGCAGTCGGTAGCAGTATTGTCTAGCCATCTATCAATTACTTGATCTTCTAAAAATGCTTGTCCTTCTTCTCCAACTTTTTCAGCTTTTCCTTTTCTAACAGCGCGAATAACTGGGTTGTGAACTAATCGACTCAAGGCGTTATCAACTGCTAAATTCGCTTGAGAAGTAATCAATGTGCGTCCACCACGCAAAGCAATTTGATAGCAAATTTCCGCAATTACGGTAGTTTTACCTGTTCCTGGTGGTCCTTGAATTAAAACTAAATCTTCTGCTGCTAGTACCTTTTCTACAGATGCTTTTTGACCTGAATTTGCAGCAGATAATAACAAGTCTTTGGCTTTGAGTTTGACGGTTTTTTTAATAGCTCTAGCTTGGGAAGCGTCAAATAAGAAGTCACCTAAATAGGGGTTTTGGGTGCGTCCTTGTCTTAATTGTTCTAAGGCTTTTTCTTTGCGTTCAATTTGTTTGATATCTCCAGCAGCATCAAAAAATAAGTATCCTTTTGTTGGTAGTTGATAATTTCCTGCTGCTATATATTCTACTAAATCGCGTTCAAGTCTGATGTGGATAATATTATTTTTTTGGTCAATTTTTTCAATAGTTCCAATTTGACGACTACTGCGGCGATTTTTTTCTGTAGGTATGGAATCAGAAAATTTGATATCTTGACTTTTCGCCTTTCTTACCCGTTCCCAAAAGTTTTCTTCATCTAAATAATTTTCTTCATCACCGTCAAGAGTAGCTGAGTTAATATTAATTTGAAAGGCAATTTCTTTTTTATGTGTGTTATATTTTAAGTTGGAGAAATTTGCACAAAATTGTCTGGCTTTAGCAATGCGTTCTTCAACTTTTAAAAATGCTTTCCAGGCTTGTAGTTGATCTTCTGTTGGTACATGATTACCGCATATTGGCATTTTAGCTATTTGTGCTAATAGCTTGGTGGAAATATTTATAGGTTCATGATGACTAGGAACTAACTGCAAGCACAAAGGTAAAGCATAAGCATCAGTTTGTCCCCGTGCTGGTTGTAATAAATAAACTGAAAGAATCTTTAAACCGCCAGTTCCATTTTTTTTAACTGCTGCTCTAATTCCTAAAGTTTTATTTAGCTCTTTTAATCTTTTGGGTAGTTTAAATTCACTTTCATCTGTAGCTATTGTTAAATCCCAAATTTCTTCTCCTGTTTCTTTTCCTGTACCTTGACGACGAATATAAAATAGGCAAGGTTGTTTACCTACACATTCAAAAATTAACTCATGAGCGCGTTCTTTTCTTTCTCGGAAATCAGGATATAATTTAACTGTTTCTTGACCTTCAAAGTTGCGAATTAAACTATCAATTGTCGAATTTAATAAACTGTATCCCCAGGCTTCTGAGTTGTGTTTTTTGAGTAAGTTTGACATGGATGCTCCTGGATTTTTTTCTCACGCAGACGCGCAAATAGGAAGAGAAAAGGTAGGTTTATTTTTGGGGTTAAAGATGAAATTGTTGGTAGGTTTGGCTGGCTGCTCGATGTAATAGAGAATGTCTCCAAACTAGGGATTTCATATCATCTGCATAACCACCACCAATAACACAAGCTACTGGATAACCAGCACTAACACAGGTGCTTAAAACTTGCATTTCTCGGCGAAAAATGCCTGTGTCTGTTAGGGCTAGTTTGCCAAGTTTATCATCAATGTGGGTATCAACTCCAGCATCATAAAATACTATATCTGGTTTAATTTCTGTTAGCAAGTCTGGTAGATAATTAGCTAATGTTTGTAAATAAGCATCGTCTTCCATTCCTATTGGTAAGGGTACATCTAAATCACTGATTTGTTTTGTACCAGGGAAGTTAATTTCGCAGTGCATGGAAAATGTAAAAACGCTGTGATCATTTTGAAATATAAAGGCGGTTCCATCTCCTTGATGTACGTCTAAATCGACGATTAAAATCTTTTTAGCAAGTCCTAATTTTTGAATTATGCGGGAAGCAACTGCTAAATCATTGAAAATACAAAAACCTGATCCATAATTAGGAAAAGCATGATGAGTTCCACCCGCAGTATTGCAAGCTAAACCTTGATTTATTGCTAATTTGGCTGTTAGTATTGTTCCACCTAATGCGACACAGGTACGATTTACTAAAGCTGGACTCCAAGGTAAACCGATGCGTCTTTGTGCTTTTGGTTCTAATGTTCCTTCGCAGTAAGCTTGTACATAACTTTTGGTGTGGACTAATTCAATTAATTCTTGCTGTGGAGGTTCAGGTATGTGAAACTGTTTTGGGTGTGCTACCCTGTCTGTTAACAGCAATTCATATAGTTGTTGGAATTTGGACATGGGAAAGCGATGTCCAGGCGGTAGAGGGGCAATATAATCTTGATGGTAAATAATTGGCAGTTCCATTACTTAGGTGAGGTACACCGAGAGATTTTTAGGTTGACAACTACTGAGGATAAGTCTAAAAAATCAGTCTAAGGCCAGATTGTGATCAATAGAACAATAAATTTATATATACTTTTGAAGTCATAAAAATTACTAATTTTTTAAGTATTTGTCTGGTTTTAGCCATCCTATCGAAAATGATTTATGACTGCTATAATAATGTATCATAAATTTTTGTTTAGGCAGATTACTATTATACAGAGATTTTCCTTACCAATTACATTGATACCCAGGTTCTAGCTGTTACCGAAAAGCTAAAAATATAAATTACCTGACTTGGAAAATATTTTCAGCGATTTTTTTGGCAAATAATCAGGTAATGCTGATACCCTAAATTTATGTTGTTTAAGTTGTAAATTTCAAAGTAACTATGATGCAATGGATTATACCGCTTGCATTTATTCTGGCTGGCTTAATAGCGGGAATAATTGGTGAAAAAGTTGTTTTCAAAAAGCTGAAAACATTTGTTATTAATAAACAAATTCCTGGGAGTGAGGTGATATTTCAATCACTGCACAGAATGACCTTTATTTGGTTTGTTTTGGCAGGTTTTTTTTGGGCTATTCTGAGTTCTCCTGTCAAGCCTGATATTGCTAATGTTCTGCAAAAAATTCTGACTATATTTTTACTGTATTCGGTGACTTTGGTATTAGCTAGACTAACATCTGGCTTTGTAAATTTATTTGTCCAAAGAACTGAAGGAGTTTCTACATCACTACTTTCTAATCTGGCTAAAACTGTTGTTTTAGTTTTAGGAACTTTAATCCTTTTGCAAACTGTGGGGATTGAAATTACTCCCATAGTAACGACGTTGGGAATTGGAGGTTTAGCTGTAGGTTTAGCTCTTCAAGATACTTTGGCTAATTTATTCTCTGGTTTTTATTTGGTTATTTCTAAGCAGGTAAGAACCGGAGATTATGTCAAATTAGATGATGGTCATCAGGGTTATGTCACAGATATTAATTGGCGAAATACGACGATCAAGGAAATTTCTAATAATGTGATTATTGTCCCTAATTCTAAGTTGGCTTCGGCAATTTTTACTAATTATCATCTCCCTGCAAAAGAAATTACTTTAACTATGAATGTGGGTGTTAGTTATGATAGTGATTTGGAATTAGTAGAAAAAGTGACTGTAGAAGTCGCTAAAGAAGTTATGCAGGAAATTGCACCAGAATTAATTGAAAATGAACCTTATATCAGGTTTCACACTTTCAATGATTGCAGTATAGACTATACTCTTTATATGCGGGTCAGTGAATATTTTGATCAGCGTATTGGTAAACATTTGTTTGTCAAGAAGTTACATAAACGCTATCAACAAGAAGGAATTCAAATTCCCTTTCCTATCCGAGATGTTTATTTTCAGGGTAACTAAGTTACAGCAAAATTCAGCAGTTAGTTTACCCGTATCCCTGAGTTATTAAAAAATTCGGGGATTTTTTAGCCTTATATTTGTAATATCTTATACTTAAAATTGCGGAAGTATACTATTGTGTAAAGTGATTTAAAATTTTCTAGCAAAAAACGAGAAATAGATTATATAGTGATGTAAATCTCAACTCGGTTGTGGAATTTACAGTTATTCATAGTTCAACCTGTATGTATACAACTGGTATTGAAACTCAACTTCATGGCTTGCGTCCAGGCGATCGCGTCATGTATTCTAGTGTAGACTGGGATATAAAAGATTACAGCACCTATCAAGACCCCCAAGGTTATCAAACAGATGAATGGTTGTTAGTATCATCAGGTGGGTCAGAATATTACTTGTTGCGAGAATATGACCCCACGGAAGAACTTAATTCTGTAACTTGGTATATTTCCAATTTGTTGGAAAATGTGCATTTATATCTGCCAAACTCTCAAGAAGATATAGTACCTAGATTATGGCAGGAAATGCAAGCATTAACTACACCCTATCCAGAATTGAAACTTTTTTATAAGACCTATTATTTCGATTCGCAAACTGAAGGAAGTTATGATGCTAAAGGAAAAACAAAATCTCGAATTACTTGGGATTATTGGGACAAGGACCATTTTGTGAATTTAGCAATAGAAGCTTTTCCTAATCGAAAATTAGATATTTACTCCACTAAAGTAGTCCAGCCTAAAGAATTTTCCAATATTCAAAAAGGTGTGGGTCCCCAACGCCAGATGACAATTTTTACCAGCCCTTTAATGACTGAGTTAATACTGGCAATTATAGTTTTCTCAACTGGTATATTATTAATTATATTTGGGTAAAGTTTCTATGTCTACTTCCTTATTTATTGAAAACTATGATCATGGTATTGCCTTTTATATCAATGGAGATTTGCAGTTTGATAGTGCTGATGAAGCAATTTATCATGAACATCTGGTAATTCCTACGATAGCTTTAGCAATACAAAGATTTCCTGATACAGATTTACGGGTTTTGATTTGTGGGGGTGGTGATGGTTTAGCTGCTAGGGATGTACTCCGTTTTGAGCAAGTTAAAAAAATTGATTTGGTAGACTATAATCCAGATGTAATTGAATTAGCTAACACGGTATTTAAACCTTATAATTTAGGCAGTTTAGAAGATGATAAAGTAAATGTCTACACTCAAGAAGCTTTTGGATTTGCTAGAGAATTGGCTGATGATTGTTATCATGTTGTGATTTGTGATTTCACTTGTCCTAATTCTGCTGAAGAAGCAAAAATTTATAGTCAGCAATGGTTTCAAGAAGTTAACCGCATTTTAATTACCTCTGGAATTCTTGCGGTAAATGGTGTTTCACCAACGAGAAATAATCAAGCTTTTTGGTGTTTGTATCAAACATTGTTATCAGTAAATTTATTCACTAAACCCTTACAAATTGAAATTCCCTCATTTCGGGGACATGGTTATGGTAATTGGGGTTTCTTTTTGGGTTCATCACAGGGTATTCTGAGGACGGAAATAGAAAATATTTACTTCCCAAATAATTTAAATTATTTAACACGGGAAAAGTTATTGCCAGTCTTTATATTTGAGGAATCAATAGCAGCATCTCGTCATCAAGTCACTATTCACACTCTGGAAAATGAACAGTTATTTTATTATCTTTTGAATTATCCAGCGAAACCAGAAACTCTACCATTAAACTCCGGTGAATATGTGGATTTTTTAGATATTGATGAACAGGTAAATGCAGAAATAGAAAATATTAATTCCCTAGATTTAGAAACTGTAGCTAAGTTTTGGTTAGAAAATATTTATGCTGCTCCCGATGCAGAAAAAGACTTATCAAATATCAATCAATTTGTACCAGTACGCCATCCCTACCATGACCCTAAGATGATAACATCTTGGTTAGATAATCTCCAAGGATTATTATCGGAAATAGACCTTAAACAGTTAATAAATACCTTACTATCTAGAGCGCAGGAATTACCACCGCAGATTGCTAGGGAATTGAGAAGTTTCGCAGATAAACTTAACTCTAATCAGCCTTTAGGAACGTTAAATCCCAAAATGGTTGAATTTATTACTTTGTTATCTATAACGCTGTTAATGGCTAATTTAGTAGCACCAGATTCGGTATTTGCGAAAGGTTCATCTTATGGTAGGAGTAGTAGCAGTAGTAGTTCCGGTGGTGGTAATTCTGATTGGAAAGGTTTAGGTTTTGTATTAACTTATCTTGGAGGTTATTGGTTATATAGCATTATCAAACGTTGGCGGAATAGTAATCAATGAAATTTAATAACATTAAGAATTATTCTCAAACTTCATCAGTTAACAACAGTTTATCCTTAACTGTTAGAGAATTAAAAACTTCCGAAATTACAAGTTGGGATTTGCTGGTTAAATCTTCTCAATTTGGTTGTTTTATGCAAACTTCCATTTGGGCTAATTTTAAAGAATTAGAAGGTTATAAAACCTGGCACTATGGATTATTTTTAAATGATGAATTGGTGGGTGGGTGCATTTATTATTTATATCCCCATACCAATAAAGCCAATTTATTATTTACTCCTGGAGGTCCTATTTTACCAGAAAATAATCCAGAAATAGGTATGCAGTTATTGTTAGAGAAAGGGGAGATTATAGCACGAGAACAGGGTGCGATCGCTCTGCGAATTGAACCATTATCGCAGGAAAAACCTGATTATTTTAAAGATTTTGTTCGCGCACCTGCTGACTTATTACCTTGTGAAACTTTATTAATTGATTTACGCCCCAATACAGATGAAATTTTCGCATCTATGAAACCAAAAGGGCGTTACAATATTCGTCTGAGTCAACGTTATGGTGTAAAAATTGAATTTAGTAATGATTCCCAAAATATCCCCATATTCTATGATTTGTTTTGGGAAACTGTAGAACGTCAAGAGTTTTTTGGTGAAGCTTATGGATTTTTTATTAATCTCTGTCAAACCTTATTTAAAGAGAATATGGCAGAAATTGGTTTAGCTACTTGGAATGGAGAAATATTAGCTGCTATTTTAGTAGTATATTGTGGTCAGACTGCAACTTATTTATATGGTGGTAGTAGCTTATTACATAGACAAGTAATGGCAAATTATGGCTTACATTGGCAAGCTATCCAAAGGGCAAAACTTCGCGGTTGTCAAGTTTATGATTTCTATGGTTTTACTCGTGATACTAATCACGGTTATACAAAATTTTCTCAGTTTAAAAGTCAGTTTGGCGGTACACATATCAAAACTATTGGCGCTCATGATTACTTTTTCTATGACCAATTAGCAGATACATTAATTAGTTTATTCCAAAATTTATCAGGTGGTAAAAATGAATGAAATTATTATGAATTTTCTCAATCAATCAGGGATTATCATTATAGAATTAATCATAGGTTTTGGCTTATTTTGGGTAGGACAATTAGCTTATCAAAAGTTATTTCGTACACGCTTAGAATTGAATTTAGAATTGTTTGTTAAAGATAATCCTGCTGTGGCGATCGCTTTAGTAGGTTATTATTTTGGTATTGTCATTGCTTTGGGTGGGGTTTTAGGACAAAGTGCTGTTAATTGGCAAGATAAAATTATTAATTTAGCTACCTATGGTGCAACAGTAATTTTATTTATGTTAGCTGGTGCATGGGTAGGAGATAAATTTATTTTACGTCAATTTAATTGTGAACGGGAAATTATTCAAGATAGAAATTTGGGTGCAGCTAATGTAGAAGCAGGAAATCACATTGCTAATGGCTTAATTTTAAATTCGGCTTTAGGTGGTGAAAATGGTGGTTGGTGGGTATCTTTGGTATGTTGGTTAATAGGTTTAGTGGTACTTATTTTAGTCAGTTCTCTTTATCCCCGTGTGACTAAATATAATGTATTTGCGGAAATAGAAAAACGCAATAACCCCGCCGCAGGTGTCGCTTTAGCAGGGTTATTAATTGCAACTGGTAATATTGTGAGAGTAGCTTTTTACCCGGAGTTTACAAATTGGTTGGTTAGTTTTACTCAATATGGTTTAACTCTATTATTTTGCTTGCTTTCTTTAGTCGGAATTCGTTGGTTAGCAGATTTGATTTTAGTTCCTGGAGTAAAAATTTCTGATGAAATTGTTAACCAAGAAATACCTAATGTGGGTGCAGGTTTAATTGAAGCTTTTGCGTATATTGCGGCTTCTTTTTTAATTGCTTGGTGTTTTTAAACAGTAGGGGTGTGGGTAAAAATTAAAAATTAGTTTTAGAGTAGCATTACCAACCTAATAGTTTTCTCTGCGTCCTCTGCGTCTCTGCGGTTCGTTATTAATTAAATAATTGTAGCCCACAAAAATGCAGAATAGTGAGCTAACCACTAATAGATAAATAATGCCAATTATTCAAATATTCACAACTACTAACTTCTTGTGTGAGTATCCGTGTTAAAAGTTGCGCTTTTGCTAAATTATCTTGTTGATAATCACAGATATGAATATCAATTGTTACTTTACTTTCTTCTGGCCAAAAGTGCAATGCTATATGAGACTCTGCTAATAAAATAACTGCTGATATTCCCTGTGGTTGAAATGCAAAACTCACTTCATCTACTACGGTTAGTTCAGCAGTATCAGCAGCTTTTTTTAACACTGCCATAAAATCTGTTTTCTGCCAATTAAAAACAGTCTTTTGAACTGGTAAAATTGCAGAAAAATGATGAGACTTAATCACTATTCCCTCACTGTCACCTGTCACCTATCACCTTTTATAACAGGCTTAACTGTATATTTTGAGGCAAAATCAGCAACTTCCCCAGCACTCACCATAGCCCTGTATAGTAAAGCACTAACTTCTGCTCTAGTAGCCTGTTTTTTCCCATTCAGCAATTTTACATTAGGGTAGTTGACAATTACACCGTTTTGTGTTAGTGCGGCAATAAATTCTCGATGTTCACTTCTAATACTGGAAGCATCGCTATAAATGGATAATATATCTTTTGTTGAACCAGTAAATTTATAATTCAATCCTTTTGCTAAGGTGATTAAAATATCTTGACGGGTAAGTTTTTGTGTGGGGTTGAAGTTTTTGCTGTTAAGAATGGTGAAAAAACCCATTTCGTAAGTTTCGCGGATGGCATCATAAGCCCAATAATCTTGAGGAACATCTCGAAAAGCGATCGCATTTCGCACTTTACTTTTAATAAAGACCTTTTGCAACAGGGCAGCTAGTTGAGCGCGAGTGACTGGGGCATGAGGACGAAATGTACCATCGGGATAACCATCAATAATTTCCATTGCTGCCAATTCGGCGATATAATCTTTAGCCCAGTAATCTTTGGGAATATCAGAAAATGTAACTCGGATATTTTTAGCTACTCCCACTTCCCGATATTTACCTAACAACTGGTGCAGTTGAAATGTCGAGTTGTTGCTCAGTTGGCTTAACTGTACCAAACTCCCAGGAGTCGCAGTCAAGGCTTTGGCTAAGTTAGCATCAACTGTGTTCATGGTTTTCCCAGCTAAGGCAAATTCACCTTCAGTAAATGATACAGGATATACGCTGGTAGTAGCAACGTTAGCAAAACCAGCAGCTTGGTATTGAGTAATGTTGATATTTTCCGAACTGGTGAGGAAGGTAACTTTTTGGTTACTAAGTTCTGTAAAGTAGTCGAAATTAGCGGTGCTATCTCTGTCAACGATACCATCTTCATTAGCATCTGTGCCATAGAAGACTCGCACTACTTGATTTTCAGTGGGATTGGCTGATAAAATTAGGTTGACGGCTGTGTGACCGGCTAAACAAGCAAATTCTGTGTAGCCTATAAAACGGTTGTTTGTATCATACAATCGGACAACGATGCGATCGCCCAATTTAAAACCATTTACAAATTTGGCTTTTTGTTTAATTTTATATTTGTAATCGCCTAAAAATCTTTCTTTGTGATATTTTTCACCATATTTCCCCTTGATAGAAATACGGGCGATAACTTCAGAAATTGTACCACCTGGTTGCCAAATATATAACGTAAATCCTGATTTTTCCCTCTTGACAGAAGTAGAAGGATCTGATTGTTCTTCAGTAGTTTCTTGTGCTAAAAGCTGCCGATGGCTTAGTGTTGATGGGATTGTAACAGATAAGGCAGATAAATCAGATGCTGCCAAAGTAGAATGTATTGGCGACAGTGCTATGAGAGAAACTGAGGCAAATAGGACTTTCCTAAAACGGGTTAATCTACTTAAGGTCATAGTATTTTATCTGACAATGTAACACTGCACTGAGAATGTTCAGTAGTTTTTTTGATGCTAAGTGAAACTTACAGGTGCTAGTGTACATCTTATGTGGTTTTTTCTATCATGTTTTGTCTAGAATGCCAGGAGGATTACTATAAAGAAACAATACTTTAGGAATCTTAACTAATGACGATCACAACCGATAATTTACAAACTTTAGAAAAACAGATTTGGACTTGGCAAGATTACAAGATTCAATATACTGTCATGGGTACAGGTCAACCGTTGGTACTCATTCATGGTTTTGGTGCTTCCATCGGTCACTGGCGCAAAAATATCCCGGTTTTAGCCGATGCTGGTTATCGGGTGTTTGCTGTGGATCTATTGGGTTTTGGTGGTTCGGATAAAGCAGCCATTAATTATAGCATGGAAGTGTGGGTAGAACTATTAAAAGATTTTTATCATGCACACATTCAAACACCAGCTATATTTATTGGTAATTCCATTGGCGCACTTTTGAGTTTAATTATTCTCACAGAATACCCTGAAATTGCGGCTGGTGGTGTATTGATTAATTCTGCTGGTGGTTTGAGTCACCGTCCCCATGAATTGAACCCAGTGTTACGTGTTTTCATGGGGACTTTTAACAAGTTGGTAGCTAACCCAGTCACAGGTAAATTCGTTTTTAACCGCATTCGCCAAAAATCACAAATTCGTCGGACTTTGTATCAAGTATACAGCGATCGCCAAGCTGTCACTGATGAACTTGTTGATTTACTTTATACACCATCCTGTGATCCAGGAGCGCAACAAGTTTTTGCTTCTATTCTCACCGCACCTCCCGGACCAACCCCAGAGGAACTATTAATTAAGCTACAATATCCTCTATTAGTAATTTGGGGTGCTAATGATCCTTGGACACCAATTACCGGAGCTAAGATTTACGAAGCAGCAGGTAACAATGGTAAAGATATCACAATTGTACCTATTCCTGGTGCTGGTCATTGTCCCCATGATGAAGTTCCAGAAATTGTCAATTCTCAAATTATTGATTGGTTAGCACAGAAGTCTTGGAGTCGGTAGGGTAAAACTTAAAAACTATCTGGAATTGGTAATAGGGAATAGGTAATAGGTAATGGGTAATTGGTAATTGGTAATGGGTAATTGGTAAACGCCATTACCTCTTACCCGGTTCTCATATCAATGCTGGATGATATTTACTTAATTAACGTCTTGACAAACTCCATTTTATGTGTATTCTATGATAGAGTTTGATGTCAATCATGGATATGAAAGGAATAATTCCTACAATCATTATCCAGATTTTTCCGCATTTGGCTATCAAGTAATTCGAGAATTAGGACGTAACTTAGAAGGAGGACGCATTACTTATTTAGCAAGTCACATCAACTCTCAGCAAAAAGTAGTAATTAAAGAATTTTGTTTTGCAAATACGACTGCGGACTGGTCTGGTGTGAAAGCTTATGAACAGGAAATTGAACTTCTACAAAAATTGCATCATCCCCGCATCCCTCATTATATAGATAATTTTGAAAAACCAGGATTTTTCTATTTAGTTCAAGAATATAAAAATGCACCATCACTAGGTTTTAGACGCTGCTTTCATCCTGAAGAAATTAAGCAAATTGCTTTATCAATTTTAGAAATTTTGGTTTATCTACAGCAGCAAGAACCGCCGATCATTCATCGCGATATTAAACCCGAAAATATTTTAGTAGATCAACAATTTAATGCTTATTTGGTTGATTTTGGTTTAGCAAAAACACAGCATGAAAAAACAGATTTGAGTACATTAGTTGCTGGTACTCCTGGGTTTATCCCACCAGAAGAACAATTTGGACATCCTTTAACAGCGGCTTCAGATTTATATAGTTTAGGTGTAACATTAATTTGCTTACTCACTAATACCCGTGCTGCGGATATTGGTAAATTAATTGATGATAAATATCGGTTTAATTTTCAGCAATTACTACCTTTTATTAGTCCAGGTTTTCGGTCATGGTTAAAGAAAATGGTGGAACCTCACCGCAAACAACGCTATGCTAATGCTGGGGATGCTTTAGCAGCACTTGAACCTATTCCGGTGATGGGTGAAAAAAAACAATTGGTTAATGTTTATTCAGGAATATATAATCAAAGTAATTTCAATATTTTGGGTTTAAGTATTATGGGATTATTATTAGGATGGGGTGCAAGTTCCTTTATTTCTCTTCCTGGGAATGTGGTTAATTCTAGTGTGCAGTTAAAAAATGATCCTAGTAATAGTATACCTACAGTTTATTTGAAAAAATAGATGAAATTAAAAACTCGATTTATGTTTTAATTTAACGTTTAATTTAATAAATCGAGTTTGGGAATAATTTCAAGTTTCAAATATCTAACAAATATCTAATACCTAATTTTCTATCATTGTTCTTACTTCCTCCACTGCTAAACTTAAAGCTTCTGCTACTTGTTCCACACTCAAACCCATTGCTAACAATTTGGGAATAGCATCTTTTCTCGCTTGTTCTGCTTTTTCTGCACGTTGTTTTTCTTGTTCTTTTTCTTGAACAATTTGATCATAACTTGCGAAAGTTTTACCATCAGGATGATATATTTCTAGGGTTTCATCCGTCAGCAAAAACCGAATTTTCAAAAGAGGACTAATATATTCTTGGGTTTGGGGAATAGGTTCTAAAATATCCTCCCCTCTTAACCATCCTTGAAAATCATTATTTTCTGGATCATATATATAGTATTCTTGGACTCCATAACGATCATAAAATAGTAATTTTTTCTCCATTTCTATTTTGGTGTTGCTGGGAGAAAGAATTTCAAAAACTACCTGGGGGGGAATATTATCTTCTCTCCATTGTAAATAGGAAAGTCTATCAATTTTCGGTCGTCCTAAAACTACTAAAACATCAGGTGCGGTGACAATGGTATTTTTACCTTCTACCGGATACCAAAATAAATCACCAGCCACAAATACGTTAGGATCATTTATGAATAGATAATCAAGATTTTGTTTGATTTCTACTAACCAACGAAATTGAATAGTATTGTTTGCCACTGGTTGTCCGTCGCAGTCTGGGTAAATGACTTCTGTTTGTTCTGGGGCTGAGATTTGCAAAACCATAACTCTATCCTCAGCAAGATTTTCTGTAATTATCTATCAAATTCAGGAAATATGCGGCGATGTCCTGGGTAGGAATTTCAATGGATCGCTGTTCTAGCATAACCCAAGCAAAGATAGTATTATTAAGGATTGTTTCACTGTGTAACCTTCCCTCTGCCAATATGTCAGAACACCTAGCAACATCTTTAAGCGATCGCCTTCCCTATCCCCAAAATAGCCAAAAAAACCAGCAAAATACTATTCGCATTCGGGGTGCTAGGCAGCATAATCTGAAAAATATTGATTTGGAATTACCCCGCGATCGCTTGATTGTCTTTACTGGTGTTTCGGGTTCGGGTAAGTCTTCTTTGGCGTTTGATACCATTTTTGCAGAAGGTCAACGCCGTTATGTGGAATCTCTGAGCGCCTATGCTCGGCAATTTTTAGGTCAGTTGGATAAACCCGATGTGGAAGCTATCGAAGGTTTAAGTCCGGCTATTTCCATTGACCAAAAATCAACTTCTCACAACCCCCGTTCGACTGTGGGGACGGTGACGGAAATTTATGATTATCTGCGGTTGTTATATGGTCGTGCTGGTGAACCCCATTGTCCTCACTGCGATCGCTCTATTGCACCCCAAACCATTGACGAAATGTGCGATCGCATCCTCGCACTTCCTGACCGTACCCGCTTCCAAATTCTTGCACCTGTGGTGCGGGGGAAAAAGGGAACTCACCGCAAACTACTTTCTAGTTTAGCTGCTCAAGGTTTTGTCAGAATTAGGGTAAATGGAGAGGTACGAGAACTCTCAGATTCTATTGAGTTAGATAAAAATATCACACATAATATAGAACTGGTTATTGACAGGCTCGTTAAAAAAGACGGTATTCAGGAGCGTTTAGTCGATTCTCTCACCACCTGTCTTAAGCAATCTAACGGAATTGCTTTAATTGAAGTATTAAATGATACATCTAATAACGTAGCGCAGGAGCGACCACATAGTAAGTATATATCAACTGGGGGGGAAAATCAAGATATTTCTGAACAAGAATTACCCTCAGAAATGGTGTTTTCAGAAAACTTTGCTTGTCCAGAACATGGTGCGGTAATGGAAGAATTATCACCACGTTTGTTTTCTTTTAATTCACCTTATGGTGCTTGTCCCCATTGTCATGGAATTGGAACTTTAAAAAGATTTTCCCCGGAATTGGTGATACCTAACCAAGATTCGCCTATGTATGCAGCGATCGCACCTTGGTCAGAAAAGGAAAATTCCTATTATTTGGAATTGCTGTATAGTTTGGGACAAACTTATGGGTTTGAATTACAAACTCAGTGGGGAAAGTTAACACCGGAACAACAACAAATTGTTTTATATGGGGAAGAGAAACGAACCGCAGAGGCGCAGAGGACGCAGAGTTTTAAGGGTGTGATTCCGATTTTGCAACGGCAATATGAGGGAGGAACGGAGTTAGTTAAACAGAAGTTGGAGGAGTATTTGATAGATCAACCTTGTGAGGTTTGTGGAGGTAAAAGGTTAAAGCCGGAAGCTTTAGCTGTGAGGTTGGGACAATATGGAATTTTGGATTTAACGAGTGTGTCAATTCGGGAGTGTCGGGAAAAAATTGAAAATTTAAGGTTGACTCCTCGACAAGTGCAAATTGCTGATTTGGTGTTGAGGGAAGTTAAAGCTAGATTGCAGTTTTTATTAGATGTGGGTTTAGATTATCTGACGTTAGATCGTCCGGCAATGACTTTATCAGGTGGGGAAGCTCAACGCATTAGATTAGCTACTCAAATTGGTTCTGGTTTAACAGGTGTTCTTTACGTTTTGGATGAACCAAGTATAGGTTTACATCAAAGAGATAACGGACGTTTGTTGAAAACTTTAACTAAATTACGCGATTTAGGAAATACGTTAATTGTCGTTGAACATGACGAAGAAACCATCCGCGCAGCAAATCATATAGTTGATATTGGTCCAGGTGCAGGTATTCATGGAGGACATATTATTGCTCAGGGAAATATAGAGGACTTATTAAATGCTGAAGCTTCTTTAACTGGTGCTTATCTATCAGGAAGACGAGTTATAAATACCCCAGCAAAAAGAAGAGAAGGAAATGGTAGAACTTTAACAATTAGAAATGCTCATCGCAACAACTTACAAAATATAGATGTAGAAATTCCGTTAGGTAAACTTGTTGCAGTCACCGGTGTTTCTGGTTCAGGAAAATCAACTTTAATTAATGAGTTACTTTATCCAGCTTTACAACATCATCTTTTAAAAAGAGTTCCTTTCCCAAAAGAGATTGAGGAAATTAAAGGTTTAAACTGCGTTGATAAAGCCATTGTCATCGACCAATCACCCATAGGTAGAACACCCCGCTCTAACCCAGCAACTTACACCGGAGTTTTCGATATTATTAGAGATGTATTTTCCCAAACCATCGAAGCTAAAACCAGAGGATATAAACCAGGACAATTTTCTTTTAACGTCAAAGGTGGCAGATGTGAAGCTTGTAGCGGACAAGGAGTAAACGTCATCGAAATGAACTTTTTACCAGACGTTTATGTCCAGTGTGAAGTTTGTAAAGGTGCGAGATACAACCGAGAAACATTACAAGTTAAATATAAAGACAAATCAATTTCCGATGTTCTCAACATGACCGTTGAAGAAGCATTAGCATTTTGTGAAAACATACCCAAAGCAGTCACCAGATTACAAACATTAGTAGATGTTGGTTTAGGTTATGTACAATTAGGACAACCAGCCACAACCTTATCAGGTGGAGAAGCGCAAAGAGTGAAACTAGCAACAGAATTATCTCGACGTGCAACCGGGAAAACTTTGTATTTAATAGATGAACCAACCACAGGATTATCTTTTTACGACGTTCATAAATTATTAGATGTTTTGCAAAGATTGGTAGATAAAGGAAATTCGATTTTAGTAATTGAACATAACCTAGATGTCATTCGTTGTTCGGATTGGGTCATAGATTTAGGACCAGAAGGAGGAGACAAAGGAGGAGAAATAATTGTTGCCGGAACACCAGAAGAAGTAGCAAAAAATCAACGTTCCTACACCGGACAATATTTAAAGCAAGTCTTGAAACAATATCCGGCAGTTGTCTAAATCAGGATGTCCAGGATTTAAGGATGTACAGGATGTAAATAAACATTACTCAAAAACTCTTCCTCTGTGTTCTCTGTGCCTCTGTGGTTCGTTTTCATAAATCTTAATTTATCACGCAGAGACGCAGAGACGCAAAGGAAGAAAAAAGTTAGATTATAATGTAAATGATGATAGGAGTCATCAAAGACTATGGAAGAATTATTAACCTTAAAAGAATTATTACATGATGGTAAAATTCCCGAAGCTTTAGAATTAGTAGAAGAGTTGGAGGAAATGAGTAAGTCGGATAAATTAAATAAAATTTTTAGTTATGGGATTATTGTTTTATTGCATTTGATTAAACAAAAAGCAGAAAAACGCTCTACTCGTTCTTGGGAAACATCAATTTTAAATTCAATTAAACAAATTCAACGCACAAACCAACGTCCCAAAAACAAAGGAACTTATTTAACAGAATACGAACTACAAACAACCTTACAAGATGCTTATGAATCAGCATTAAGAAAAGCTGCACTAGAAGCATTTGAAGGAAGATATACAGCAGATGAGTTAGGAGAATTAGTAAATCAGGATGAAATAATTCAGGAAGCGATGGATTTAATTGTCTAAATCATAAATAAACATTACTCAAAAACTCCTCCTCTGTGTCCTCTGTGCCTCTGTGGTTCGTTTCATAAAAATCTTCAATACTCACACTCACGCAAAGGAAGAAATAAAGGTTATAATATCGAAATATTAAAGGAGAAAGATGAATAATGCAAACTATAAAACTAGAATCTTACATTGGTAACGATGGGATGTTACACATACCTTTACCAGAAATTAAAGATGCTGATGTAGAAGTAATCATCGTTTATCAACAAGTACAGAAACCACAAAAACGTCAATGGTCTTCAGAATTTCTGAGTACATTTGGAGCTTGGGAAGGAGAAGCATTAGAAAGAGCGCCCCAAGAAGAACAATCTGAAAGAAAACCATTGTTATGATTTATCTGTTAGATACCAATACTTTGGAAAATGTCTGAATCAGGATATCCAGGATTTAAGGATTTATAGGATGTCCAGGTAGTTTGATTTCGAGTAAACGAAGAATGTAGAGATTTTAGAAACAATTATTTTTCCCTAATTGCGTGTTACCATTGTATAGATACAAAGTAGGATTTAAACAACACTCAATAAATTATCAAAATTATGAATATGCGTGATTTATTCCCTGGTTATTATCAACCCACAGAGAAAGAATTTGCAGAACTATGGAAAGAATGTATTTTTTCATTCGACACGAATGTTTTATTACATATCTATCGTTACAAAACTTCACAATTCAAAAATGGCAGAGGTTATAGCAAAACTTCAAAATGGTTTGATAAATCCAGATATAAATCAATCCTCATAAAATCTAGCATAGAACAACCTCTTTCTATATCTATCTTCTTTTCCTCTCTTCCTTCGCTTCCTTCGCTTCTTCGTGGTTCAATCACTACCCATCCTCAACAACTAACGAAAAATCACTCCCCCTTCCTAAAAAACTGCTTTAAAATCTCCCCAGGTTCCCTATCCCAAGTATCAATATGTTCATAAATTAAACCCCCATCATTTAACTTATAAGTCGAATAACCATTAAAAAATAACCGCGCTTTCCAAGGAACACGCAACACACCCCGCACTGTCCAAGTTGCTAAAATCGTACTTGCATCAGTTTGAGAAACATCATGTAAATCAAAAGCAATATCCGTAAAAAACAACTGACCATGAAAACGCAAAGTCCAAAAAATAATCCGATAATTAAACTTACCCTTAAACTTATTCACCGGATCACAAAACAAGATATCCTGGGAATAAATATCATAAGAAATATCCTGTTCAAACAAAGTCGGTAAATCTTGTTTGAGAACTTCAATAATTTGTTGTGTTTCTAATTTCATCATACCTTAAAAATCTTTCTTAACCGTTTTTCCAATCGTTGTAAAATAGAAGTAGACCTGGGATAACTTACATTAACATCTTGTAAATCTGCCAACTTGGGAAACAAAGCTGACTCAGCATAGGGACCATTTCTTAAAACTTTTGCTAACTGATGATTATTCTCCCGCAAACCTTCATAAAAAAAGCATACCTCCCCATTAATTCCCTGTTGACGATGATATTCAATTACCTGTAATAAATAATCTGGTTTAATTCTATATTTTCCTAACTTAATTAAAATTCCCGGTGCTAACTTTGGTAACATCGCATCTGTAAACTGCTCATTTACCAATCTCTTAATAATACATTTATAACTTAAAAAATCACGCCGATAAATTTGCGGATGGATAATATCAACAAATCCTTGCTTTAACCAAGTAGGATAATCTTGTAAATATTCCCGAAAACCCCAATCATAAATATTAGGAGACATGGAAACTAATAAATCAGGATTAACCCCTTTCACTTCTTGATAAAGTAATGCCAAAACATCAGTTAAAATATTAGCACGCCACTGTAACCAATGTTTATCCTTGTAGTTTTTTGGGGGATATTTTTGAAACTGTTGATGGTAGCGGTTTACAGTAATTTTATCATATCCACCTTCCGATGGTAACGCCGGAAAACGATCATCTCCCTGCACACCATCAACATCGTAATTCTTTACTACTTCTAAAACTAAATTTAACAAAAATTCCTGTACCTGGAAATCAAAAGCGTTCAACCATTCAAAACCATTTTTTTTCAATAAATTACCCTTGTAATCATAAGCTCCCCATTCTGGTTTTTGCTGTAATAAAAACCCGCCATTTAAATTATAAGAACTAGCAAAACCATATTCAAACCAAGGTATGACTTTTAAACCCACCCGTCGCGCTTCCTCTACTACTTCCTGTAAAGGATCACGTCCCAAAAATCTGGAATCAATTTCTATACCAAACATCCGCCACATTGTCGCACTCGGATACAAAGTAACCCCTTGATTCCAAACAACTGGAAACACCACATTAAATCCCGTTTCAGCCAAAAATTCCATCGCTTGAGCAATGTTTTTTCTTGACTTGAGAACCTGACTATCAGTTTTCGTTAACCAAACACCCCGTATCTCTACTTTACTCATTTACAACCTAACTTTTTATAGATGTTTTCCTAGAAAATACTTTGTATAATTACTTTTAGTAAAAATTACAGAAGCTTTAAATCTATCAAATCTTATGTCTATCATCGAAAATTCCTGGACACACGCCTATATAACCACCAATGACATCACATTACATTATGTCACTCAAGGGGAAGGACCGTTAATGTTAATGTTGCATGGGTTTCCTGAATTTTGGTACTCATGGCGGCATCAAATACCTGCATTTGCTCAAGATTACCAGGTTGTTGCCCTTGATTTACGCGGTTATAACGATAGTGATAAACCCCAAGCACAGTCTGCTTATGTAATGGATGAATTTATTAAAGACATTGAAGGAGTAATTAAAGGTTTAGGATATGAAAGTTGTGTTTTAGTCGCTCATGACTGGGGTGGTGCGATCGCTTGGAATTTTGCCTACGCTCACCCACATATGGTAGAAAAGCTAATTATACTCAACCTCCCCCATCCTGCCAAATTTACTCAGGGTTTAAGCACTCCTCAGCAACTATTACGCAGTTATTATATCTTCTTATTTCAACTCCCTCTACTTCCCGAACTACTCCTGCAAGCTTCTGACTATGAAGCCATAGCCAAAGCAATTCAAGGTACAGCTTTTAATAAAAACGCCTTCACCAAAGCAGATATTGAAGCCTACAAAAATGCAGCCGCCAAACGAGGTGCAATTACAGCTATGTTAAACTATTACCGCAACTTATTTTCCCAATTAACCCCCAATAAAACCTGGCCTATTCTGGAAGTTCCCACCCTCATGATCTGGGGAGAACATGACACCGCACTAGGTAAAGAATTAACCTATGGTACTCAAGAATATGTCAGAAACTTACAAATCAAATATATTCCTAATTCTGGTCATTGGGTCCAACAAGAACAGCCAGAATTAGTGACAGAGTATATGCGAGACTTTCTTTCCTAAAAGCACCTATTTAATAAGAAAAATTACTCATTTACTAACAAACCCAAATATGCTTAAAAAAATCCAACTTGAAAATATTTAACACAAAATTTAACATCCTAAATTTCCCCAACTTCCGCATTTATATCTAGCTCAAACCCAACTCCAGTCAGAGTTATAGCATCAATAGCCATTTGATTAAAAATCACATCGAATTTGTGAGATAAATCAACATTATTTAGCCATTTGGTGAGATAATTAAATTGTGAGGAAAAGAACGGATTCTACTCTATAAAAGGAAGGGGGAAATTATGAAACGCCAGCTATTAGCCGCTATAGCCTTAGCCGCGCCCCTATTTTTCGCCAACTCAGTCCAAGCTGGGAATACTCAAGACCTACAAAAACTTTTGTCAACTGGGGAATGTCAACGCTGTGAACTATCAGGAGTCAACCTCAGTGGCGCTCATTTAATCGGTGCAGACTTAAGAGGTGCAAATCTCCAAGGAGCTAACTTAACAGAAGCTAACCTCGAAGGTGCTGACCTCACAGGAGCAAATTTGGCAGGTGCAAATTTAACATCAGCTTTTGTCACCAACGTCAATTTAAAACAAGCTAATCTCAACGGTGTCAACCTCACCAGTGCTGTTATTAACGATTCCAACGTCTATCAAGCATCAATGAATAACCTAACCATTACTGATGCAGAAATATATAACACTGGTATCGGTATTGGTGGAGAAGACGCAACAGTTCCTGACTGGGAATAAGCTACAGCAGGTGACAGAATTGAAAGAAAGTCTGGTTGGATCTTAATTTTGTCAGCAGCTGATATCCTAATCACCATAAATCCCCGACTTCTTTGAGAATTCGGGGATTTAGGTTTTTAGTTTTTTAAGTTAATGCAGGTGCGATAGCGTCCGAAAGCAACTTATTAGCTGCTTGCTTTAACACATCCACCTTGTCAGTGCGTTCCCAAGGTAAATCTAAATCAGTTCTTCCCAAATGACCATAAGCTGCAACGTCCTGATAGAAACGTCCGCCTCTTTCACTGGGTAAGTTACGCAAATTGAAAGTGTGGATAATTCCTGCTGGACGCAGTTCAAAGTTATCTTTGACTAATTCCAGCAAAATTTCATCATCAACCTTCCCAGTCCCAAAGGTATCCACAAAAATGCTTACAGGTCGCGCTACACCAATGGCATAACTTAACTGCACTTCACATTTGTCTGCTAACCCAGCCGCGACAATATTTTTCGCCGCATAACGAGCAGCATAAGCCGCAGAACGGTCTACCTTTGTGGGGTCTTTACCAGAGAAAGCACCACCACCATGTCGAGAATAACCACCATAGGTATCCACAATGATTTTCCGTCCCGTTAGGCCAGAATCTCCTTGAGGTCCACCGATCACAAATTTACCCGTAGGATTAACTAGAAAGCGTGTATCTTCCGTTGGCTTAACTTCAATATCGCCAAACACGGGTATCACCACCGCAGCCCACAGGTCTTCTTTAATCTTAGCTTGCACTGCAGCATCATCAGTAATATCCCCAATATTAGGTGTATGCTGGGTGGAAATCAAAATTGTGTCAATACCTACGGGTTTGCCATCTTCATAAACTACGGTAACTTGGGTTTTCCCATCAGGACGCAGGTATGGCAAATCACCTGTTTTCCTTACTGCTGCCAATCTCCGGGCGATGCGGTGTGCTAGACTAATCGGCAAAGGCATCAATTCTGGTGTTTCGTTACAAGCAAAACCGAACATGATACCTTGATCACCAGCCCCAATTTTATCGAATAGTTCTTCACTATCCTCAGCGCGGGTTTCTTGGGCAGTATTTACACCTTGAGCAATATCAGGTGATTGTTCATCCAAAGCTACCAGTACACTAGCACTATTGGCAGAAAAGCCGTTGACTGCATCAGTGTAGCCAATTTCCGCAATTTTCTTCCGCGCTAAATTGACAAAATTTACATTTGCTTTGGTGGTAATTTCACCAGTAATTAGAACCAGCCCAGTATTAACTACTACTTCAGCAGCAACCCTACTAGCAGGATCTTCTGACAGTAAAGCATCCAGAATAGTATCGGAAATTTGATCACATATTTTATCTGGATGACCTTCAGTTACAGACTCGGAGGTAAATAAATAGCGTCGAGACAAAGGAAGTTCCTCCTTGAAGAATTTTCATCACTGACTAAATTTGGGTATTTTAGTTCAGCTACTAATTTCTGAAATCATAACCATATTTACACACTTAATCATGAGTGTCTTCTGATCTCACGAAAAATTTCTCTAGCAGGAGTTCTCAAAGTGTAAGAATTAATTAGACATCTCCACATTCAATACTTTTCGGTTAAGCCCAAAATATATAATTATGTAGGTTGGGTTGACGCTAGGAAACCCAACATTTACAAGGGTTTGTTGGGTTTCACTTTGTTCAACCCAACCTACGAAAACTCTTAACCAAACAGTATTGTCTCCACATTGATACAAAAAAGGGGTACACCCAACAGATGAACCCCCTTTTGTATTTACCAGCATTGGTGACTTTAGACTTGAACCGCTAACTTTGCTTCCTTAGCTGTCAAACGCTCATAAACAGAGCGCATTTTCAACCCTGTCAGCACTTGGAACAAACCAGTACCATTATTGGAACCTGGATACTCGCGGTGTTGTAGTAATAAGTGAGTCATCTCACCTACGTATTTAGTAGATGTATTGCTGAGATGGTTTTCGATGTAAATTACTTCATCCAGGTTATCAAACTGACCATCTACTTCCAAGACAGAGACGTAACGACCATAATACACGTCTGAACCATAGTACATTTGCATACCAGGGTAAGAACAAGTCAGTTTACGTCCGCAAGGAGTCCACTGGATGGTTGAACCTTCGTCAAACAAGTAAGCTGGAGCAAACCCTTCTTTACCTTCCCGTTGCAACATCCGTACCCGCAGAACTTTGCGCTCGGTGTCGTTTTTGATTAAGTTGGTGGGTAATACTTGTAAAACCACATCCGCAAATTCTCTTTGGGGTTCAATGAACTTGTCAAAGTCAGGTTTGCGAGAATTGATTTGGGCTAAAACATCTTCATAGCGGTGGCCACGTTCAGCCATATCGCGTTGAATCTTCCAAGCAATTTTGACTTCATCACTGATGTCAAAGTAAACACTGAAATCAAGTAAGGCTCTCACCCGTTCATCATATAAAGGATGCAGTCCCTCAACTACTATAATGTGGTTGGGTTCAATCCTTTCTGGAGGATCGATCATGCCGGTTTCGTGGTTGTAAATCGGCTTATCAACCGCTTGACCTTCTTTCAGAGCTTTAATTTGCTCATACATGAGGTCAAAATTGTTAGCTCTGGGGTCGAGCGCGGTTATTCCTGTTTCTTTGCGTTGTTTGCGGTCTAGGGAATGATAGTCATCCAAGCAGATAACTGTCATTAATTCTTCACCAAATAAATCGATCAATCGACGCAAAAACGTAGATTTACCGCACCCTGAGTCTCCGGCTACTCCAATCAGTACCACGCGTTCCGGCTTACTTGTCATAAATCTCCTCTAAATACTAAAAAAGATGTGTCAATCAATATTTTTTCTCACAACAGATTTTTGAAGCCAGGAGTTTACCCCAAAGGTAAGGTCCTGTGTTCTGGCTACCCAGCATAAAAACAGCATATCAGACCAGTGGTGAACAAAGTTATACTTGTTACTTAGTTCAACTATCCTGAATTCTGGGCTGGTAAGTATTTAATCCTAGTGGTATACTAGATTTTAACAGAAAGATGTATTTTGTAACAAGATTTGCTGTTAAAAACAATCCTATAGTGTATCGAGCATTCTTAAACAATATTTTAGATTTTAGCCAGCAAAAGATCATAAAGCATCATTACCCATACAAAAATATATATAGCGATTTGATTTGATTTGATTTATGTCCGCGTAGCGTGGCGTAAGCCATATTTTTTGTTGAGGTAGGGAACAGGGAACAGGTAAGAAGGATTTCAGTGTGTACTGAGTCTTGTATGGCTACGCCACACAAGCTATCAAAAATCAAATAGGATTCCTATATATTGCCTAAATAAATTTCTCTAGTAGATATAGTTAAAAAAAGGGTATAATTTCTTGAGGATACCTAGCCAAGAAATTTAAATATTTATTTTTGCTTTGTAGCGGTGTCAGAATATATATCTATGTTATTGGGAGAATTGATAACCATGTAATTACCGAAAAAAAAATTAAATTGATTCATATTAACATTCTGTCAAAGACTGATCATCTAAATTTAGAAGATGAACAGGTGTGTTTTTTATCATGCCCGATATGTCTTTGCCGAATGTACTTAGCAAGGCATCATGAGAATGATGTCCTTTTCTCAGAAGGCCAGTTTTGTGCAACGAAAATCCGGTAAACTAAAGCTGGCATAGGATGAGAATTATTTTTTGATAAACGGTTAAGTAAATATCGGAGTGGTAGAACGAATGTACAATCAAGGTGCTGTTGAGGGTGCTGCCAATATAGAATCAGGTAGCCGCGTCTTCGTTTACGAAGTGGTGGGTCTGCGTCAGAATGAAGAATCTGACCAAACGAACTACCCAATTCGTAAAAGTGGCAGTGTATTCATCAGAGTACCTTACAACCGCATGAATCAAGAAATGCGACGGATTACTCGTTTAGGCGGCAAAATTGTTAGCATTCAGCCAATATCGGCACTACAGTTACTTAATGGTAAAACTACTGTAGTTACTGCTAACAGCGAAGTAAGCGAGTTAGTAACACCTGATGTGAATGCTAAAAGTGAGGGTAATGGTAAAGCCACACCTGTTAGTAACAGTAGCGAAACCAAAGGTTTTGCTAAATCACCAGCTAAGGATAAAAAAGGCAACACCATGACTCAAGCGAAAGCCAAACACGCTGATGTTCCTGTGAACACTTACCGTCCTAACGCTCCTTTTATTGGTAAGGTAATCTCTAATGAACCGTTAGTGAAAGAAGGCGGAATTGGTATTGTTCAACATATCAAGTTTGACCTGTCTGGTGGCAACTTGAAGTACATCGAAGGTCAAAGTATCGGCATTATTCCCCCTGGTGTTGACAAAAACGGTAAGCCGGAAAAACTCAGACTATACTCTATTGCTTCTACTCGTCACGGTGATGATGTAGATGATAAGACAGTTTCACTGTGTGTCCGTCAATTGGAATATAAGCACCCAGAAAGTGGTGAAACAGTCTACGGTGTTTGCTCCACTTATCTAACCCAACTACAACCCGGTGACGAAGTAAAAATCACTGGTCCTGTAGGTAAGGAAATGTTGCTACCTGAAGATACTGATAGCAATGTCATCATGTTAGCAACAGGTACAGGTATTGCTCCTATGCGTGCCTATCTGTGGCGGATGTTCAAGGACGCAGAAAGAGCAGCTAACCCAGAATACCAATTCAAAGGATTTGCTTGGTTACTGTTTGGTGTACCTAAAACTCCCAACATCTTATACAAGGAAGAATTGGAAGAGATGCAGGCTAAATATCCTGATAACTTCCGTCTCACCTATGCTATCAGCCGGGAACAACAAAACGCCCAAGGTGGCAGAATGTACATCCAAGACCGTGTAGCAGAACACGCTGATGAACTGTGGCAATTGATTAAAAATGAAAAAACCCACACTTACATCTGCGGTTTGCGCGGTATGGAAGATGGTATTGATGCAGCTTTATCCGCTGCTGCTGCTAAGGAAGGTGTAACCTGGAGTGATTACCAGAAGGCTCTCAAGAAAGCAGGACGCTGGCACGTAGAAACATACTAATTTGCTTATTGGTCATTGGTCATTGGTCATTGGTCACTAGACAAAGGATAATTAGTAGGTAGGGCTAATGCTCTACCTACAATTGTTTTGTTATGAATATATATAGAAGGTGACAGTAGTCAAATATTAAATTTTGAAATTTGGGTGCAAAATCTGTGGGTGTTAAACTAGGAATATTAGGATTAGGTACTGTGGGAACGGGGACTGTGCAATTATTGCAAGACCAGAAAGGTCGTCACCCACTGTTATCAGAAATAGAAATATATCGAGTAGGAGTGCGATCGCTTGACAAAGCCCGTCCGGTAGAATTACCAACCGGGATAGTAACTACAGATTTAGAAGCTATTGTCAATGATCCAGAGATAGATATAATTGTTGAAGTTATGGGCGGATTGGAACCAGCGCGATCGCTCATCCTCACCGCTATTAAAAATGGTAAGCACGTAGTCACAGCCAATAAAGCCGCCATCTCTCGATTTGGAGCGGAAATATTTACCGCTGCCAACGAAGCCGGGGTATATGTGATGCTAGAAGCCTCTGTAGGCGGAGGTATCCCCGTAATTCAACCCCTGAAGCAGTCTTTAAGTGTCAACCAGATCCATGCCATCACTGGCATTGTCAATGGTACAACTAATTACATCCTCACCAGGATGCAAACGGAAGGTAGCGACTTCGATGATGTTTTAGCTGATGCTCAACGTTTAGGTTATGCTGAAGCTGACCCTACTGCTGATGTCGATGGCTTAGATGCAGCCGATAAAATCGCTATCTTGGCATCTTTAGGCTTTGGTGGGCGGATTAATCTCCAAGATGTATATTGTGAAGGCATTCGCCAAGTCACCAAGACAGATATTGCCTATGCTGCCAAATTGGGATTTGTGATTAAACTACTGGCGATCGCCAAAGGCCAAACCGATGATAACTCTCAGTTGTCGGTCAGAGTTAATCCTACCTTAGTACCCCAAACTCATCCTTTGGCTAGTATTAACGGTGTTTATAATGCCATTCTCGTTGAAGGTGAACCCATTGGCCAAGTCATGTTCTTTGGACCTGGTGCCGGTGCAGGTGCTACTGCTAGTGCGGTCTGCTCGGATATACTCAATCTTGTCGCAACTCTGAAAACTAATACCCCCAAACCAAATCCCCTATTAGCTTGTAGTCATCAACATTACTCTCAAATTGCCCCCATTGACCAACTCGTCACCCGATTTTATGCTCGGTTTTTAACAAAAGATCAACCAGGTGTGATTGGTAAATTGGGTACTATTTTTGGCAAATATGGCGTGAGTTTAGAGTCAGTTGTACAAACAGGTTTTCAGGCAGAACTAGCGGAAATTGTCGTTGTCACCCACGATGTCAGAGAAGGGGACTTTAGACAAGCTTTAGCCGAAATTCAAACCCTAGAAGCCATAGACAGCATTCCCAGCATCTTAAGAGTGCTTTGAGGAGGTAGGGAGCAGGGTGCAGGGGGAAAAATTAATTCTTTCTCCTGACTCCTGACTCCTGACTCCTGACTTCTTAAAATTCTTAAGAGTCTTTACCTACAACTTGTGATTTGAGGGTTGTAATTTCACTGGTTAACTCTTGCCGAGATGAAGCTTTGAGTAAATAGCGATAAACAAACCAAGCAGAATAACCAATACCAATCAACTCAAAGGTAGGTGCTACTAAAGGAATATCATTGAGAGAATCTAGTACAGCCAATAGTACCTTAACGGTGACAATTGCTGTAATCACTAATCCAACGCTAACTATAGGCTGCTTGTATTGATTAAAAAAGTTACCTACGTAGTCAGGTAATGTACCTAGAAAGCCAGAAATTTGCTGCCCATATTTGAGCCATTGTTCTTGAGACTGTACAGGAGGCTGAAGTTTGGTGATGCTTCCTGGTTGGGTGTTGATATCTGGAATTGTTGTATCTTTTGACTTGGTTTCTGTGTATTCTGGTTCTTGCATTTTCACTCCTATAATTTTGACAGTCGAGTTTTCCTAATCTGCACAATTATGACCACAAGGCTGTTGAGTAGGCAATAGAATCCTGGAACAGCACAATTAGGTTTAAAAGGGTTTTGAATTTCCTATAAACATAATTACTGCCTTACCTCTACTGCATCAACTATAAGATAGAAAGTCAGTTGATGATATTTTCGAGAAGTTTCTGAAATTCACCAATGATTTGACCAAGAGCTTGTGATTATCCTATGTTATCGAACAGAATTCAGGAGTCAGGAGTCAGAATTCAGTTGGGTATTCTGTGCGAGCGGCGGATGAATAACCGGGTTTCAGACCCCCACCAAATCTGCGATTTGGTGGTCTTTAATCAGTCCCAGGTCCCAATCCTCGACTGATTGATTCTGACTCCTGGCTACTGACTCCTGACTCCTTCTTCAAGTTATTTGCTTAAGATCGTACTTGTTACAGTACAAATCAGGCAAATCACTACACCTGTCATTGATACAAGGCTAAAGGCTGATTTTATCTGATATTAAAGCTATCTTCAGCCGCATTCGTCAATTAACTTATTGATTATTGATACTAATATGTAACAATTGCTTTTGTCTGTTCATATAGACTGGACATTGATTATATTTAATGATATAATTACTTGTTTTTCTTTCTGTAGGACTCCTATGTGATGGTTGAAAAAAATCAGTTCCCTTACTAATCAATATAAGTCCATGTTATTATCTCGGAAAGAATGATTTACTCCTGTTATCAAAAAAGATAAATTCCAATTTAATCACATTATGAGTGATTATAAAGGCTAGACTTAGTTGGTAATATTTGTGGGAGCTTGAATAAATTGCCGATCTGCCAGATCCAAAACCCACCTTTGTTGACAAAAGTTTGGAAAGCAAGAAAGTGTCAACTCAAGAGCCAAAAATAGATGAACTCCCAACTATAGAATTTCCCTCCCGTGGGAAACTTAAGGCTAGTTCATGGCGTATCCATCAAAAGATTGGCTATGGTTACTTTGTAGCTATTGGAATTGGCTTTTTTGGTTCCCTGACTGGGTTGGTGCTGGCCAACTACTATCGAGGAAGAGAAGTTCGGCAATTCTATCAAGCAAACCAGCAAGGAGAATTACTCAACAATTATAAAGATGCCGTAATTGAGGCACAATTCCGAGCTGCAAACTTAGTTGCTGTGTTGGATAATGCACAAAGGCTAGACAAGAAAAAATCTGAATTACTCAATTCGTTTGACGAAGCTCAAAAATTAGAACAAAAAATTTATGAATATATAAACAGTAACCCACAGACATTAGCGGCCAACAGCAGCACTTTACAAACCTTATTATTCGATTACTCTACTAGCCTAAAAACCTATATTGACCAGATAGAAACTATTTTGCAGCAACTTGATACCAAAAGCGTGCAGCCAGAACAAGTGGACTTAGTACGAGAGCAGTTGCTGACAATTATGAATAGTCACACAGTCGAGGAGCTAGATAAGTTATCAGATAATTTGACTAGAATTTTACGAACTGCTCAACAACAAGAGCAGGAAAGACGAAGCGATGTAGAGCAAGCGAGATTTGTGGAAAGAGCAATTGTCATAGTCAGTATGCTGGTATCGGCAGTTATTGCTTCTGTGATGGCTTGGCGTACCAGTCGAGCGATCGCTGAACCTGTAATTACTGTAACTCAAGTAGCTGAACAGGTGGCAAAAAAATCTAATTTTGATTTACGCGCTCCCATCACCACTGATGATGAAATTGGCTTGCTGGCTAAATCTCTCAATCGCTTGATTGAAAGAGTATCTGAACGAACTAAACAACTACAACAAGCGAAAGAATTAGCTGAGGCTGCTAGTAAGGCAAAAAGCCAATTTCTGGCTAATGTCAGTCACGAGTTACGTACACCGTTAAATGCAGTCATTGGTTTAAGTCAACTGTTGAAAGATGATGCTGCTGATATTGGTGCAACCCCAGAATTTGTTACAGATTTAGAAACTATCAATTCGGCTGGTAGACATTTACTAGAACTCATTAACGATATCCTCGATTTGTCCAAAATTGAAGCCGGAAAAATGACTCTCTACCCAGAAACATTTGATATCACAAATTTAATTAATAATATTGTTCTCACAGTTAAACCAGCTATGGAAAAGAATGGCAATACTTTAGTAGTGGAATGTGATGAGAATCTGGGGACAATGTATGCTGACCAAATGAGGATGCGACAAGTATTATTAAACTTACTCAGCAATTCTGCTAAATTTACAACCAACGGCAAAGTGACTTTGACTGTTAAGCATGAGAAAACAAACTTACTTAAGGAAGCTCCTTTAGGTATGATGAGCTTTACTGTCACTGATACAGGTATTGGAATGTCACCCAGTCAACAGCAGCAGCTGTTTCAACCCTTTACACAAGGCGATAATTCAACTACTAAGAAATATGGTGGTACTGGCTTAGGATTAGCTATTAGCAGTCATTTTTGCAAAATGTTGGGAGGTGAGATTATTGTCAAAAGTCAGCTTGGTGCTGGTTCTACTTTTAGAGTAAATTTACCTTTGACGGTGAAGAAGTAAGCTGGTTTGAGAGCCTATTCTGCAAGTGTCGCTCGTTTTTGAGTATCCTGCTGATACTGTTCATTAAAACCTGCCACTTCTGATAGTGTATAAAGAGGTCTTTGTTTCACCTCTTCATAAATACGCCCGATATACTCACCCAAAATGCCAATACTCACTAGTTGTACTGCTCCCAAAAAGAAGACAATCATCAAAATTATAGTAATGCCTGTGAGGGGAGAATGGGGGGTAAAAAGTCGCCAGTACAAAACCAGCAGAGACATAAATAATGAAACTATAGCAGCTAACAATCCTAAATAGGTTGAGAGCCTTAGCGGTACTTTGGAAAAAGAAACTAGTCCGTTAATTGCCAATGCAAAAGATTTGTTAAAGGTGTATTTAACATCACCCGCAAAACGAGGATCTCTTTCAAATCTGATGGCGGTTTGATTAAAACCAACCCATGAGCGTAACCCTCGAATGTAGCGGTTTCTTTCTGGCATAGCATTGAGTACATCAACAACTTTGCGATCTAATAGACAAAAATCTCCAGTGTCGGTAGGAATATCAACGTCTGCGAGATTTTTCAAGATCCGATAAAAAGCATAAGCTGTAAAACGTTTAAATAAACCTTCTTGACGGCGTTTTGTTCGTTGAGCGTAAACAATTTGATATCCTTGTTTCCAGAGTTCCACCATTTCTGGAATTAATTCTGGTGGATCTTGTAAATCAGCATCTAAAATCACAACTATTTGTCCACGAACAAAATTTAACCCTGCTGTAACAGCAATTTGATGGCCAAAATTCCGTGCCAGACTCAAGTAAACTACACGGGGATCTTTTTGGTGTAATTCGCGTATCATTTGTAAAGAGCGATCGCGACTACCATCATTAATCAAACACAATTCTACTGAACCATCCATCTGATTCATCACCAGAGAAATACGGCGATACATTTCATAAATTGTTTCTTCTTCGTTGTAGATCGGGACAAGAAAAGAATATTTAGGTAGCATATTTGAGCTATATATTAAGGTTTTTTACGAGATGGAAAAGAGCGACGACGACGATACCAAGTAGAACCACCAACGAGCATTCCAATTAATGCCAAAGCAGTAACTAATGGCAAAACATCACCGGTACGGATAGCCTTTAAACCAGAACTACCCAACATCACAAATGGTAAAATTCCTGGTACTGTTCCCAATGTAGTGCCAATTAGGTAATCTTTAAAACTGATTGATGTCAACCCTGCTGCAAAATTTACCAACCCATAGGGCAAAATTGGCATCAAACGAATGGCGAACATATAAAAAATAGCACCTTGTTGCACTTCGGCATCTATAGCTTGCCAACGTCCTGCTAGTCGCACAGAAACCACTTCACGTCCTATGGTGCGGGCAAAGAAAAAGGCAGCGATCGCCGCTATAATTGCTCCGATACTTGTCCAAAATGTCCCCATCCAAACTCCAAAAATTGCCCCCCCAGTCAGATTTAATGCTGTTGAAGGCAAAATCAAAATTGTTGCTACCACATAGATTAATATATAAGTAACAGGAGCCCATATTCCCGCTGCTTTTAACCAGGACTGAATTTGATTTGGATCAATTCCCCCTAGCAAATATCCTACTATTCCAGTGGCTATCAAACATACAGCCATCAGTAAGGCAAAACCAGTTTTCCAATTCAACATAAATTAAAGTGACGGTGCAGGAATAAACAAAATATGTAAATTTTTGTAAAAAAAATAACATTTATATAAAAAACAGAATAATATATTTTTTGATGATTTTAATAAAAATAAAGAATCTACTTTAGATTTAAAAAAATCCGAATCAACAACAAATAATTTTCACTAAAAACAAAATATTGGATTTGCAAATCCATGACTAACTACAGCAAAATATATTAAAAAAGTAACGATGTTATTTAATTCATACCCATTTATTTTTTGTTTTTTGCCAATCACAATACTAGGGTTTTTCGCTATAAATACATGGCGTTTAACTAAGTTATCTCGATTTTTTTTATTGATAGCTTCTTTAGTTTTTTATAGTTTTTGGAGTCTTGTTTATCTTCCCTTATTACTACTCTCTATTTTAATTAATTATCAATTTAGCAAATTAATAAGTAAGTCAATATTAGGTAGTAAAAGAGCCAAAATTTTTCTGGTTTTGGGAGTTTGGTTTAACTTAGTCATATTAGGATATTATAAGTATGCTAACTTTTTCATTAATATTATTGATCAGGTAATTAGTATAAATTGGAGTATTCCCACAATTATTTTTCCTTTGGGAATTTCTTTTTACACATTTACTCAAACTGCATATTTAGTAGATGTTTACCGTGGTAGAAATAAAAATTATAATTTTATTGATTATAGTTTATTTGTTACATTTTTTCCCTATATAATTTCAGGTCCAATTGTTAACCATATTGACATAATTCCCCAGTTTCAGAAAATGAGAAATTTATTCTTTTCTCATAAAAATATATCCATTGGTATCACATGGTTTATACTTGGGCTGTTTAAAAAATTAGTTATTGCTGATCACGTTGCTCGTTTTGTCAACCCCGTTTTTACTCATGCTAGTACAGCAAGTTTTCTAGAAGTTTGGGTTGGAGCATTAAGTTATACATTGCAATTATACTTTGATTTTTCTGGTTATTCTGATATGGTAGTTGGCTTAGGTTTCATGTTTAATCTTCGACTACCTATTAACTTTAACTCACCCTATAAAGCAACTTCAATAATTGATTTTTGGCGACGCTGGCATATTACTCTTTCTAATTTTCTACGGGACTATCTTTATATTCCATTAGGTGGTAATCGTCATGGGCAAGTAAGACGTTATATCAATCTTTTCATTACAATGTTAATCGGTGGTTTATGGCATGGTGCTGGTTGGACTTTCATAGCTTGGGGTGGACTACATGGATTATATCTTTGTATTAATCATGGTTGGCGTAAATTTGGTAAGCCCCTGCCAAAGTTCTTTGCTTGGTTAATAACATTTATCGCTGTCATCATTGGCTGGGTACTATTTCGCGCTCAAAATATTACTGATGCTGTAGAATTATTACGGACAATGGCAGGAATGAAGGGTTTGGTATTAACAGAAGGATACCAGTCTAGCTGGCAATGGCTGACGGCCTTTGGCGTTAGATTTCAGCGTAGTTATCCTTATTTACCAGGTAAAGAGACACTTATTTTTATTTTTGGACTCATAATATGGGTTGTCCTATTGCCAAATACTCAAGAGATTATGGATAGATTTAAACCTAATTTGTGGTGGACTTTGGGCGTATCATTTATTGCTATATATTGCTTTTTGTCACTTAATCAAATATCTGAATTTCTTTACTTCCAGTTCTAAATCAGCATGAATATCAAAACCTATAAACATTTTAATTTAGTCTTTTTTTCCCTAGTTTCTTCCAGTCTATTGACTTTTGGGTTATTCAATTTATTGATAGATCCCTATGAACTATTTAGTATTAGTAAAATTAAAGGTGTCAATCAAGAAAAGCCTGTTAGTAAGAATAACACCAGACTGATAAAAGCAATTGAAGTAACTCGCATTAAACCGAAAACTATTTTATTAGGCTCATCTACTGCATTAAGGTTATCTACTAATCATCCAGTTTTTGCCAATAGTCAACCAGTATATAACTTAGCTTTACCTGGTTCTGGAACACAAGAACAATTGCTGTACTTTCAACACGCATTGTTTAATCAACCAGATTTAAAAAAAGTCGTAATTGGCTTGGACTTTTTCTCATTTGGTATTGGAGTCCAAACATCTCCAGATTTTGTAGCAGAAAGGTTACAAAAAAAATATCTTGTTTTGCAGGATGCTTTAAATGCTATTTTTTCTTTCAGTGCATTCCAATCAAGTTGGACTACACTAACGGCCAATTTACCATCAAAATCGGAAGATGCAAACTCAATAGATTTCACAAATATTCAAGGTGAAAATAACAATAAATCTGAACAAATGTTACTGCAATTCCAAGCAGTTTTAAAAAGTTATTTTCAGAAAGAAGATCGATATAAAAACTACCAACTTTCCCCTGCTCGCCTTAATGATTTTCAAAAAATTCTTGAAATTTGCAAGCAAAAAAATATAGATGTGAAAGTATTTTTTTCACCAACACACGCTGTACAGATGGAGGGTATACATATAGCTGGCTTATGGCCAAAATACGAACAGTGGCAGCGTGAAGTTGTAAAAATTACCCCAGTATGGGATTTTACTGGTTACACGAGTGTGAATACGGAAAATGTCACCAATGAAATGAAAAATTATGTAGATGGCGCTCATTACCAGTATAGAGTTGCAGATTTGATTTTAAACAGAATTTTTCAGTCCCAACTGGAAACTGTGCCTTTGAATTTTGGGGTGTTGTTAACACCAGACACTATTGAAAGCCATCAAGCTACTATTCGTACTGATAGAATTAGGTGGCAGTCCAATAACCCCAAGATGGTTAAATTTGTAGAAGGTATATATTTTAAATCCAACAAATAACAGGTATCTGGTGAGCAAAATTTGGTTGAATATATCAATACTGAATTATGTTCAGTTCATCTCACCCAAGCAATCGTTACAATTGGTGGATGTAATACCAGGCGATCGCTCTTTCACATACCCATGACCACAAATATTGATTTCCTTAACCATCTCAACCCCAGTCAACGTCAAGCAGTCGAACACTACTGTGGACCATTATTAGTGGTAGCTGGTGCTGGTTCCGGTAAAACCCGTGCGCTGACTTACCGTATTGCTAATTTAATTCTGCAAAACCGTGTTAACCCGGAAAATATTTTAGCGGTGACATTTACTAATAAAGCTGCACGGGAAATGAAAGACCGAATACAAAGGTTATTTGCTGAACAATTAGCAATTACTCAACACGGTCAAAAGTTGGATTTATTACCAGAATACGAACAAACTCAGTTAAAATCAAAGGTTTACCGCACTATCATCAAAAATATGTGGTGTGGAACTTTCCACAGTTTATTTTCTCGCATTCTTCGCTATGACATTGAAAAATATCAAGATGAAAAAGGACGACGTTGGAATAAAAACTTTTCTATTTTCGATGAATCTGATGTTCAAAGTTTAATCAAAGAAATAGTTACAAAAGAACTGAATTTAGATAGTAAAAAATTTGAACATAAATCTGTGCGTTACGCTATCAGCAATGCTAAAAACCAAGGTTTATCACCCCAAGAATTTGAACGGGAACAACCTAATTATCGCGGTCGGGTAATTGCTGATGTTTACAATCTTTATCAAGATAGATTAGCACAAAACAACGCTTTAGATTTTGATGATTTAATTCTCATACCTACTCGATTATTTCAGCAAAATGAGCAAGTTTTAGGTTATTGGCATCGGAAATTTTGTCATATTTTAGTAGATGAATATCAAGACACAAACCGCACTCAATATGATCTCATTCAGCTTTTAGTTACCAATGGTGAAAATCGTAAAAGTGAATGGAATTGGGAAAATCGCTCTGTGTTTGTGGTGGGTGATGCAGACCAATCAATTTATAGTTTTAGAATGGCAGATTTTACCATCTTACTAGAATTTCAAGAAAATTTTGGTGATGGTTTAGAAGATGATGATACCAGAACAATGGTAAAATTAGAAGAAAACTATCGCTCTTGTGAAAACATTCTTCAAGCTGCAAATGAACTAATTGAAAATAACACCCAACGCATTGATAAAATTCTCAGAGCAACAAGAGATCCAGGGGAAGCAATATACTGTTATAAAGCCGATGATGAAATAGCAGAAGCCGATTTTGTAATTAATCAAATTCGCACTTTAGAAAATCAAAACCCAGACATAAATTGGGGTAACTTTGCTATTCTTTATCGTACAAACGCTCAATCTCGACCCTTTGAAGAATTGCTCGTAAAATATCAAATTCCTTATACAGTTGTAGGAGGAATGAAATTTTATGACCGCAAAGAAATTAAAGATGCTGTCGCTTATTTAAGAGCAATTAATAATCCCGCTGATACTGTCAGTTTATTAAGAGTTATTAACACTCCCCGTCGAGGAATTGGTAAATCGACTGTGGATGCTTTAATGAATGCTTCTCAACAATTAGGTACAACTCTATGGGAAATATTAAGTGATGAAACTTCAGTCAATACCTTAGCTGGTCGTGCAGCAAAGTCTGTCAATAGTTTTGCTAAAATTATTGAAAAATGGCAAGAAAAAACCACAAAAGTTCCCGGTTCTGAGATTTTAGAAGGAATTTTAGAAGATTCTGGCTATATTCAAGACTTAATGGCACAAGGAACAGATGAAGCTGATAATCGAATCAGTAACGTTAAAGAACTTTATAACGCCATTACTCAATTTGAGGATGAAAACCAAGGAGATGATATTTCCTTACAAGCATTCTTGCAAAGTGCGGCGTTAAGTTCTGATTTAGATAATTTAAAAGAAGGACAAACAGCAGTTTCCTTAATGACTCTGCACGCTTCTAAAGGCTTGGAATTTCCGGTAGTCTTTTTAGTCGGGTTAGAACAGGGACTATTTCCTGGTTATCGTTCCTTACAAGATCCGGCATCCTTAGAAGAAGAACGTCGTTTATGTTATGTAGGAATAACTCGCGCCAAAGAACGTTTATTTATATCCCATGCTAGAGAAAGACGTTTGTATGGTTCTAGAGAACCAGCAATGCGATCGCAATTTCTCGACGAACTACCAGAAGAACTGTTAACCACGAAACATAAAGTTACTCGTACTTTTACCAAGTCCACATCTGCAAAACCTGATATTACAAGCACAACACAAAAATGGCAAGTAGGCGAAAAGGTGTTACATAAAACCTTTGGTATTGGAGAAATTACACACGTTTTTGGAGAAGGGAATAAAATTTCTGTAGCGATTAAATTTGCTAGTTTGGGTCAAAAAATAATTGACCCCAGAGTAGCGCAGTTGCAAAGAATGGAATAAATAGGGACCCTTGACTGGGGACTCTTGACCCTTGACTGGGGACTGGGAAGAATAACCCATTACCTATTACCTGCAATAATTTTTAACCAAGTCAGAAATTTTCATCAAAACTTTATGATATCTTTTCACATTCAAAATCTCAAAAAGGTGAAAACCCCTGAAAAATCATAGCTATACCCAAACATAACCACAGAAATAACTACTTGATATTCAAGATTAAATTTATAAATTTAGTAAAAATACCGAAGAAGCTGTACAAGAAATCGGTTTTATATGTCACAATAAATTGCTATAAAACAAAAAAAATGTCAAGCACATAGCCATAGAGTTGTACTCCGTACAGCCCAGAAATATACAGTGTTATATATTAATTTCAGATACACTAATCTTGTCGTAGTCGTCCGATGACTCAAAGCCTAGCTACCCAAAATCAGCCCATGAGCAACTTCTCTACCCTGGTCGAACTACTACGCTGGCGTGCTGATCAGCAACCTGATCAACTCGCCTATACGTTCCTGATAGATGGGAAAACAGAGGGTTTAAAGTTTACATATCAAGAACTTGACCGTCAAGCCCGTGCTATTGGCGCTTTGTTACAGCAACACAATGGCAAAGGACAAAGAGCATTGTTACTTTACCCCCAGGGTTTAGAAGTCATAGCGGCTTTCTTGGGTAGTCTGTATGCTGGGGTAATAGCCATACCAGTACCACCCCCTGATGCGGGTAGGTTGAAACGAGCATTACCTCGCTTACGGGCAATAGTCAAAGATGCTAATGCGACCTTTGCCTTAACTAATCAAAGTTTTTTAGAGATTTTGCAAGCTGAAGAATCAGATTTTCCTGAATTTAGGGAAATGACTTGGTTTGCTACTGAAAAAGTAGATTTAAGCCTAGCAGATAATTGGCAAGATCCCCAAGTTACTCCTGAGAGTTTGGCGTACTTGCAATATACCTCTGGTTCTACCTCCACACCCAAAGGAGTGATGATCAGCCATCACAATATTATTCACCACTGCGGTTATCTACAAAAAGCCTGTGGTTACGATGCTGATAGTGTTTCTATTACTTGGATGCCCTATTTCCATGATTATGGATTGGTGGAAGGCATGACTGAACCACTATACAACGGTCATCCCTGCTATGTCATCTCTCCATTAGCCTTTATTAAACGTCCACTGCGTTGGCTGCAAGCTATTGAGCGTTATCGGGGTACTCACTCTCAAGCGCCTAACTTTGCCTATGAACTGTGTGTGAGTCGTGTTACCGATGAACAAGTGGCAAGTTTGAATCTCAGTAGTTGGCAAGCAGCGGGAAATGCAGCAGAACCAATTAATCCTAGAGTATTAGAAGAATTTTATGGAAAATTTGCACCTGCTGGTTTTCAGTGGGAAACCTTTGCACCAGCTTATGGTTTAGCAGAAGATACATTATTAGTATCCACCAGTCCCAAAGGAAAATCACCGGTATTGTGTCTGGTGAAAACATCAGAAATAGAGAAAAACAAAATTGTCGAAGCTGATGGTTGGGGTGATGGTGTCCGGGCTATTCCTGGCTGTGGACAACTGGTATGTGATACTAAAGTGGCAATAGTTGATCCTGATACTCTGAAACTTTGTCATCCTGATGAAGTGGGGGAAGTTTGGGTATCTGATCCGAGTGTAGCAGGTGGATATTGGCAGCGTCCAGAAGAAAGTGAGAGTACCTTCCGAGCCTATACTGCGGATACTAAAGAGGGTCCATTTTTGAGAACTGGTGACTTAGGTTTTATGCGTGGTGGTGAGTTGTTCATCACTGGACGGATCAAAGATTTGATTATTATCAGAGGTACAAATCACTATCCTCAAGATATCGAGTGGACGGTACAACAAATTCATCCTTGTTTGCGTCCTGACTATGGTGCAGCCTTCTCTATAGAGTCAGAAGGTGTGGAAAGATTGATAGTGGTGCAGGAAGTAAAACGCAATCCTGAAGAGTTTACATCTGATGAAGTCATCAGTAATATTCGTCAGGCGATCGCTGAAATTCATGAACTACAAGTTTACGCCGTAGTTTTAGCTAAACCAGGTAATATCCTCAAAACATCCAGCGGGAAAATTCAACGTCGCGCTTGTAAAGCCAGTTTCCTATCAGGAGAATTGGAAGTGTTATCAGATTGGAGCGAAAACCCTAAATACAGCAACCACTACCGCAAATTATCCCATGAAGTTGATACCTTGCTCAATCAAGTGCAAGTTAACAAATAAGGAGAAAATTATGCAGCCACTCAAACAATTTTGGGTCGCCGAAGCACTAGAAAAGGATTTAGGCGATCCTGGTAATCCAGAGAGTATGATGTCCTTCAAACAGGTAATAGACCTGGATGAAAAGGAAGAATTTCCCCAGGAAATCATCGACTGGTTATATAACTGGAAACTCCAACATTACTACATTCCCACAGAATGCGGTGGTGAGTTCACAAGTTTTGACGAGTTTATCTCCTTTGTGCGCGTGCTTTCACGGCGTGACCAAACAGCGGGAATAGCTTTCACTACCATGTTTTGGTCATACCTAGTTTGGATGGCAGGAACAGACGAGCAAAAGCAAATCCTGTCCAGCTTTATGAAGGATAACAACGGTACTATGTGTCTAGCTTACTCCGAAAAAGCACATGGTAGCGATTTGTTAGGCGGTGATATGCAAGCCACAAAAGTAGAAGGTGGTTATTTGCTAACTGGGGAAAAATGGCCAATTAACCGCGCTACCCGTTCAGGAGTTGCCTTTGTATTAGCTAGAACAGACCCAGAAGGAGGACCAAGAAGCCTTTCCTTGTTCATGGTGGAAAAGAGCAAAATTAACCCTGAGCATTTTAGTAACTTGCCAAAAATTCTCACTCACGGGATTCGCGGATCAGATATGAGTGGGATTAAGTTTGATAACTGCTTTATTCCCGAATCTATGCGGTTAGGTGCGGAAGGTGCAGGTTTAGAACTAGCTTTAAAAGGCTTTCAAATAACTAGAGCCTTATGTGCTGCCTTTTCCCAAGGTGCGGCTGATACAGCTTTGCGGACTACCTTGAAATTTGCTATAGAACGCAAACTATACGGTAAGACAGTCTTTGATATGCCCCAACCCCGACGCACGCTTACAGATGCGTTTTTGGATATTTTGATTTGCGACTGTTCTACCTTTGGTGTAGGTCGTGGTTTTAGTACCATGCCAGAACAAATCAGTGTTTGGTCAGCAGTGGTGAAATATTTTGTTACCACCACCTTGGAAACAGTAGTAAATAATGTATCCGTCGTTTTAGGTTCGCGCTTTTATATGCGGGAAGCACACGACTGGGGTATTTTCCAGAAAGTGCTGCGGGATAACTCCATCATCAGTATGTTTGATGGCAGCAGCGTTGTGAATCTCCATGCCCTCTTACTACAACTACGGCAGTTAACAAAATCTCGCACCAGAAACGCTGGAAAGAATCTAGAAGCTTTAGAAAATCGTCTTTCTACAACTTTTGACCTCACCCAGAATTTACCTGCTTTTAATGGCAAAAAACTGGAGTTGGTTAACCGGGGTGGAGATGATGTCCTACAGGGATTAGACTTGGCTTTAACATCTCTAGAGAAGCTAAAATCTGACTCTAATCTGAATCCAGATACTCTCTACCAAATCATTACTTTAACGGATATAGTACGAGAAGAATTAAACAATCTGGATGTAGAAATTACAGAGTCAACCTTCCAGTTTGGACATGAACAAGATCCAGAGTTGTTTGATATGGCCAAACAATACTGTGTACTACACGCTGCGGCTTCCTGTGTGTATACATGGATTTATAACCGTAATCACCTGGGAGAATTCTTTGCTAATGGAGAATGGTTGGCTCTTAGCTTACACAGATTAATGTTAAACTGCCGCCCTGCTAAAGCATTACCTAGAAGAATAGACGACGGTGGTGTAGTTCAAGAAATGATTCGTTTGTATAACGAAGACCGGATGTTTTCCATCGTTCCTTTTCAACTAGCAAAATCTCAACTACAGGAAACTACCACAGATGCAACTCCAAAACTCCAACTCCAAACCTGATACTATGAACTCTATTGATGCTATTCAAGGATGGTTAGTTAACCAAATTTCTAAACAACTAAACATCAGTTCTGAAACCATCAAAGTCACTGAACCTTTAACCCGCTATGGTTTAGATTCTATTGACTCTGTAACCATTGTTGGTGATATGGAAGACTGGTTAGGTGCAGAACTTCCTTCCACCTTACTTTGGGACTATCCAACTATTGAAAAAGCTGCTAAATATTTAGTTGAAGAAGCGGGTGTGTCTCCTGAAGAAACAACCACTCCTCAACCAGTAGCAGCTACTAGCAAACCTCAAGCAGAAGCACCTGCCGGTAAAGGTTGGGGTGGTCTTTGGAACAAAATTAGCGGTAGTTGATATGGTGATAGGAGGCAGGAGGCAGGAGGCAGGAGGCAGGAGGAAAAAAGCAATATCTTATCTTCCCCAGTCTCCAGTCCCCAGTCCCCAGTCCCCAGTCAAGGGTCCCCAGTATTTTCACAGGTCGGAGGCGTGGTGAATTGAATTTTTCGGAGTTTTCGTTTTGGTGGGTGCTGCTATTATTTGCCATCCCTTACTTTACAGTCCGCTATGTTGCCAAGTCTTTAAACCTGTGGAAAGGTGTTTTTGACGCGGTGGGCTTGGTAGCGATGTCGTTGTTTTTGTTTCTCAACGCATCCAAAACAAGTTTTGCCATCTTTTTGTGTGAAATCATTTTCAACTACATCATGGTGTGGTTGATGTTGAAACAGGAAAAAGCACAAGCTAAGTTAATAGCAACGATTGTAGTAGTAATTGATATTGCGATTCTGGCTTATTTCAAATATCTCAACTTCTTTGTTGAAGATGTTTTAGGTTTAGTAGTTCCAGGGTTAGCAGAAAATTGGCAATCAAAATCTATTCCTGGTATGGGTTCAATTCCCCCAGGTTTGTCTTTTTATACATTTCAAATGGTAGCCTTTGTCGTTGACTCCTACAACAGTAAAAAGAAACAACCCATCGCTGCTTTAGATTACGTCAACTTTGTGGCATTTTTTCCCCAAGTTGTAGCAGGTCCAATTGAACGACGAGCAGACCTATTTCCGCAAATTGAAAACTTTAGATTTAAGTTAACTTATGATAACTTTGAATCTGGGTTTCGGTGGTTATCTCTAGGACTATTTATGAAGTTTGTCCTGGCAGATAATATTTCACCTTACATCAAATTAGATCAAGTTGATAATCCTTGGTTAGTTTGGTTTTTTGCCTTTTTATTTACATTACAAATTTATTTTGATTTTGGCGGATATAGTTTTATTGCCGTAGGGTTAGGAAAATTTTTAGGTGTTAAATTAACCCTTAACTTTCTTGCTCCCTATACTTCCCAAAGCATTAACGAATTTTGGCGTAGATGGCACGTTACTCTGAGTACGTGGTTTAGAGACTATGTGTTTCTGCCTTTGATGGGCAAAAATATGAAGTATGCTCCATTTTATCTTTTTATTACATTTACCCTATCTGGTTTTTGGCATGGAGCAGCCTGGAATTTTATTTTGTGGGGAGCTTATCACGGTTTATTACTGTTAGTATTGCGCTATGCTGGACGACCATTTTATAAATTTTTGGGACAACAAAAGTTTTTAATGCCGCAGTTTATTTCCTGGGCTTTAACTTTTGGTTCTGTGATTTTGGGATGTTTGTTTTTTATGGAAACAAACACAAGACGCTTGCTGGCAAAGCTGTTAGTTTTGATCACTCCTTGGAACTATTCTTTATCTAATTTAGGTGAAGCTTTGACATTTTTTAATGAGAATGGAGCAGCGGCTTTATTATTCACTTTGTTTTTATCAATAGGACTATTATTGATGGAACAAATTGGAGTTTGGCGACAAGGTGAAACAGAATATGATTTATTAGTTTCGCCATGGATGTCGAGAATTTTATTAGTGCTAACTATTTTGTTTGCTGCTAATGCACCTTCTCCGTTTATTTACTTTGAATTTTAGATTTAGTTATCAGTTAAGACTCTTAACTGTTCCCTGTTCCCTGTTCCCTGTTCCCTTTTATGAACAAGTTTTTAAAACTTTCTAGTTGGTTTGCGATCGCTGGTTTAACTTGGAGTGTTGGTTATTTTTACAACGCTCGTTATGGTGGTGAACTTAGCTGGGTGCGAATGTTGTATGAGCAGAAAATGGCTATTGCTAAAGAAGTACAAACACCCCAGCGTATTCTCATTGTCGGTGGTTCTGGCGCTCATTACACCGTCGATGCTAAATTGATGCAAGAGACATTAGGCATCCCTACTATTAACATAGCTACTGATGGACCCATTGGTTTAGATGTGATTTTGCCTAGTGTTTCTGATGTGATCAAAAAAGGCGATATTGTTTTACTTATTCCTGAATATTTATTGTTGTTAGATGATGACGGTTTTGGCGATCGCTCTGGTCAATTTGGTGCAGCTATTGGTAAACCCGGTTTAGGAAATGTACCCCCCAAACAACTCGCTCAAGATTTAATGTTATTAGGTATTCCCACCTTAAAAGCCGCCACTAAATCATCTTTAGATGTGGTGCAGAAAGGTCGTTTAACCGGTTATTATTCTGACCCTGTAACAGCTAACGGTGATCCTACAGTCATGAAAGAAAGGGGTAAGAGTAAATGGTGGAAATTGACAATCAATGATGCTGTTTCTCCTCATTCTTTGCGACGAATTGAACAATTTAAGCAGGAAGTTGAAAGTAAGGGAGCAACTTTAGTATTAGGACTTTCTTGGATTTATGGTAGCACTGATGATAAAACTCTCAATAATATTCGTAAAACAGCAGCAGAGTTAGAAAAAATTGCCCCGGTACTTTATGACAAAGAAACTTTAAATGTGAAGACTGATTCTAGTTTGTTTGCTGATACCCATTATCATCTGAATCCTGATGGCCGTCGCACTCGCACGAGTGAATTGGTTGAGCAGTTTAAGGCTATAAATATTAATTAATTTTTTATTTCGCGCAATCTCCGTCAGGAGATCCCGTAGGGTAGTCGCAAAGGAGCAAAGAGGCAAAGGAAGAAAGGAAGAAAGGGGAAAAGTATAAATCATGAATTATAAATTATGTCTCATATCAGCAATAAGTTTATTAAAAACGTAACTCTAAAAAACCAGAATATCACTAATGATCCGGTACGGATTTGTATTTTGGGTGGTGGTTTTGGTGGGTTGTATACGGCTTTGGAATTAATAAAAATTCCTCTCATCTCTCAACCTAATTATGAGATTATCTTGATTGAAAAACGGGATCATTTTTTATTTACTCCTTTACTTTATGAAGTGGTGACGGGAGAGTTACTTAATTGGGAAGTTGCACCCACTTATAAAAAGTTGTTAGCAGGTAGTAATGTTAAATTTTATCAAGCAGAAATTCAAGGAGTTGATTTAGAGCAAAATTTGGTAACTTTGGAAAATGGAACTCTGGTAAATTACGATTTTTTAGTGTTAGCTGTTGGCAAAGAAACGCGGTTAGATATAGTTCCAGGAGCAGCAGCATACGCTCAAACTTTTAGAAGTTTAGAAGATGCTGAATCTTTAAAGGAACGGTTACGGGTTTTAGAAGCATCTAATATTCCAATCATTAAAATATCTATAGCTGGTGCTGGTCCAAATGGTGTGGAAATCGCTTGTAAATTAGCAGATAGATTAAAAAAACGGGGAGAAATTCGCTTAATTGATCGAGGAGATGAAATTCTGAAAACTTTCCCTAAAGGTTGTCGAACTGCATCATATAGAGCTTTATTAAAACGTGGTGTGCAGATAGATTTAAATACTAATATTGAAGCAATTCAATCTGATGCAATTATAATTAATCATCAAGGTAAAACTCAGCAATTACAGACAGATTTAGTATTATGGACAGGAGGAAATCAATCAATTCAATGGGTAAAAGAGTTAAATTGTCAACATAATCAACAAGGACAATTAATAGCAACTCCCACTTTACAACTAGCAGAATATACCAACGTATTTGTATTAGGAGACTTGGCAGAAATTAGAGATATTAAAGGTAACAAATCTCCCGCTACAGCGCAAGCAGCATTTCAACAAGCACCCTGTGCAGCGCGTAATATATGGGCAAAAATTACAGGTCGTCGCTTAAAATCATTTAGCTACTTATATTTAGGAGAAATGTTAACTTTGGGTATTAAGAATGCTGTAGTTTTTAGCTTTGGCATCACCTTAAATGGTAATCTAGCTGGCATCATTCGCAGAGGAGTTTATATTCAACGGTTACCAACTCTTAAACATCAACTTCAGGTGGCTAAAAGATGGATATTTGGAGGAATTAAAAAATAGGAGTCAGGAGTCAGGAGTCAGGAGTAAAAAACCTAAATTTTTGATAGATTTTAGTATTTTATCAATTCCAACATTAATATTTTCTCATCCTTCATTTCTTCTTTCTTCTTCTTTCTCCTTTCTTCTTTCTTCTTCCTTCGTTTCTTCGTGTCTATCCTTACGGAAAGCTTCGCTAACGTGGTTAATTAAAAAAATATATGGTTACTCAACAAGAAACATCAAAAACATCCTGGAGAAAAAATCTAGAAACAGTTTTAGGACTAGATTTGCGATCGCTCGCTGCTTTTCGTATCGGTGTTTCCATCATCATTCTCGTCGATTTATTTACTCGTTTTGGTGATTTAACCGCCCATTATACAGATGTCGGTGTACTTCCCCGTGCTTTACTCAAGGAAATAGCTAAAACTGGACATTGGTCTTTACACGCTATCAGCGGAGAACCAATTTTTCAAGTTTTATTATTTGCACTTGCAGCGTTTTTCGCATTGCAAATGTTAGTTGGTTATCGGACTAGAATTGCTACTATTGCTTCTTGGATATTATTAATATCCATGCACAATAGAAATCCAGCTTTGATTTTTGCAGCGGATGATGTTTTACGCGCTCTTATGTTTTGGGCAATGTTTCTACCTTGGGGCGCTCGTTATTCTTTTGATAGTGCATTGAATACTTCTCAACGCAAATTACCAGAAACATTTGCCTCTGGTGCTACTTTTGCACTGATGTGTCAACAGTGTTTTATCTATATTTTCTCCGCCGCAATTAAAAGTAAAAGCCCTGTATGGCTTGATGGAAGTGCAGTTTATTATGCTCTGAGTTATGATCAATATGTTACACCATTTGGTCTTTTTATTCTCAATTTTAAACCAATTTTAAATATTTTTACTAAAATTACTTTAGTTCTGGAATGGGTTGGACCTTTAGCTATATTTATTCCTTGGCGGAATAGTTTATTTCGGTTAGGTGCAGTTTTGACTTTTATCGGTCTCCATGTCGGATTTGGGTTAACTTTGAATATCGGAATTTTCCCATTTTTGAGTTCATTTAGTTGGTTAGCTTTTCTCCCTAGTGAGTTTTGGAATGGTTTGGAAAAGCGTTTACAAACACCAGCACGTCAGGGGTTAGTAATTTATTTTGATGCTGATTGTGGTTTCTGTAAAAAGGTAGTGCATATCCTCAGAACACTATTGATTTTACCCGGAACACCGTTATTAATGGCGCAGGATTATCCTAATGCGTATGCTGATATGCAGACTCATAATTCTTGGGTAATTGAAGATTATCAAGGAAACCGATATTTTAAGTTTAAAGGTATTGTTTATGTGGTGAGTTTGTCGCCGATATTTAGGTTTTTAGTGCCGTTATTAAATTGGAAACCAGTGATGGCAGGGGGGACAAAATTTTATGAAGCAGTAGCTAATAATCGCAAATTTGCTGGTAATTTCACCAAACCTTTTAAATTCCGTCCTTTGGAAATTCGTAAATCTAAAACTTTAACTATTCTGGCTTTAGTATGTTTAATTTATGCTACTCTTTGGAATATTCAAAGTTATTCTCCTGATTTATTTAAACGCAAAATATGGCACAGAACTGAAGTTATGGGACGAATAACAAGACTTGATCAATCATGGAGTATTTTTGCACCTGGTCCACCCAGAGATGATGGATGGCACGTTATTCCTGGTAATCTGGAAAATGGTAATGAGGTTGATATTTTTCGAGATGGAAATGCTGTTAATTGGGATAAACCTAGTTTGAGTGTCAGAAGTGAAATTTATCGCAATATGCAATGGCGCACTTATTTTATCAATCTTAACCGAGCCATTGGTAAAAAGCTTTATCCTTTTTATGGAAAATATCTCTGTCGTGCTTGGAATACTCAACATCAAGGTAGTGAAAAATTAAAGAAATTAGATGTTTACTTTATGGATGAGCGTACTGTTCCACCAGGGGAAGAACAAACTGTTGAGAAAAAGCTGAAATTGGAACAGTCTTGTAATGAATAATTAGTAAGACTGGGAATTAATTCCCAGTTTAAATAGTAAAAGTCTTTTAAAACAGATTCTAAGAACTTTGTAGTAGTTAATAAATTCAACATCCTGTAAATCCTGAAATCTTGTACATTCTGATTCAGAAAATATGTTAAAATATCAACAATTAAGATATTATAATTCTTCCATTCCTAATTTTTAACTATAAAATTTCCAATGTTTTGCAATTGTTGAATTACTGCCGAATTACCAGAACCAAAAATGTGTAATATATCTTGAGCGCGAGTCATAGCTACATAAAGTCTTTTACCGACCAAAATATCATTTTCTGAAATTGCAGGTATATTAAAATCCCAATCTTGAACCCAAAGAATTAACACAGCTTTAAATTCTAAACCAAGCGCGCTCAAAGAATTTAATATTTTGATTCCTGACTGTTTGATACTATAGTTTTTCTCAGCTTCTCTAGTTCTGGATATCCAATAAGTTTCAAGTCCTAAATTAGTTAACCTTTGAATTAATGTAGTTAACAACTTATTTTTATCATCATCTGCTATCCTATATATTATTGCTATATCATTTAAAGATAAACCATTTCTCTGTAATTCTTGAACTAAACTAATTACAGATTCTAATTCATCCTTTTCTGATTCTTTAATATGTAGAACAGGGGATGAACCATGACGCATAGCATTTTCCGGTTTAATCACATCAAATACTAAAGTTTCATCATCATAAATTTCCTGAATATCAACATTTTGATGATTGTGAAATAAACTCCAAGCAGCAGTTAAAATTTCTTGAGTATTACGATAGTTTTTATCAAGATTAAACTTTTTATTCATCGTTCTACCAACTGCTTTAACTCCTACTGATTTCCAGGTGAAATTTTGGCGTTTATAAATAGATTGTCCACCATCTGCAACAATCATTAAATCGCCATCATGAGGATCTTTTAAAGCAGCAACACAACATTTAAACCAACTGGGATCAAAGGTTTGTGCTTCATCAATTAAAATCGCGTCATATTTCTGAAAATTTCTCATTTTAGACAATTTTTCTAACAAAATTCTCCCTAAAATCTGATCATAAAAACCAGTATAAAAACCCGGCTGAAAAGGTATTTTTCTAACTTCAGAATTTACCCAAGCATAAAACGTTAATACTTTAATATTTATACCAAATATTTTTTGATCTATATCTTGAACAAGCAAGGAATTTAAGAAAGCAGCAAGACTGCGATTATAACAGAGAATTAAAATTTTTTGTTCAGGGTTAATTTTTAGTAATAATTTAGCGTGAGATAGCAGGATTAAAGTTTTCCCAGAACCTGCAACACCATAAATTATTCTGTGTCCTTCACCTATACTTCTAACTATACTTTCTTGACGATGATCTAAGGTTCTAAACACATAACTTTCATCTGGAATGGAAAAACCATCAGGAACACTCTGAGAAGATGCTGGTAAAAGTTTGATAGCTATTTCTGGAAATAAAACAGCTTTGATAGTATCAATTTGTTCAGTAGTGATATCAGGAAAATTAAATTTATTTGTCTCATTAAATATCTGTTTCAATCTATCAAGTAAACTGACACTATCGTTATTTAATGAGAGTAATTCATCTCTGTATATTACTTGAGATTTCGGAAGTAAATTATGAAGATTTTTGTTTATTCCTTGTTCTTCAGTAATATTAGAAAATACTACACTATATGCCACAGGTATAACTAATTTATTGTTATTATCAATATCTGTAAGATTGAGAATTGGATAATCTTGCAATTTTGTAATTAAGGATTGTAAAAAATCCTGATCTTCCCACCAAGAATATTGATTAATTTCAGATATTTTTTTAACTGGTTGCGAGCGTTTACGGGTTTTTCTTCCTGGAATATCTAAATAGTGAGGTTGTTGAGGTTTATTTTGAACTTGTTTTACTTTAGGAAAATCTATAGTTTTATTATCTATGTTTACATCAAGAATTTGATTGGGATAGTAATTAATAACTTGAATTAGCAGTAATCCGAAATTGGGAGCAAGAATAATAAAATCAATATTTTTACCATCAATTACTTGCTGATACCAAACATAAAAACTATTTGGTAATTGCTTACTTAATAAATTAAATAAAGTTATTTCACCTTGGCTAGAATTTGATGAAATTGACTCTGGAAGAATTAAAGCCATAATTGAAATTAATAAATATTTATTAGTTGATTTAATAATATTCAATTACATAAATGATTGTAAGTGACCTAAATCACTTATGTATAATTATACTAATTGCGTAATTGTATTATATAAACTAGCACTATACACATTATATTGTAAATTTATATCAATAAAAATATCATAATCAGGTTTCCAAGAATTTAGCTCTGGTTATATTTGGCAACCCTACAAAGGAGAAGTTTATAATCCATCAATGGCTTCTCCAGACTTAAACAGTCCACTAAAATATGGTTCTTTCCTCCCCTCTGCGTCCTCTGCGCCTCTGCGTGCAAAAAAAACAGCCGCCCCCTTGCGGAAGCGGCCATTATTCAAACTAGGAAAAGATTTTAGTAATCGAAATCTCCGCCACCCATACCACCGCCACCAGCAGGAGCAGCATCTTTAGGTTCTGGCTTATCAACAACAATACATTCAGTTGTCAACACCATACCTGCGATAGAAGCAGCATTTTGCAGAGCAGAACGAGTTACCTTAGCAGGGTCAACAATACCAGCTGTCAACATATCAACAAACTCGTTGCTAGAAGCGTTGAAACCAATATTGAAATCCTTCTCTTTCACTCTTTCTGCAATTACAGCGCCGTTTTGACCAGCGTTTTCTGCAATTCTCTTCAGAGGAGCAGGTAAAGCACGAGCAACGATTAAAGCACCAGTCAACTCTTCATTAGCCAAGTTGCTGTTAGCCCAAGTTTCCAACTGAGGAGCGAGGTGAGCTAAGGTTGTACCACCACCGGGAACAATACCTTCTTCTACAGCAGCCTTGGTAGCGTTGATAGCATCTTCCAAGCGCAGCTTCTTGTCCTTCATTTCGGTTTCAGTAGCTGCACCAACTTTAACGACAGCTACACCACCAGACAATTTAGCCAAACGCTCTTGGAGTTTTTCCTTGTCATAGGAAGATTCGGTTTCATCCATCTGACGACGGATTTGTTCGCAACGAGCCTTAACAGCAGCTTCGTTACCTTCAGCAACAATGGTGGTGCTGTCCTTGGTGATGGTGATGCGGCGAGCTTTACCCAGGCTATCCAGCTTGGTAGTATCTAGTTTTAAACCAGCATCTTCAGTGATTAGTAGACCACCAGTTAAGACAGCGATATCTTCTAGCATAGCCTTACGGCGATCGCCAAAACCAGGAGCCTTAACAGCAGCCACGTTCAGCACACCGCGTAAACGGTTAACTACCAAAGTAGCCAAAGCTTCTTTTTCGATATCTTCAGCGATAATTACCAAAGGACGACCAGAACGAGCTACTTGCTCAAGTACAGGTACTAAATCTTGTACTAAAGCAATTTTCTTATCGGTCAACAGGATGTAAGGCTCATCAAACACCGTTTCCATCCGCTCTGCATCAGTAGCAAAGTAAGGAGAGATATAGCCTTTATCAAAGCGCATCCCTTCGGTAATTTCGAGTTCGGTGGTCATAGACTTCCCTTCTTCTAGGGAAATTACGCCTTCCTTACCCACCTTGTCCATAGCTTGAGCGATCATGCTACCGACTTCTTCATCGTTACCAGCAGAGATGGCCGCAACTTGAGCGATCGCCTTAGAATCTTCTACAGGACGAGCGTGTTCAGCAATTTTTTCTACCAAGAAAGCAGTAGCTTTATCAATACCGCGCTTTAATAGAATTGCATTAGCGCCAGCAGCTACGTTCCGCAAGCCTTCTTTAACAATTGCATGAGCCAAAACTGTAGCGGTAGTTGTACCATCACCAGCAGCATCGTTAGTTTTAGAAGCAGCTTGGCGAATCAAAGCCACGCCAGTGTTTTCAATATGGTCTTCTAATTCAATTTCTTTAGCAATAGTGACACCATCATTAACGATTTGTGGTGCGCCAAATTTCTTCTCTAGAACTACGTTACGACCTTTTGGTCCAAGGGTGACAGCAACAGCTTCAGCCAGAATATCAATACCACGCTCAAGGGCGCGACGGGCGTTTTCGTTGTAAATAATGCGCTTTGCCATAATCTGTGTAATTTTTGATTTGGTTATTTGTATTAATTGTCAGTTCTTTAGTGGGGTGTCAGTTGATGCCAATTCAAAATCCAAAACCCAAATTTAAACTTTTGACGTTTGACTTTTGACTTTTGACTTGTTAGACCCCTCATCACTCAATTAGCTAACGACTGCTAGAATGTCTTTCTCAGAAAGCAGTACATATTCTTCAGTGCCGAGCTTAACGTCTGTGCCAGCGTACTTGGAGTACAGCACTTTATCGCCAACGTTCACTTCCAATTCTTGACGGCTACCGTCATCATTCCGCTTCCCAGGTCCAAGGGCTACAACTTCGCCTACTTGGGGTTTTTCCTTAGCAGTGTCGGGCAAATATAGACCACCTGCGGTCTTTTCTTCAGCGGCGGTCACTTTTACGAAAACGCGATCGCCCAAAGGTTTAACTGTAGATACGCTTAGAGATACAGCTGCCATAATTTTAATTTTTCTCGCTTGTTAGCACTCTCAATTCCTGAGTGCTAATCTACCGAAAAGTCATGACTAATGGCAACAAGTTGTTCTGTACGGGTTCCCGAACTAGGGACTCTTTACTGGGGACTCTTTACTGGGGACTCTTTACTGGGGACTCTTTACTGGGTAATCAATTTTATTTTCCCAATCACCAATTACCAATTACCAATTACCAATCCCAGAGTATAAATGCCTAATTACTGTAGTTATCTGGTTCTGTTGCGTAGGTAGTGAATATTTTTATATGGACAACTTTATTTCCAAAGCTGAGAAATTGTTATAGAACTGTAATCAGGGAGCCGCTTAATGATGAGTAACAATACAGTGAGTCAAAACAGCCAGCCAATCCCCAAAACTACCAAAGCTGAGGAACTTAAAGCCCTAAGTGAGTGTGTAGACCCTCCAGGACTGGCAAATTTTCACCAAACTGGTTTTTGTTTGTTATGACCAGACAGATACTGCTTTGGAGTCAAAATAACCTAGACTGGAATCCTGGGAATGCTGGAAAATATCACTCAAGGGGCAATATCTTGACCAGTTGCATAAAAGTTATCCGATTTGCATCCTCTGAGCCAAAACCAACTGCTTGCGTATTTGTTGTTCTAGGCAGATAATGGTAGTTTACCCAGATGGGGTCTGGTATAGGCACTCCAAACCGGAAGTCATTGAGCGGATCATCCCAGAACACTTAATTGGCATCATGGTGGTTGAAGCATCAGCCCTTTTAACCCATCCTTTGCCAGAAACTGCCTTGGTTTCTTGTGAATCTCTAACAGAGGCTTAACATCCAAAGGATATAGTAGAGCAACAGTCAACAAATGAAAGTGCGGGTGAGTTGTCAGTTAGGGTCATCTTCAGCTAAATACTGAACTTGTCAACCAGACAGATTATGATTTAATCAGGTTTTTTAGCCCGCTGCTTTCAAAGGAATATATAATAGCGCATTATAAATACTATTGCTCTCCGTATCCTTACTAGACTTTTGCTATAAAGTTACTAGTAGTATGTTAAGAGTTACCACAACTTTCACAACAACAAGCCACAAAGGCAAGTTAAGTGGAAAAAACAGTACGTGCGGCCAGCGCGGAATTTACGCCTGTGGACAAGAACCCGGTGACGGGCTTGGTGGAAGCAGGAAGCAAACAACAAAATGTTCTAGGGTGTATTCCAAATATGCCTCTATGATGAACAATTTGTGTAAGTTTTGTTTTGCACAACATCTCACATAATCCACCATAGAGGATAACTATTCAAGCCTTGGATGGATTTAAGCGCGACAAGTGCCACTGCTATGAAAGAGTCCAGCATGAAAGATCACAAACGACTTCTATTGATTGATGATGACCCTAACCTCATCTTGCTGGTGAAGGATTACTTAGAATTCCGGGGATACGAAGTCATCACGGCGGAAAATGGACGAGAAGCTCTGGATATTTTAGAACATGATGTTCCAGACATGATCATCTGTGACGTGATGATGCCAGAAATGGACGGGTACACTTTTGTCGAACAAGTGCGGCAAAATGAACGCACCAGCTGGATACCCGTTCTCTTCCTCTCAGCTAAGGGGCAAAGTGCAGACCGAGTTAAAGGTCTGAATAAAGGTGCTGATGTATACATGGTTAAGCCCTTTGAACCAGAAGAACTCGTAGCACAAGTAGAATCCTCACTTAAGCAAACTATCCGTTGGAAAGAACATCAAACTAAGGGAGGGGAAAACGGTTCCCGTATCCAAGTTCCCTTTGATGTTCAGTTGACCCCAACCGAACTGAAAGTAGTTCAGTTTGTGGCCAGGGGTTTAGCTAACCGGGAAATCGCTGAAGAATTAAACGTCAGTCAGCGTACCGTTGAAAGCCATGTTTCCAATATGTTGGGTAAAACCAATCTCCATAACCGTACTGAGTTAGCACGGTGGGCGATTGAAAATCAAATGGCTTAAATGCTCTGCTGATTTGGCTCCCGTTTTGAGTTTTGAGTTAAGCTACCATAGCTCAAAGCTCAAAGCAGCTATTTTATCTTGACTTCAGTCTGAGAGCTAATAAAACCTGAATTGTGAAGCTTATGGATTTTTTCAAATCTAACTAACTTCATAATTCATGTTTTATGATACTTTCCTCAATTGCCATATTCCAACCCAGATATCACCCAAAATTATTTATACATTTAATTAAGTATAAGTACCATCTAGCCCAGCGGAGAAAATAGGTGACAGGTGACAAGTGACAACTAATAACTGAGTAACTAACAATTGCCAGCTTTTTCATCCTGTTTCCAGGGAAGCTTAACTAATACCCAACATTCGATTAACTTGTGCTGACTGTAAGGGTTTGCGTTCTATATTCTGGAAAAATTCAACTTTTTGTAAATATGTATATGCTGTTTTAAAATTAGTTAAATTCAGTAAAACAATATCTTCATATACTGAATCTTGGGGAACTTTTATATCCAAAAAGAAGTCTTGCAGGTTATTTTGTTCTATCGTCAGGTTCAAAAATTTTAAAAATGATTGCCGTTTTTTAGAACGTACATTTAATAAGTACCAATTATTACTAATAGGTTGAGGTGATGAAGATTCTAAAGGTTCTATTGGTGGCATAGTATAGATGAAGTTTCTGTGGAAATCAAAAGCTCTCAGTTATCTTTGAACTTGCATGTACAAATAGTAGCCAAAACCAGATTTTTTGACTTACTATTAATCAAAATAGTATAGCAGTAATTTTCTCTAACTTCACCTTTAGCAATAGGGTTACTAATTAAAAACATTCATAAAGAAATACTCCCCCCAGTTGGGGAGATATGCAGTAGATTAACATCTAAATAATTCTTAATATCGCTGTAGTTTATTTAGATTGCCAATATTTATAAGCTGCATAAGCCAATGTCACCACTCCCGTAATAATTGCAGATTCATCAACTTCAAATTGTGGATGATGTAAAGGATGATTGATGATTCTATCTTTATAGCCTACACCCAAACGAAACATTGAACCAGGGGCATGATCCAAATAAACAGAAAAATCTTCAGCACCCAAGGAAGGTTCAGGTAAAACTTGCACGCGATCGCTACTCCAAGCTTCTTCTGCTGAGGATTGTAATAATTGTGTTAAAGCATAATCATTTTGCACACTGGGTACACCTTGACGATAATTAACTTGATATTTTGCACCGTAAGAATTGCAAACATTAGCAACAATATTTTCTATCCAATTTGGTAGTTGAGCGCGGGTTTCTGGATGGAGCGATCGCACCGTACCCAATAACTGTACTTGATCGGCAATCACATTGGGCGCTCTACCACCATTAATCTTACCAATACTCAAAACCACTGGGCGCAAAGGATTTTGAGTACGGCTAATAGCTTGTTGCAATGCGGTAATTACCTGTGAAGCAATCCAAATCGCATCTACGGCTTCATAGGGACGCGCCCCATGTCCAGATTCACCAAGAATAATAATTTCTAAATCATCTGCTGCTGCTGTCAATGCACCATAACGAATACCCACAGAACCAGCCGGAATAGAAGGGAAAACATGAACACCTAAAATAGCAGCAACATTATTCATCGCCCCATCTTTTACCATCCAGTTTGCACCTTGGGCAATTTCTTCTGCTGGTTGAAATAAAAACCTGATTTTACCAGCCAACTCATCAGCTATTTGGGATAGCACCATTGCTGTACCTAAACCTACAGTAGTATGAACGTCATGCCCACAAGCGTGCATCACTCCTTCTATTCGTGAAGCATAGTCCAATCCGCTGCGCTCTTGGATTGGTAAAGCATCCATATCAGTGCGAATTGCCAACACCCTTTCATCATGGTGATTGCTGTGTAATTCACCAATGACACCTGTTTTACCCACCCCTTCTACCACGTGCAACCCACTGGAAGACAATACACCAGCCACAAAAGCAGCAGTTTGATACTCTTGTCCGCTGAGTTCTGGGTGTGAATGAATATGACGGCGAATTTCTAATAAGCGGGGTGCGATGGTGGTTGCTATATCTTTAATCCGGGTTAGCATTTAATTGATTGTTATTTACAAGCTTTGTTCCTATGATAGATAACTGTTAATTAGCAAAATGCTCCCATCTGACAAGATATTGAAGAAGGGGTCTGGAGTACATGGTGTGAAATGCTAAATTTTTGTAATTTTTAATACAAAATTAGAAATTAATTCTCAAGAGACCGAGAATTATAAAGAAATTGTAAATTTTTGTTAAATCATCATTCTAGGGGTAGCCAAAATGAAATATATTGGATATATTTGACTTAATTGCCTATACCGAAAGACTTATAGACTACGCAATATGTGATCCCCCTAGATCGGAGAAAAAACCGCTAGGGGGATCTTGTTTTCAGAACTTAACACAGCATTTGTCTCTGAGATTTAATTTGTTATAACGTGTTTTAACACAATTTATAAGTCTTCATATCCGCGATTTCTTAAAGAAGTCGGGGATTTTATTGTTATTCAAACTCAAGTTGCTGCCTTAACCAATCACGAAAACTAGCATGATAAAGACTATAATGGATTTCTTCTCCTGTTGATTCTAAATATAAAAATTCTCGCCAATGGTTTAAAATAACCTTGATATCATATTCATCTTCATCTAATCTTTCTGCTATATCTGCTATTTCTATGGATTGTGATTGCACTAAAATATTTAACACTTGTATAGCCATTTCTTCTTGGTTACTGGTTTTTAAAAACATCTGAAACCAATGATTTTGATAATATCTGATTAAATTATCTAAATTATTTCCTGTGAAAATTTCACTCACATACATAAAATTAGTTTCATCTGGACTAATTTCTGTTAATTGCTGATGCAGATGATAATAACTAATATATTCCTGAATATCAGCGCGGTTTTGTTCAGCATAGTTAGCTAAATCTAAAGAGTTGGATGGAGTTTCAATTAATAAACCCGATTTATCTGCTAAAAATGGACGACGAGAAAGGAGAAAATAAACCTTCTCAGGTAAATAACGGGGTAAATAGAAAAGATTTGAACCCGGTATTTGATTCTTAATATCAATTCTATCACAACCATCAATAGTAATAATTAACCTTTGTTCTGGATGTAATTTATCGCTGATTTGTTGCAGTAATAAAGATAATAAACCGCTATTTTCTGTAGGGGAATTAATTAAATTGTCATCTATATTTTTAATACCTTTGCTTTGAGCAATTTCTATTAATTGCGTGCAAACGTTAGATAGAAATTCCTCAGCACAATTTTTACCATAAATCTCCACATTATAATAAACAATTCCCGGATTTTGACTGACATAATTGGCAATAATCGCACTTTTACCAATACCCGGTTCACCGATAATAGTAAAATAACCACGGTCATATTGATGAAGGAAGTTATTAATAGCAGAAAAGACAAATTCACGACCGACAAAGTTATGATTCTTAGCGGTGATGATTTGTTGAAATTCTGGGGGATATCTGGGAATATTGATGGTATTTTGAGTGATGTTCTTCATGTTTTTAAATTCCTTCTAAATGTAAGAAATGAACTCGTCCAGATTGTTCTCCAGCGACAACCATTAACCCATCTGGGGAAACTGCACAACTTATGATTGATGTATCACCAGTAAAATTAGAAATTTCCTTTCTTCTCTCTAAATCCCACAATTTTAATGTATTATCATCAGAACTGGAAACCGCTTTTTTTCCATCTGGGGTAATTGTAACTGACCTCACCCAATTTTCATGACCTGTCAAGGTACAAATTTCCTGATACGTTTCCAAATTCCATAATTTCAAAGTTTTATCATCAGAACCAGAAACAGCTTTTTTCCCATCCGGTGTAATTGCTACTGCTCTGACTGCGTTATCATGACCTTTAAGAGTACGCAATAATTTTCCGTCAGGAGTATTTAAGCTGGATTTAATGGGAATAAATCGGGGAATTTCACTTTTACTTGCTGCTGCATCTTGTAATAATTTCTGAATATCGGGATTTTGACAACTCTGTAATCTTCCCCAGAGTTGACCGACTAATTGATGAGGATGTTCGTTTAAAATATAGGCTGATAATTCTAAGGTTCTTTGAATTAATTTTAAAGTTTTAATTTGTCCTGTTGTTAGTTGTTCATCATCCGCTAAAAGTTCTAATATTTCAGGATTTTCAATTAAATCATAATCTTTGATTAATGCTTCTATTCCCAATTGAGTATAATTGATTTTGAGAGAGATAAAATCAAAATCCGTGAGAGTTTGATAATATTTATCTGTGTTTCCTGCTTTGAGTTGTTGTTCAGGAAATTGACCTAAAAACATATTTTTAAATTCTGGTGATTTTGTGGTTAATTTATCGGCAAGATTTCCCATTTTATGACACCTCCTGATTTAGATCCCCGAATTATTTAAGAAGTCGAGGATCTGGTATATTATTTAATTATTCCCAAAAATCCACATTTAGCATTGCATCAATATCACAACTAAATGGCCATTTATCAGGAAATTCACACTGTGGATAACTCATAGATACGATTTTGAGAGTATCCGCATAAACTTCATCAAATACTGTGCTAAAATAGGGCTTGAGACTTGGTGAATCTTTGAGTAATTTTCTAATTCCAATCCTTTGCTTGTTAATAGATTCTACCCAACCACGAGAACAATCAGGCATATCCACATATTTGCGCTTGAGAATATGCTCTAAAAGTTCTCTGAGTCTACTTTCTAACTCACGTTTATCTGAACGTCCCAAACTGTCTATCTCCTCAATTAAATTATCAAAATCTAAACCGTCAATATCCCTATTACGTAATTTGTTAACTATATCTTCTATCCAGAGTAAGTAATCTTGTTCATATAAGGATACTTCTGGTTGTATCTGTGTCATTTTTCCGCCTCTTAATTGTTATGTTATTAAACATTATATAACTTTATTTACTATTATGATAAATTCAAATTTTCTCCTTTGTAATTTCTTCAATATCTTGTCAAAATTCTCCTCTTGTTACATTTTTTAGAGACTTTTTGCCTTCTTTTGTATAGTCACCAGAACCCCAACCCATTTCTTGTAAAAAGCGTATTGTGTCAATTAATCCTAACTCTTTAACTAAGGCTTGATAACCTTTTGTACGTAATTCAATCAGTGTCATTTTCATCATCTCCAGTTAATAGAAAACCATTCATTATTTACCTTTTTATTCCAATCTCCAAAACTATCTATCTCTTCAATTAAATTATCAAAATCTCAACCGTCAATACAGCACTTTGCGTAATTTTTTAATTTTTTATCCTGTACAGAGAGATTACATATATTATAATTATTTTGTATAAGAACTAATTGTTTGTCATGCTACAGCGACTAATGATCAAGGGCTTCAAGTCCATTAAGACAATGGATCTTGAGTTGCGTCCCTTAAACATATTGATTGGAGCTAATGGAGCAGGTAAGAGCAATCTGATCTCCTTTTTCAAGATGCTGAATGAGATGATGGCCGAACGACTTCAAGAATATATCGGCATATCGGGTTATGCTCAATCCCTATTGCACTTTGGACCGAAGGTAACACGGGAAATAGAAGCAAAACTAGAGTTCAAGATTGACAAAGGGGATATTATCTATAAAATCTGTCTAGTTCATGCGGCAGGTGATACTTTGATATTTGCTGAAGAAACAGGGACGCGAAACGGCTCACACCTACCTCAACCCTCAACCACTTACTCATTCGGTGCAGGACATCAGGAAACAAAAATCAACAAAGCAGCACAAGAAGGTACGCCAACAATTGCCAACACTATCAAACATTTGCTCAAGTATTGCCATGTTTACCACTTTCATGATACGTCTTCTACTGCCGCAGTTCGTCTAGCCGGTTATGTTGATGACAATCTTCAGTTAAAACCTGATGCGGGAAATTTAGCCGCATTACTCCTCCGATTCCGCGACGATAATAATACAGTTTATCAGCGTATTATTAAAACTATCCGTTTGATTGCCCCATTTTTTGATGATTTTGTCCTTGAGCGTAGAGGGACTAATATCATTCTCAATTGGCGAGAAAAAGGCTCAGATCAAGTATTTGGTCCACACCAATTTTCGGACGGTACTTTGCGAGCTATCTGCCTGACTACGTTGCTTTTGCAGCCAGAAACAGAACTTCCAGAACTAATAATTGTTGATGAACCGGAACTGGGTCTTCATCCCTATGCGCTCAATGTTGTAGCTGCGATGTTTGGTAAGGCTTCCTATCATACACAAATTCTCATCAGCACCCAATCTAGTTCTTTCTTAGATAACTTTAATGCTGAAGATGTAATTACAGTAGATAGAGTGGGTAAGGAGTCGCAATTTAAGCGGTTAAATCCCGAAGAATTAGAAGCTTGGTTAGAAGAATATAGTTTGGGAGAAATGTGGGAAAAAAATATCCTTGGTGGAGGTCCACACTAATGATACGACTCTATTTATTTGCTGAAGGACCAACTGAACAAACATTTGCTGATAGCATCCTGAAACCACACCTTGCTAAATACGGTGTTTTTTTGGACAAGATTATATTAATTGCTCACGCAAGAAAAAAGGGAAAGGCTCATCGTGGTGGTAGCGGTTATGGTGACTATCAGCCCATGAGGGACGACATTTTGCGTTTTCTCAAGCAGGAGAAAGGAACTAATGTATTTTTTACTACCATGATTGATTTGTATGCAATTCATCATAATTTACCGGGATTAGCAGCATCTGAAATTATGCGCCAAAATCCCATCAAACGAGTCGAGTTTTTGGAGAAAAGCTTTGCTGATGATATTGATGATCCTCGATTCATACCGTACATTCAATTGCATGAATACGAGGCTTATCTTTTTTCTGATCCAACTTGTTTTGAGTCCTTTTATGATAATTGCTCAGATAAGGTTGTAATTCTCAAGACTATTTCTGATAGCTATGAAACCCCTGAGTTGATTAATGATAGCAAGGAAACAGCCCCCAGTAAACGTATTATTGCCCAATTTCCTGATTATGAAAGAGCAAAATCTACTGTTGGCTCACTATTAGCTGAATCAATTGGATTAGAAGTAATTCGGGATAAATGTCCTCATTTTAATTCATGGCTATTACGACTGGAATCATTAAACGGAGGTATTGATAGTTAATAAATAGTTTTCTCATTGTCAATAATCGAAGACATAAGTTCTGTCTTGGTGGTGCGTGTCCATTTATCAGTACCATATTCCACCAGGACACTCCAATTTTCCAAAGAAATATTTGAAAAATATATGCCATCAAGTTTTCCTTTTAATCTACCAGCCATTGTTAAACACTTGAATGAATTTTCAAGAATTTCAAATCCGAGAACATTCACTTGAGACTGTTCCAATTTTTTGCAAAGTAACTCTTTAAATTTATCCTCTACAAATTGAGTAAACTCAAAGTCAATCATAGGCATAGCAAGTTTTATTATTGCCTTATTACTTGGTGTATTGTTATCTGGTTCATTATATAAGCAAATTGACTCATTGTATAGTAAATGAAACTTGTGTTTATTTACCAAATAAATTCCTTTAACGACTACCTTTCCATATAAGGCGTGCATACATAAATTAAGTTGAAAATCCACTAAGCCGGGTTCTCTTTCGACAAGAGTAAACTGTTTAATTTCAATTTTAACAATTACTCCTCTCACCATAGCGTAAATTTTTGGAAAATTCACTATGACCGCTATAACTATTCCTATAACTGGTGCTATTTTTGCAATTTGTAAATTAATAATCCATTGGTACAAAGCTGAGAAATCCATTTTATTCCATCTCCTTGAGCATATAATCAGCCATACTCTTATTAACTTCCCTAAACAGTTTCCTTCCTTTGCCTAATTTATCCTGACCTTTAAGAAATTCTAAAAAACTGCGATGATAAATACTATAGTAAGTTTTCTGTTCCTTTAAATTTACTTTCGGTGTCACATATTCTATCCAATCATTTAAAACGTCTTTCACATCATATTCATCTTCATCGAGAATATCCGCAATCATTTCACTAGAAATTGCTTCACCTCTTTCTACCAAGATATAAAGTATTTTCACTTTCTTTTCATTAGATTCTTTATCCATGCCCATGCGTGTCCAATGGGTTGTATAATAATCCTGTAATCCTTGGAGTAATCCCTGTAAAGTTAAATCGTTATATTTACCTTCAGATATTCCTGGTAAAAGATAACGTAAATAGATAAAATTATTCTCACTCTTGACCGCTATTTGTTCCACAAAACTTTCCTCAGAAATATGACGTTCATTAATCCAATTTCTCAGTTTTTTGTCGTTGTTTAAAAATAAGTGCAGATATTCTTTGATATCTTCCTGACTCAAAGCTGTATAATCACCTTTGGTTAAATCCAATTCACTAACAGGAGTATCAGGAGAAACTGTTAAACGTTTGGTTTCTTGATTATAAGGTCTTCTGGTTAGTAAAAAATAAATGCCGTTAGGCAGGTTTTGGGGTAAATCTAAAAGATTACCATTTCCTTCTTGTTCTACTTCATCTAGTGCATCAACAACAATGACTAATCTTTGTCCTTTTTCACTGACTTTTTCTAATAAAGTCCTTAAATCTGCGGTTTCTGCATTTTGTAAAGAGTAGCGTTTGATTAATTGTTGACGCATACTAGCTAAAAATTTCTCTGGTTTGTTGCGTCCTTCTGCAAAGATATTAAAATAACAAAGAAATTTAGTAGCTAAAACGTATTTGGATGCGATCGCACTTTTTCCCATCCCTGCATCCCCAATCACTGTAAAATAACCTTTGGGTTGAGTTGTGAAAAATTGATTGATAGCTTTAAATACAAAATCACGACCGCAAAATAAGCGAGTCTTTTCAAAAATTAAGGCTTTAAATTCTTTAGGATAAATATCTAAATCCCAATCTGGATAAGGTTGATATTTTTCGTTCTTGGTTTGTTTGGCAACAGCAATAAAAGCCTCACCAAATTCTTCTAACTCTGCTAAAAAATTAATTTTACTATTAATTACTTGTGTCTTTAATTCACTATTTAAATTCAAGTATTTTTTGGCATTTTCTACAAACTGAAACGGGGCATTATTACTGTAAGCATCCCAAAAATAATCTTTTATTGGCTTTTCTCTAAACAGGTTTAATATGGCTGAATGTTTAAATATCCCATATCTAACCAAGCTATAAGCATAAACTCCATCAATATCATCAGGAATTTCTGTTGGATTGAGTTTTAATTCCTGTAAAACTTTGATTACAAGCTTCGTTTCTTTGCGCGTGTTTAATTAGTAGTTGACTTGCTTGAGGAGCAACTTTACTAATAGCAGAAGTGATGGTAGAAAATTCTATGATCATGATTGATTATTGGTAAATTACTATAACTTTTTTAAGTAAAAATACCATAGTTTTGGATAGTCTACCTTACAACTGAGAGATTATTTGTAAATTTTTATATATTAACGGCATTTTTCACTTATAACGACACCTTTGCTTTTTTGTTCCTACCCTGCGGGATCTCCTGGCGGAAATTGCGAGAGACATTAAAAAAATTGAAAACTTGGTTAATTTACCTGAAAAATACCATAATTATCAATTGTCAATTATCTCCATCCTAACCAACGTAAACAGGGAACAATAATGTAATGACTCAACCCTAAACAAAGACTAATTAAAATACCAATAAAACCCAAAAAAGCTATATGTTGTAATAACTCTACCCAATTTGGTGGATCGGAAAAATGAACCAATGAAATTTTTATTCCTAAATGAATTAAACCTGCGACAATATTAGCACTACCAAAAGCAGCTATAAAAGCGTAAGCTAGGTAATGGCTACGCAGACCTAAACCCAAAGTCAGTAGAGAAATTGATATTAACATCCAAGCAATTAATCCTTCGGGACTATCCTGTGGTTTAATAAATTGCCAAGTTATCCAACCTGAACTATAGCCTATTAAACCCATCATTGCTGAACTTAAAAAACGTCGTTTTTGTCCAAAACTTCCAGATAAAGTAATTCCCCAAGCAGTCCCTAAACCAGCAACAGCATAGATGATAATTTCCTTGGGATTTGTAGGTGTAAAATTGGGGATTAATTCTGGTAATTGACGTAATATAAATTCTGCAACAAAAGCACCTAATTTAGTTTGATAAGCCAGAAAAAAACCACCAATAGTCCCCACACTCGCACCAATAAAACTTAAAATTATCGCCCAAATTGTAGCCAGACAAGCTTTCAAAAATTTGAAAATTGCTTGCACTGTAAATAAAGTTGTATTACCTACAGCTTGGGTAAATTCTGTAATACCATGAATGATAGTATTTTTAATTTGGGTAAAAAACCCTGGTTGTGATTTTTGTAATTTTTTGGATTTTACAGAATTAATTGCTAATAAACGTTTTTGAATAATAGCTGCATGGGCTGGACGCGATCGCACATCCGCCTGTATCATTTCATCTAGTAAATCTGCTAGTTGAATATTAACATTACACCACTTACGCCAGCTTAATTCCCCAGTAATCGGATCTTCCAATTCTTGCGGATATTTACCTGTGAGTAATTCAATCATTGTTCGTCCCAAAGCATAAAAATCAGCCGCAGGACCAACATTACCACCAATGATTTGTTCTGGTGGACTGTAACCCGAAGAAAATAATCGGGTAGAAGAAGAATGTGATCGTAATATTCCCCCACTAAACTGTTTAGCCCCACCAAAATCAATTAACACCAATTGTTGTACTTTAAAAGGTGCGTTAGGTGCAGGACTACGCAACATTAAATTAGAAGGTTTAATATCTCGATGAATAATGTGGCGTTTGTGTAATTCCTGTAAAATTTTTACAGATTGGGAAAACCAATTTAACACCAAATCTTCTGGACATCCTTGAGGATACTTTTTGCGAATTTCCTCTAAATTATGGCCATCAATTTTTTCCATCACCAGACAGGCCAACTGGTGTGGTTTAGGGTTAGTCAAATTGATTTGAAAATACCCATCAGCATCCACTTTAGGAACACCAGGATTTCGGAAATTACTTAAAACCTCCGCTTCTTGGATAAATAATTCCAAAGCTTTGGGAGAGTTTTCCACCAACACTTTCAGCACCTTTTCAGTTTGAGTTTTGACATCCCAAACCGTATAAATTTGGGCAAAACCGCCCGAACCTAAAGGTTGAAGTGGCCAATAGCGGTCTACCAACTGTAACTGACTGCCACAGCTGTTACAAAATTTGTTTCCCCAAGGTTGGGGATAAGGACGTTGACAGTGAGGATTTATGCAGTGAACCGCACTCTGATTTATCTGGGACAAAACCACTAAAATACAAAGGCTGGATCGATTTTAACGCCTATTTTGCTTTCCTTACTCAATCTAATTTGCAGCTTCCGTAAATTTTTGCTGACGCTGTTTTGACTTTCCTTCCCCAGTCTTCACAGGATACAAAGAACAAAACACCGCCGGTCCAACAGGTTGAGTACCAGGTTCATAAATTGCTTCTGCGGTTTTTACCTGATAAATTTCGTGATAAAAGCAAACACCCTTATCAGTATTATCTACTAACCATTGCCACCAGCGAGTATGGGGAAGTTTATGCGACCATTGATTTAACTCTTCGTGGGATCTCCAATATTGCATAATCACCGGACCCTCTTTAGTCATCATCTCCCGGTTGAGCAACAACCCTTCAGATTCAGCCGCAGCTAAAGCTGGTAAAATTTCTTCCTGGATACCCGAATCATTATACAGTTTTTGACCTTCTTCAGTCTGAAACTGCACACCAAAGAATGCTAGGCATAAAGTTGGTTGTTCCCACAAAGCAGCAATATAAGCTTGATTTTTTATAGATGCAGACATAAAAATCAATCCTCTTGCAGTTCAAGGTAGAAAATTAGACTTAATTTCAAATCATCAATATTACTGGAGATTTGTTTTTATATCGTTTATGAAAAGATTATTTTAATAATCATGCGATTAAATCTACACCCTACATCCCAAACCCCACACCCTTATTCTTCACTTCCGCATCACATAATCACTCATCCTGTTGCCACACCTGGGATAAAACCTACTAAGCTGGTAATATGGAAACTTAAAACTTTACCGAAAATTCTGCCTGGAGCGCAAAACCAGCGGTTCAAACTTTCACACCGACTCACGTACATTGTAATTACATTATGTTTGATGCACTATCTGACCGTTTAGAATCTGCCTGGAAAAAACTGCGGGGACAAGATAAAATTTCTCAATCCAACATTCAAGACGCTTTGCGCGAAGTGCGTCGCGCTTTATTGGAAGCAGATGTTAACCTCCAGGTAGTTAAAGATTTTATAGCTGAAGTCGAAACCAAAGCTCAGGGAGCCGAGGTCATAGCTGGTGTACGTCCTGATCAACAGTTTATCAAAATTGTTTACGATGAACTGGTACAGGTGATGGGGGAAGAAAATGTTCCCCTGGCAGAAGTTAAGGATAAAACTACCGTTGTGCTAATGGCGGGTTTACAGGGTACTGGTAAAACCACCGCTACTGCTAAATTAGCTTTACATTTAAGAAAATTAGATCGTAGTTGTTTATTAGTAGCTACTGACGTATATCGTCCCGCAGCTATTGATCAGTTAATTACACTGGGTAAGCAAATTAACGTACCCGTGTTTGAGATGGGTAGTGATGCCGACCCCGTAGAAATCGCCCGTCAAGGTGTGGAACGCGCCAAGGCAGAAGGTATTAATACAGTTATTGTTGATACTGCTGGACGCTTGCAAATTGACCAAGACATGATGGCGGAATTAGCCAGCATCAAGTCAACTATCGCACCAGACGAAACCCTGTTAGTTGTGGATGCCATGACGGGGCAAGAAGCAGCAAATCTTACCCGTACTTTCCATGAACAAATCGGTATAACTGGGGCTATTCTCACCAAAATGGACGGTGATAGCCGGGGTGGTGCGGCTTTGTCAGTGCGGCAAATTTCCGGTGCGCCGATTAAATTTATCGGTGTGGGTGAAAAAGTCGAGGCGCTGCAACCGTTTTATCCTGACCGCATGGCTTCGCGGATTTTAGGCATGGGTGATGTTCTTACCTTGGTTGAAAAAGCCCAGGAAGAAATCGACATCGCCGACGCTGAGAAAATGCAGGAGAAAATGCTGTCAGCGAAGTTTGATTTTACAGACTTCTTAAAACAGCTACGCCTAATGAAAAACATGGGTTCATTAGGTGGGATCATGAAATTAATTCCCGGCATGGGTAAACTTTCCGATGAGCAGTTAAAGCAAGGGGAAACCCAGCTAAAACGCTGTGAGTCCATGATTAATTCCATGACTAAGCAGGAAAGAAAAGATCCAGAACTATTAGCCAGTTCTCCCAGTCGTCGGCGACGCATCGCTTCTGGTTCAGGTTATAGAGAATCAGACGTGAGTAAGTTGGTAGCAGATTTCCAAAAAATGCGATCGCTCATGCAGCAAATGGGACAAGGCAATTTCCCCGGAATGCCCGGAATGCCCGGAATGTTTGGCGGCGGTGGCAACCCCCTAGCAGCAGGAAATCGCACTGCACCCGGTTGGCGCGGTTATCCCGGCGGCGCACCACCAGCGAAAAAGAAAAAGAAAGAGAAAAAGAAAAAAGGCTTTGGCACGCTTTAGGGACTAGGGACTGGGGACTGGGGACTGGGGACTGGGGACTGGGGACTGGGGACTGGGCATTATTAGATTATTAATCTTCCCCTGCCTCCCCTGCCTCCCCTGCCTCCCCTGCCTTCTTTTCCCTGTTCCCTGTTCCCTGTTCCCTGACTCCTAACCGTGCTACAATTATCATTTCATTCACAAAATCACTACCGACTAATAAACAGGAGAACAAGTTCTCAACATGATCAAACTGCGCTTGAAGCGATTTGGTAAAAAGCGGGAAGCAAGTTACCGCATTATTGCTATTAACGACTTATCCCGTCGTGATGGTCGTCCCCTAGAAGAACTAGGATTTTACAACCCCAGAACTGATGAAGTGAGATTGGATGTTCCCGGTATCGTTAAGCGACTACAACAGGGCGCTCAACCTACGGACACCGTTCGTCGCATCCTAGTAAAAGCTAATGTTTTTGAACAAGTCAGTGCAAACGCCGCATCATAAGCTTGAGACGAAGTTACCAGCAGCCGGTCCTAACTATATTGGACTGGTGAAGTTTCTTGTGCAGCCGTTTTTAGAATCTCCAGAGTCTTTAAGTGTCGATTGTGAAATGTCTCACACCCTCAAACGGGCTTGGATTCGCATCGCTTTTGACCCTACAGACAAAGGAAAAGTCTTTGGCCGGGGGGGACGCAATATTCAGGCAATTCGCACGGTAATTGCAGCAGCAGCAGAGTTGGCAGGTCAATCAGTATACCTGGACATCTACGGCAACAATTCCCAAAGTCGGGATGGGATGTCTTTTGATGAAGAACAGGAAGAAAGAATACCCCCACCAAGATCAAGAGAAAGAAGTGGAAATATACCCAAACCTGTTGCTAAACCACGCTTTCGCTAGGTTTAGTTTAAACTGGTAATGTTGAGGAGACTCAGCCAGTAAGCAGTTCTGGTAAAGATAGATATAGGTGGCAATCAGATTGTCAAATTAAATGTTTTTGCAATCTCTCGTTGCTCCCTAAGCTTCGACTTAAAAAACGCAATACTTAGATCCTCGACTTCTCAAAGAAGTTGGGGATCTATATACTCAGCATTTTACAAAAACTATGGCAGGTGCTTTAACAATTCAACTGCCTAATATTCCCAGTGCGATCGCTCTAGCGGGATATGGGGAAGCAAATCTCAAGTTTCTGTCTCAACAAACAGGAGCTAATTTAGTTCTGCGCGGACAAGAATTGCTCATTGCTGGTCAAGAAAAGCAGGTTGATCTAGCAATGCGTTTAGTGCGATCGCTGGAAAATCTCTGGAGTAAAGGTAATAATATCTCAACTGCTGATATTTTAACAGCCCGTCAGGCATTAGATAGCGATCGCCAAGGTGAACTCCAAGACCTCCAACGCGATATCCTCGCTAAAAGTCGTCGTGGTCAAGAAGTCCGCGCTAAAACCTTTCGTCAACGACAATATATTGAAGCTATCCGCAAACGCGATCTCACTTTTGGTATTGGTCCTGCGGGAACTGGTAAAACCTATCTCGCGGTTGTCGTCGCTGTTCAAGAACTTTTATCTAATCAATTTGAACGCTTAATTTTAACTCGTCCTGCGGTGGAAGCTGGGGAAAAATTGGGATTTTTGCCAGGAGACTTGCAACAAAAAGTTAACCCCTATCTCCGTCCTCTTTATGATGCTATTAATGAATTTATCGACCCCGAAAAAGTACCTAATTTAATGGAACGTGGTGTGATTGAAGTTGCACCATTGGCATATATGCGAGGACGCACTTTAAACAATGCTTTTGTGATTGTTGATGAAGCCCAAAATACCACACCAGCGCAAATGAAAATGGTTTTAACTCGCTTGGGGTTTGGTTCACGCATGGTGATTACAGGTGATATCACACAAACCGATTTACCACATTACCAGCAATCAGGGTTAACAACAGCTTTACAAATTTTGAAGCACGTTGAAGGGATAGCGTTTTGTGAATTTACCCAAAAAGATGTTGTCCGTCATCCTCTAGTACAGCGGATTGTTGCTGCTTATGAACAATATGAAAAATAGTAATATCCATTTCTCTGAATCAGGATTGACAGGATGTTTTTTGTGTTATGATTCTTCTATCTGAAATCCCGCTGCCGATTTTCTCCAAGCTTCACAAAAATTAAATAAAAGTTAAAAAAAATTCAAAAATTCAAAAAAAAATTCGTTTTTTGGGGTTCCAACCGATTGACTTTTTCTTCTAGAAGTGGTATTTTTATAATGGGAATGTGTGCCTCGATAAAAATTTTGCTTACATCCTATTATATTAATAAAACTATCTTACCACAGCCGCCGCCCCGTGAACCCTAAAAAACAAAAAATTTTTTCAAAAAAAACTTATTAAAAATATATAAATTAATAGTTTTTACTTATAATTTAGGAATCAAGGGAGTTTTTTGATATATCCTGTAAATTCTGTGCTTCGGCTATGGCTATTTTATTCTAGTTATTCTAGTATAGCTTGATAATTTCAGCATCTTGAAATTTTACTTTCACTTCTTATAAATCAGAAACACCGAACCAATGGGACCAAAATTTTCCACATAAACCTTATTATTATAAAACAACCCCGGAGACATCCCCCCATCAAACAACATTCCTTCTTGAATTCTCCCCAAACAATTATTTCTAGCAATACCTGATAACACATCATCAAACTGACTGGGTAGCAACTCTTTATTAATTGCAGAAGTTTGAATACTAGAACTAGCTTTCACATCATTAACTAACAAAATCACATAACCTTTACTTGTAACTGCTACCATAGAGCGATTAGTTGCACCTTTACAAGCAAATTCACCCAAAGCTTTGCAAATATCTTTAAAAACACCTTGACGGTAAAATCTGCCATTACCTCCCACGAGATTATAATTAAGAAAATTTGCTCCTCTTCTTCCAGTATCAATAGTAGCTATACGTTCTCTTGGGTTTCCTCCAGATATTCCAAAAGAAGAACGTCTATTTTTAAATGCACCAGAATATTCTACCCCACGAGAAATATTTAAACCTTGGGGTTTATTTACAGTATCTATATAATCTGCATTAATAGCAGCAATAGGTTTTCTACCATTTAACTGAGAATTTTCATCAGCTATCAATTGACTAAAATATTTAGGAATGTATTCTCTCCTAAAATTCCCCCTACCATCTTTAGCATATATTTTATGAGCCAAACCCACATTCACCTTAAAATCTAAACTTGGGGATTTAGGATTAAAGAGAATCACATGATTGATGCCTTTAGAATATTTTTCACCCTTATTATTAGTCTTAAAAAATTCCATACTAAACTGTGAATTATTCCCAGGACAATTAGCAGCTGATTTTGGGGCTGAATTCGCTACCATATCCTGATTACCTAATAATAAACCTGTGGTAATTATGGAAATCAATAAAGAGAAAGAAAACTCAAAGCCTCTCTCCTTGTAGGAGAGAGGTTTGGAGAGAGGTATTAAATTCAATTTATTTATAAACATACAGACTTACAAAGAATTTTTATGACAACAAAAATATTTTACTCCTGCCTTCTGCCTCCTGCCTCCTGCCTCCTACATAAAAAACCCGCCACAGAATAACTATAGCGGGAAATATTAAAAAATGCAGTTATGGGTAATGTAAAATTCAAACTTTATTTAAGCCATTCCAGAACAGCTTCATCCTTGGTGTTGGTATTGCGAGAAGGTGTTTCCCGTTCAAACTTCATGTGAATAGAACGAGTTTGTTCACCATCAGCAGCAACAGCCAAAATTGGGTAATCAATTACACCATCTTGGAAGGACATTTGGAAACGGAATGTACCATCTGAATTGAGTTTAATAGGACGACCACCAATAGTTACAGTTGCATCTGGTTCAGTTGCACCATATACAATCAATTCAGCATCAGCAATTAACCAGAATTTGCGGGGACGTACTGGTACAGCAGAAGCTGAGAAACCAACACCAGACATACCCACACCGGACATGGTTAAACCAGACACGGTAGGAACTGCCCACATACCCACACCAGATGGGAAGACGTAGGAACTGATAGCTTGTTCTGGACGGACAGAACCGGCTACGTGCTGCATAGAACCGAAAAGAGAACCAGCAACCCGTTGAGCTTCGGCAGATTCTGCCATACCAAAGATTTGGTCGTAAATGGGGTTTCCACCTGCACCAGCAGCAGTAGTGGCGATTTTCTTAGCTGGGGGAACCAATTCATACTTAGTTTTACCGCGCAAGTCTTCTTCAAAGTCTACAGTGATGAAGACATCTTCGATCCAGTCAGAAGGATATACAGGAGGAATGTGGACTCTAGCGGAACGAGCCAATACCAACCAGCCACCATCTGGGGTACGATAACCGATATCTATCACATAATCGCGATCGCTCACAGGAATGGGTAAATACCATTCTCTGGCTAGTTCATCGGCTGGATATTCCTGGATGCTGTGGGGACTTTGATGATCCAGACTAATATCAGTAACATCATAAATCCGCAACGCTAGTTGCTGACCACCTTGACGGCGCAGTTCTTCTTTATGATCATTGGGAATATCCCAGTATGTATAAGCCCATTGTGGATCACGAGGTAACAAAACAATGCGACTTTCACCATAACCACCTGGTAAATCAGCTAATGCTTCATCAACATCAGCGAGAGAACCACCAGTGCGATCTTCCTGACCTAATTCAAACTTTGCAGCTTCCACGGTTTCCTGTGCCTCCAGTGAACGAGATGGACTAAGCGAGACTTTGTTGCGTTGTACTTCTTGAATCGATGCCAGTAATTGAGATTTACGCATTCGGCTATAGCGAGAAATTCCATACTCACTAGCAACTTTACGAAGTTGCCTTAATGTCATCTCCTCTAGCGGTGGGCGTTCTTTTGCCATTAATTTGGCCTCCAGTAGTTTTAAGGGTAAATGACTTCCCCTGGTTATAGAATGGTTGATAAAATGTCATCTATCCCAGATGAGTTTCTTATTCCTGACTCTGGTTTTGCCCAGTTTATAAGTGTTTTAGTTTGTTTTTAAATGGATTTTCACGCTTTCTGATTCCTAGTTTTGCCATGATTAGCATTTCTTTGGGATCAGCGGCGTGCTTTTGTTAAAGAAATATTAACAGGTATTCATGCCTAGTGATCAAGGGGTATGAAGACGGTTTTTTGCCTATTTCACGTATTTATCAGCCCTTGGGGGATCACTTTGTCAGGAAATCATAACATTCAGTTCTATACGGGGGTCGTTATATCAGTAAACCTTGACATTGGCTTTTTGAGTCTTCAAATCCTCGACTTCTCCAAGAAATCAGTGTCCGGTTGCATTTAGTTATTTGTCTACGCTTTAAATTATAATTTTTCGCATTAAAGCTCAAATACCTTTGCAAGTTCCAGACAATTCTTAATTCTGTTTCAGTTTTTTGTATACTCTCTGTATAAAGAGTTTTATTAGACGCAATTGGGTTAAATCTTGAATATTAGCTGAGTAATGGTTTTTGTGGTCAAAGAAAGTATTTATTTCTGATAAAATTACTGTAAATCGTTTAATAATGTTATCAGTTCTGTACTCTGTTAAAATCTCTGGTAGTAAATTTAAAGAAACGGGAGATTCTAGAGTTTTGAGAATACGTTGTATATCATATTCTAGAGAATAACCAGCTATTTTACAGCAATTAAATCCCGGATCTAAATAATCAGAAAGTCCGCCATTAACGCTGGAAAAAACCTGACAACCACAAGCGAGAGCTTCCATTGGTTGTAAACCAAAACCTTCACTTACTCCCTGTAACGCCCAATATTCAGCAGAGTCATAGAGGTAGATTTTAGCTCGGTTGAATAAACCTGGTAAATCTTCGATATAAGAATCAACAACAAAGACTTTACAATGTTTTTGCAATGCAGGAATTAATGCTTTGATTAAATATTCAGAAGATTTTCGTGCTTGAACTAAAACATCAATATCTCTGTTTAACTGTAAGTTTGTAAATTCATCAGCGATTTGATTAGGTAAATAATAAATTAAATTATTGGGTGATTTTTGTCCCCAATATCCCATTGTGTTGCGGCTGACTGTAATAATAGGAATACTAGAGGGAAGACTAAATTTATAACCTGCACTATGAGCATGATAAACGAGATTGTATTTTTGCAGTTTAGGCGCAAGTTTAGCAATATCAAATCCCCAACTAATAACAAATATTACATTATCTAAATTTTCATGATTTTCATTTTGTAATAAGTCATCAAGAAAAAGTTTATTTTTTTCTTTCTGTCGATAAGTGACAACTTCCGCACTACAAATATTTTGAGCTAAATTAAATGTTTTTAATTCTGCCCATAAACCACCACAGGCAAATTTTCCGTCTGTTCCTGGCAGTAAAAAGTAAAGCTTTCTCATGATTATGAATTATGAATTATGAATTATGAATTATAAATTATGAATTATGAATTATTCCCGCCATTTTACCCTAACAAAATGTGCCTCCTTACCCCAAGTGTCCCGTGTACGAATGATATTTTCAATTGTGAGGTTAAAGGGGATAGCTGTTGTTAAATAACGTTGAGCGATCGCTCCTAAATCTGGTGCAAGTTCAGAGGCCGTAGTTGCTGCTAATCCTAAACCTATTATTTGCTCAACTGGTCGAAATGGTAACATTACATAGACACCTACAGCAAGTCCAGCAGTTAATAACATTGCCACAGATAAATTTGTACCACAACGAGGATGGACAGCTAAATCCCATTCTCCGTTAGTGAGACGATGCTGGGCCAGTGTTACCGCACGCCGCAAATGACTAATATTCACCTCACCATAAAGATAAAAGCCTTGTTCTGTGGATAAACCGCTTAATGACTCGTTATCGAACTGGACATTAGTAGGCTTTTGAGGAGAGGAATAAACACTTTGAGTTTCACCCAGAACCCAAACAGTAGCGTGTTCTAGGGCGTGAACCTGACGCAACATAAGAATTTCTTGCAAACCGGGGACAAAAGATAGCTGTTGGAGTAAATCTGTATCTTGATGCGGTGATGGCGCTATCAAGTCGAGGTTAAAAAAGTTAAAGGGAGATGAGTGATCTGGAAAAGAAGCAGGAGTATTCATTTTCCCCCAAGCTGAGAAAGCAAAATAGGTTCCTTTTCAGTCTACAACTTTTCCAAATGATCGATGTCACTAAAGGTAAAGGGTAAAGGGTAAATAAAATTACGCTCTTTTCCCCTTATCTTTTCCCCGACTTCTATAGGAAGTCAAGAGATTCCTTGATCTTTCTTCGGTAGTCTGCTTAAGCTAAATCGCAAGAAGAATGAAGAATTCTGATATGTAAGTTCCGACTTCAAAAATCGACTGATTCCTGAGCTTCAACTGGTGCTGAGTGAAAATTTCAGAACTGATGGTTGAGGTTCACACTGAAAAATAGAAGTGAGGAGGAGAACAACCGGTAAACCTCAGAATTAACTTTTCAGCATCGTAGAAGTGATTAATAGCAATCAACTAACCAACATCTGCATCGTTGTAGTTAGGCAGAGTGCAGCAATTAACATCGTTTAAGCATACTTTACCCCATTGTAAAGCCCAGCGAACCAAAGCGACTCGGTTGTCAGTTTTAGTTTTGGTGAGGATGTTGCTGATATGGTTATCAACTGTACGTTTGCTAATCTCCAGTTTTCCTGCAATTTCTTGGTTAGTTAAGCCAGCGGCCACTAAGTCGATAATTTGCAGTTCTCTGTCTGACAGACTAACAGGGGTCCCAGACTCACTAGCAGCCATGACTTATTTATTCTCCCTTGGTATATGTACTCAATCACTCTTTCTAATTCTAAAAGATTCTCTCAGAGGTAGACGTTGTAAATGTTCCTCTTAATACCAAAGTCAAGATTTAATTTAGATTTAATTTGGAACTGAGTTGACTTGAGCAAGATAATAGTAATAAATATTACTATTTTTTATAAAATCTCTCTTAGCTACTGAAGTTATAAATTTTGGAATTTAATAGCATTATGCACTATATTTAGTGACAAAATCTGCTATTGTATTCTATGAATAAGTGAAGACAGAGGAATAAAGATTGTTGTAGATTTTATACAGATTCCCAAGATTCCTAATCCCAAGACGTAAATCGAAAATGAGTAATCCCCATGTTTTGTGCCTTGGCGAAGTTTTGTTTGATTGTTTAGCTGATCAAATCGGGCTAAAGCTGTCAGAAGTCAAGTCTTGGACTCCCTACCCAGGGGGAGCGCCAGCTAATGTTGCTTGTGCTTTAGTCAAACTGGGAACCCCAGCAGGTTTTATTGGTGCAGTAGGTGAAGATGAACCCGGTAATACACTGGTGAAGTTATTACAAAATGTAGGTGTAGATACAACGGGTGTGCAACGTCATCCCACAGCACCAACGCGACAGGTTTATGTAGTCAGGGATTTAGCGGGCGATCGCTCTTTTGCAGGTTTTGGTAAATATGATACTAGCGAGTTTGCCGATACCCGGTTACAAGCCAAAAAATTACCACCTGGGATATTTGATGAAGCAAACTTTTTGGTAGTAGGAACTTTAGAACTAGCCTATCCTGAAAGTGAGCAAGCAGTTTTGCGAGCCTTAGAGTTAGCAGAACAATATGACCTGAAAATTATCTTAGATGTAAATTGGCGACCAGTATTTTGGCAAGATGAGAATACAGCCAAGTCGAAAATTCTAGCATTATTAAAGCGGTTCGATTTTCTCAAACTGACTAAAGAAGAAGCTGAATGGCTATTTGATACTAAAGACCCTGGAGCAATTACTTACCGACTGAATTCATTGGAAGGGGTTTTAGTAACAGATGGTGAAAATGGTTGTTCCTATTGTTTAGGTGAGAACGAAGGTAAATTACCAGCGTTTTCCATCCCTGTTGTCGATACCACTGGTGCGGGAGATAGCTTTTTGGCTGGGTTTATCCATCAGTTGAGTAAGTCGGGTATTCAAAGTTTACGGGATGGAGAAACTGCTAAACGAGTTGTTACCTATGCTAGTGCTGTAGGAGCGTTGACTACCATTAAACCTGGTGCGATCGCATCTCAACCCACTGCCCAAGAAGTTGATGCTTTTCTGGCTGATCATCAACTTTAATGATTTAACTAACACCGCAACCAGGGGAATATGAGATATACAGCATTTTGTAAATAAATGAAGTACGCATCTTAATATTATAACTCTTGTGGGGTGGGCATCCTGCCCGCCCGTGTGTACCTCATCCCATCAAATCAGCTAAACCCCTAAAACCCTTCTAATTTGAGCAACACTCACTTCAGCCGATAGGGAAACATCAATGTAAATAGCGTTATCCGGCTCCTCAAGGTCATTAAACTGGCTTTTGAGGAGTTTTTCACTCATAAAGTGATTTTGCCGCCTTCTGAGTCGTTCGTGAATGACATCATAAGAACCTTGTGCATAAACCAGTTGAACACGGTTATCAATGATCAATATTTGCCGATAACTAGCTTTAAGTGCAGAACAGGCTAAAACTACATTTTTATTTTCTTGCAACCAACTTTTGATATAGCTTTGTAAATCTTGTAACCAAGGTATTCTATCCGCATCACTGAGGGGAATACCAAGCTGCATTTTGGCAATGTTTGCTTGTGGGTGAAAACTGTCAGCGTCGATAAATTCCCAGTTCAGTGATGCTGCTAAAAGTTGACCGATAGTGGTTTTACCAGAACCTGAAACACCCATGATCACAATTATCATTATGTTGATAAAATTATTAAATTTTCAGTTTTGCTAAACCCAAATAACGGATACCTGCTGGGGAAATATCAAAACGACAGGGTAAGATTTCTAAACCGAGAGCGATCGCTTGTCGTAACAACTTACCATATAGAGGATCTTTAGTGTCACCAGGGGCAAACTCTGGACAATCACCACGATTAATAAAATACAACATTACCGCACGGCTTTGGGGTAAAACTTCCATTAATTCCCGCAAATGTTTTTGTCCTCTGGTGGTTTCCGTGTCGGGAAAAAGTGCTAAATTACCTTGAGTCCAAGTAGTATTTTTAACTTCTAAATAAATCGGTCGTTGTTCATCGTTTCCTGTTAAGTAAAAATCTACCCGGCTTTTTTGATCTTTGCCATAAACTACTTCTCCCTTAATTGCTGTATATTCACTTAATTCAGGGAAAAGATGTTTTTCTAAAGCTAGTTTCACTACTCGGTTAGGTAAAGCGGTATTTACGCCTACCCAAGTCGTTTCTGGTTCATTTACTTGAATTAACTCCAAAGTATAAGCTAATTTTCGCTGAGGATTATCACTTTGAGACAACTGTACAGCACTACCTACTGTGGAAACTCCCGTCATTGGTCCGGTATTAGGGCAGTGTGCTGTGACAATTTCCCCAGAGACAAGTTGAACATCAGCAAAAAAACGCTTGTAGCGTTTAAGTAAAATCCCAGGGTATAATTTAGGGTATTGATAAAGCCAATCAGTCATTATGATATGTAAATTATGAATTTGAATACTTAGTAAATATACGATAAAAGTGGTTACGAAGAAGATTACATTTCTGTAAATATTTTGATATCGTAGCTCACAGAGCAGCAATTATATAGTGTAAAACACAGGGGGCAAAAATTTTATGTACATCAAAATTGAATCTCCAACGGTTGGTACTGAGTATTATTTCCAGTCACTAGAGAAGTTGTTAAAAGTAGTTCAAAACTTATGCTTGGCACACACCTTAGAAGAGATTACGAAAATTGTGCTAGTAGCAGTCCGCGAACTAACCAATTCTGATGGAGCGACGTTTGTACTATTAGATAATGGCTTTTCCTACTACGTTGATGAGAATGCTATAGCTCCCCTGTGGAAAGGTCAGCGATTTCCGATCAATACCTGTATCGGCGGTTGGGTAATGCTGAACCGTGAGCCGACAATTATAGAAGACGTATCTAAAGATCAAAGAACTTCCAGGACTATTGATAAAGATACATTTGTCAAAAGTATGGCTATGGTTCCCATCAGTACCGATGAACCGATTGGTGCAATTGGCACTTATTGGTTACAGCAGCATCAAGCGACTACAGAAGAGGTAAAATTGCTGCAATTACTAGCAGATAGTACAGCGGTGGCTATGGAGAATGTACAGACATATTCTCAACTAGAAAGACAATTGCGCGATCGCACAACCGCCCTAGAAACCGCGAATACTCTTCTGCAAAAAGAAAGACAAGAACGCAAAGCGATGGAAGCGGAAGTCCGACGACTCTCACTCACAGACGAACTCACTAAACTACATAATCGACGTGGCTTTTTCCTGTTGGCTGAACAACAGCTAAGATTAGCCAAGCGATTACCTACAGCAGTGCGCTCCACGCAAGCGCAAATTTACACTAATTTGATGTTCATTGAAGTGAATGGACTCGAACAAATTCAGGAAACCTTTGGTCATGAACTCGGCGAAGATGCTATCGTTGCAGTTGCAAGATTGCTCAAACGAAGTTTCCGCACTTCTGACACATTAGGAAGAATTGGGGAAGATGAGTTTGCAGTGCTAATCCAGGGATATGATTCTACTTGTGAAGTGATACAAAACCGAGTGGAAACCAATATCGACCAATTCAATCAGACTCAACAGTTACCGTTTCCCCTAGCTGTAAATATTGGTATCCAGTCTTATCATACCAATACGACCATTTCATTAGATAACCTGATTACATTAGCTCATCTTCATAGCTATCAAAAAAAGGGAATAGAGAATCAGGGAATAGGGAATAAGGAATAGGAAAGCGAGTAGCTATAGGTCTGATTAAATAACCCAGCTTAACAATTTTTGTAGTCAAATTTACCACAGTTGGTGAATAATTGCGTATAATAGATATTACAGACCTCCCACGTTAAAAAATTTGGGAGTATTTGAAAATGCAAGGAGAACAATCCTATGCAACAAGTTTCGTCAGCGACAAAGTTAGAATATGCTTTTTTGTTTACCCTCAGAAAAGTAAATTCGATTAATAGTGAAGGTTTCCAGCCATTTTTTCAGAACTTACCTATTGATCCTTACATTAAGGGTAAATATCGTTCAAGAAGGTTATCAAGGGTAATAGTTTCTGAGAATAAGTTGATTAAACTCCCCCATGGACATTTATTCCAAAGCCAAGAATATAACCCTTTATTGGGTGATATCAAAAGAGAGTTTGCAGAATTAGAAGATGAACTTGTAGAACTGGAGATTTTCAAGAATTTGGTATTAGCATTTATTGATTCTTGTAAACTGCATCCAGAAGCAGAAATTGGTATTCATCAAATTAGAACTACTTGTTCACCAGGTCATTTAGGAAATCCCGCCCCTGAAGGTATTCATCAAGATGGAACTGATTTTATAGCCATCTTTTCTGTTGGTAGAGACAATATTCAAGGTGGAGAAACACATTTATATACTGCTAAAAAACAGAAACCAGTTTTTAACAAAATCCTGCAACCAGGAGAACTAATTGTGGTCAACGATCATGATTTCTTTCACTTTACAACTCCCATTAAATCCCAAAATCTAGCACCGGGAACTAGGGATGTTTTCGTACTGACTTGTCCTAGTTTAATTACGGAATAGGAGCATAGGGAGAAATCAATTAAAAATTAAAAAAGGTGATCTGGAAATCAACTTTACGTCTATCACAGGTACTTTTAATGCAGCAAATCTTTTGTTTTAATGTTTTGAAGTTGAAAAGTTAGACCAAGCCTGTTGGATTTTAGAGAGCGATTGCCTATGGCACTGCGCTAGAGCGCAATCGCACTTACCAAATGTTTAATAAGCTGTTGTGCATTTAATTTGTATCAGTCTAGCGGGTTTTTCAGCGCGCACCACAAGACTTAACTATTGAGGATTATACAATTTAGCTGCATAACAGCTGTTCAAGTTCGGATAATTAGGATAATTAGTTATACCCTGTGCGATTAGTTCTATAATTTAAGCCGAGTTCATATCAAAAATTATGACTTCAGAATTTTACAGTCGCGGATTAGAACAAGCTAAACAAAAAGACTATGCTGGTGCTATTGAGGCATTTAACCAAGCTATACAGCTAGATCCTTACTTTAGCAAAGCTTACATGGAACGGGGTCTGGCTTATTACAACTCAGGTGCAACTTTGCCAGCCGTCTTTGATTATAATGAAGCTATTAAGTTGGATGGGGAAAATGCAAAAGCTTATTATTTTCGGGCTTTAGCAAAGTTAACTTTAAAAAATTTTCCTGGTGCTTTAGAAGATGTAGAAAAAGCAATTCACTTTAAATTTAATGATGCTGCTGCTTATGATTTACGAGGGATAGTTCAGCGCAAACAAGGAAATATTCCAGAGGCGATCGCTAATTTTAAAAAAGCAGCAGAATTATATTTAGAACAAAAAGATAAAGAAAATGTTCGCCTTTGTTTAGATAAAATTAAACAGCTACAACCAAAAGTAGAACCTACACCAAATCCAGCTATTACCAAACCTGCACCAATCATATCTACTCAAGATTATTTCACACAATTATTAGACAAGGCAGAAAAAGGAGATACAAAAGAAGCGATCGCTGATTTAAACTGGATATTAAAAGCTGATAATCAAGATGCTCAAGCTTATTGCTGTCGTGGGGTGGTATATTGCAAAATGGGAAATTATCGAGAGGCGATCGCAGATTTCAATCAAGCCCTAGAACTCAATTTTAAAGATGCTATTGTTTATCGAAATCGCGGAAAAGCCCGTTCTCAAATAGGAGATCATCAAGGAGGTTTAGCTGATATCAATCAAGCTCTAAAAATGCAGCCTCAAGAAATTTTAGTATACATTGCTAGAGGTAATATTTATCAAGCAATGGGTAATTATTTAGCAGCAATTCAAGATTACTCTCAAGCAATACAAATTAATCCTGATCATGCCTTAGCTTACTATAATCGTGGTATTGCCTACACTTGTTTAGAAGAAATATCTCATGCTGTAGAAGATTATCAAAAAGCAGCGAGTATCTATTGTGAACAAGAAGATTGGCAAAATTATCAACAAGTATTAAATAGCTCACAAAAAATCCAATCATCTATCCCAGAAACCAAAAAAGTCACCTCTAACCTATTACGTCAAAGACTATTACGCATGGTTGGGGGACATTGGGAAATAGCCGAAAGATTAATTCAGCAAAAGAAAGATTTTTATCCGGGTATGTCGGAAGAGTGGTATTTGCAAACAGTAATTGATGATTTAGAAAGAGATAGACGTTAATAAAATAGGAGTCAGGAGTCAGGAGTCAGGAGTCAGGAGGAAGAGGTGACAGGTGAAATTCAGAGGGAACAGGAAAAACTCATGTTTAAAAACATAAGATTGAAATAATGACACTGTTTTTTGCGTGCTATGCATCTTTTAAAAACATCTTTTTTTTGACTGAGCTTTAAACTCAGAACTAAAGTTTGTTATCTGTTCCCTGTTCCCTGTTCCCTGTTCCCTTTTTTCAGCAAACCCTAGTTACCAATTCTCTATTCCTTGCTGGACTGTAAAAAACGCCAAATGTTAATTTTATTATCCTCTCCACTACTAACTAAAATTTTACCATCTGCGCTAAAAACCAGAGAAGTAACTGTGTTAGTATGTCCAGTTACAGTGGAAAGTTCCTCACCTGTCACGACATCCCATAATTTAATATTAGGATTAATAGTGTCGTTACATTCTGTACAATGGCGATTACCACTAACAAGAGTTTTACCATCTGGACTAAAAGCTAAAGATGTGACATTATGATCTTCTTTTGTAATCGTGTTAATTTCCGTCTTTGTATTGAGATTCCAGAGTTTAATTTGCCGATCGCGACTAGCACTAGCAAGAATTTTACCATCTGGACTAAAAGCCAAAGATGTCACAGTTTGCGAATTTGGACTTAAGTTATGAATTGGTGTTTCTTGAGTAATATTCCACAGTTTAATAGTCTTATCAAAACTACCACTTGCGAGGGTAACACCATCAGGACTAATAGCCACAGAACGCACCCAGTAAGCATGGCCTTTGAGAGTACGAATTAACTTCCCTGTAGCTAAATTCCAAACTTTAATTGTTTTATCATCACCAGCACTTATCAAAGTTTTTCCATCTTTGCTAATAGCCAAAGCATGAACTGAGTCACTATGACTAATGAGGGTATGAACTAACTTTTTTGTTTGCAAATTCCAAACTTTAATTGTTTTGTCATCACTACCACTAACCACATTTTTACCATCAGGACTAATAGCTACGACATTGACATTTTTTGTATGTCCTTTCAGGGTTGTAATTTCTTGACCTGTGGTAATATTCCATAATTTAATTATGAGATTACCACCACTAGCAATAGTTTGACCATCTGGAGTAATAGCAACAGATAAAATCAATTCATTTGGTTCAGAAATAGTTTTCAATAAAGCAATTTTTTCTATATTTTCTTGTGGTGGTTGATAAACAACAGCATCACTATTAGCTGTACTCTTTGTTGGGGAATTAAAACGAGAAGAAATAGCTGTTTGTAGTTGGTGAAAGTGTCTATAACCAAATTCTCCCAGACCTAAAAATATCATCGTCCCCAATATTAAAAGTGAATTTCTCAGAAAAATATATTTTTTAGGATAAACATCCGCTTTTTTTGGTGGTGTTGCTAATAAAGAATTACTAGCTGGTGCTAGTAAATGTGTGTACTGTTTACTCAAATCTCTAATAACTTCATCAGCAGATTGATAGCGATTCCGAATATCTGTTTGTAACAACTTATCAATAATAATTGCTAATTCATGACTAAGAGGAGATCGCAAATAATCTTGCCAATTTTTTACCCAACTATAACCATGTTCCATCCACAATTGAAAAGGAGAAATTCCCGTGATTAAATGAAAGCAAGTAGCTCCTAAACCAAATAAATCACTAGCAGGGTAAGCTTTACCATCTCTGATTTGTTCAATAGCAGAATAACCATGTGAACCAATTGAAGTACCATGTTTTTTCTGCACTGTAGCTGTTAATTGTTTGGAAGAACCAAAATCAATTAGTGTTAATCTTCCATCACTTTTACGTCGGATAATATTTTCAGGTTTGATATCTCGATGAATCACTCCTCGACTATGAATAAATTTGAGAATAGGCAACAAATCTAGTAAAATAGATTGAATATCCCAATCTTTATAGTTCTTTCTTAACTGTAACTCCTGTAATAAATTATTGCCATCAATAAACTGTTGTACCAAATACAAGCAGTTATCTTGTTCAAAATAAGCTAATAGAGTGGGAATTTGTGGATGTTCTCCCAGTTCTTGAAGTCGTTTTGCTTCTTCGCTAAACAACTCCATAGCTTTTTTTTGTGACCAAGTTCCTTGAAATTTTGGTGCTAACTGTTTAACTACACAACAATCATTTAATTTATCTGTATCTTCTGATAGATAGGTTCTACCAAATCCTCCTTCATCGGAAAGTACCCGGATCACGCGGAAACGATTTCTTAAAAGTGGTACTAAGGGAGTATTACAACTTTGACAAAACTCGTTGACATCGGGATTTTGTGGATTTTGGCAATCGGGATTTAAGCAGCATATCATGACATAATCTAAGAAGAGTGACTGCATGATAAATAATGCTAAGTTTTTTCCACATTTTCCCTTTATTTCACGGACTCTTGCTGACTGAAATGGTAGTTCAACCTGGTTAGGGATTGAGGAATTACTTATTATATTTAAAGTTCTGAAAATGTCTTCTGTTTTCCTGACTATGGGAAAACCACAAGAGCCATGATTACTAATGTATTTTGATTATATAGCAATCTAAATCAAAAATCTGGTCAAATTGCCATGACAATATTTGATAGATATGTTAATGATTTCTCAATCAACAATATTCATCAAGATTTTGATTTTTGCCGAAATTGCATTAGGGTAAGGATGATTTTTTGTATTCAATACTACTAAAATCAAGTAATCAATCACTCATTACCAATTACCAATTACCCATTACCAATTATCAATTACCAATTACCAATTACTAAATTTAATGTGTTTGTAGTGCCTTAAACCACTTATTTATAACTGTATTGATAGTTTGTTTAATTTGATGCTTACGGTTCCATTTTTGGAAAGCAACTTCATAGTCTTCACCTTGACTTTGAAAGGTATTCCAGATATCAAGTACAATTGCTAATCCGCAGAATAGTAAAATGTATAGTGACCAAGAAAGACCAGCACCACCAATCAAATCTGCAAGTATGAAAAAACCATTGATAATTGCATAATTACCCAGACGTTTTTTAAATTTACCTTGGCGGTAAAGGTCAAAAGCTTTGCGTTGTTGTGCTTCGCTTTGTAGGGCTATCCAGTCAAATTCTGCTTGTTTGACTGCTTCTGGTGAAATTTGTAACTCGGCTGCAATTTCAATGATTTGCTGATATGAAAATTCTTGATCACCATCATCGGTTTGACGAGCGATCGCTAGTTGCAGTATTTGCTGAACCTCTTCTTGGCTATAGGAACGTAGGCTATTAGATTCAAAGGTTGTCATAATGCTTTGTCTGATAATATTTTTAATAAAGAACTACGCCAGTATTAGCAATTTTGGCACTACTCCTACATTAGCAAATCTAGATGGTAATTGGTAATTGGTAATTGGTAATTGGTAATTGGTCATTAGTTATCAGTAAGTTGTTATTCTCCCCACCTTCCCAGTCCCTGTCACCTCCAGATGCGGGAATTTGTGAAAATACTCGGAATATCTGCTACTGACTGGAATTTAACAGATCATAATAGCCAAAGAAATTGCAGCATAAGGGAAAAACTCCAATGGTTGAAGATAACGGATCAGTTCGTACCCTATCAGTAGATATTGGTGGAAGTGGTGTTAAAGCTATAGTTTTGGACATCACCGGCAAACCATTAACAGAAAGGGGAAGATTAGAAACACCCCATCCAGCCACACCAGAAGTAATAATTAATGCCATTGCTGTATTAGCCGCATCTCAAGGTGAGTATCATCGGGTTTCCGTCGGTTTTCCTGGTGTAGTTCGCAATGGAGTTACAGAAACAGCAGTAAATTTAGATGCTAATTGGATTGGCTTCGATTTAGCAACAGCACTATCTGGACTGTTAAATAAACCTGTAAAAGTAATTAACGATGCAGATATGCAAGGATTAGGAGCAATTGCCGGTAAAGGCGTAGAATTAGTAATTACCTTGGGTACTGGTTTTGGTTCAGCTTTGTTTGTAGATGGGAAATTAGTTGCCAATATGGAAATGGGACATCATCAGTTTCGCAAAGGTAAGACTTATGAAGAACAGCTAGGACGTGCTGCATTAGAAAAGATTGGCGATAAGAAATGGAATCAGCGGTTAAAAAAAGCGATCACATCTTTACAACGTCTATTTAACTATGATTGTCTTTACATCGGTGGTGGTGAAGCTGTGCGCGTGAATATGAACTTACCCTTAAACGTGAAGCTGATTCCTAATATCACCGGTTTATTAGGTGGGATTGCTTTATGGAGAGATTGAACTAACGGATGGAAATTCGGCATTGGGTATTGGCATTGGTAATATATTTTTCCTTAATTCCTATTCCCTTGCCTCCTACCCTCTGCCTTCTACCCAACTACAGAAATTTAGGGCGACTCTGTTGATTTAACGTCAGCTTTTCTGCTAACATTTCCCATTTTTCTTGTTCAATCAGGTTAATAAATTCATCTAGGTTTTGACGATATTGATGTAGTGAACTAACTAATGCTTGACGATTATATTGCGCCATCATTACCCCTAATTCGGGATTGCCCGCCCCAACGCGGCTGGTATCCCGAAATCCTGAACTAGCAAGGTTTTGGGCTAATTGGAAAATTTCTGGATCTGATTCACCCAAACAAGCAGCCATCAAAGAGGCGCTAACCATGACAGGTAAATGGGAAATCCAACTTACAGCGCGGTCGTGTTTTTCTGGCGGACAATGGTAGATAATAGAACCAAGCGATCGCACTATTTCCTCTAAAACAGTAATTGCACTGGTTGGCGTTGTCTCTATTGGTGTGAGTACATAAGGCCGATTCACAAATAAATTTCTTTGTGCAGCCTCTATACCCACATCTGTGTTTCCCGCCATAGGATGACCACCAACAAAATTATTCCATAGGGGAGAAATTGCATTTACTATAGGTGTTTTTACAGAACCTACATCAGTGATAATAGTAGTTTGTGGCAAATGAGCAACTAACTGTTCAACTTGAGGCACAATAAGTCCTATAGGGGTGCAAATAAACACAACTTCAGCAAATGCCAACAAACTCAACTCAATTGAGGCTTGATCGACACTGCCGATGTCAATAGCTTTTTGACAGGTAGATTCACGACGGCTAACACCTAACAGATAATGTCCTTGGGAGCGTAAATCAAAACCTAAAGAACCGCCTATTAACCCCAATCCTAAAATACCAATTTTCATTTTTACCCTTGACAACTAAACTTTGAAATATTATCTGCATACTTTACCAACTATTTAAAGTTGGCATCCGAGAGGTAGATTCATGACTATAGAAGAATTACTAGAAAAATATGCAACGGGAGTCTTAGATTTTAGTGGCGCTGACCTGGCTGAAGTCAATTTAAGTGGCACTAAACTTAGTGGTATTAATCTTAGCGACGCTAATTTGAGCGTAGCGAATCTCAGTGGCATAAATCTTACTGATGCTGATTTGAGTTATGCCAAGCTCAATGTAGCTAGACTTAGTGGTGCAACTCTCGCTGGCGCTATTCTTAATAACTGTAGTCTTAACGTTGCTAATTTAATTCGTGCGGATCTAACTCGCACTCAACTGCGTCAAGCCTCCTTTATTCGCGCCGAGTTGATTCGCACAGATTTTAGCCGCGCTGATATGTGTGAAGCTAATCTCAACAGTGCTGACTTACGAGAAGCTACACTGCGACAAGCAAATCTCCGTCGGGCTAATTTAAACGAAGCCAACTTAAGAGGTTCTTGTTTGAGAGAAGCCAACTTAGAAATGGCCAACTTAAACGCCGCTGATATGACTTCCTCAGACATGAGTGGCGCAAATTTACGAGACAGTGAACTCAGACAAGCTAATCTTTGTATGGCTAACCTCAGTGGAGCCGATTTAAGTGGGGCAAATCTGAGATGGGCAGATTTAAGAGGGGCAAATTTGATTTGGGCTGACTTAAGTGGAGCCAAACTGAGTGGAGCCAATTTAACGGGGGCAGATTTGACTAATGCCAATTTAACAAATGCAAGTTTAGTACACGCTAATTTAACTCAGTCAAAATTAATTAAAGTTGAATGGATGGGTGCGGACTTAACTGGATCTACCTTAACCGGTGCCAAGCTGTATGCTACCCCCAGATTTGGTTTAAAAATTGAAGGTATTAAATGCGAATGGGTTGATCTTTCTCCCACAGGCGATCGCACCATTATCCAAAATTTCAATGAAGAAGAATTACGCGACTTTTTTAATGCGACACCACCAACAATCCGCATTATTGTTGATTTACCATTAGAACACGAAGCTAACTTTGTTCTTGCTGGTACTTATTTCCAAATAGCTCAAGAATACCAGGGATTAATTCACCCTCCCAGCCTAGAAATCAGTAACCGCAGGACTGTTTTAACCTTTCGAGTAGATAGCGATGAAGCTTTATTATCCACAGCTTTTATGGCAATTCTTCCGTTTAAAGATGCAACAGCTACCCAAAAAGTTATTTACACAATGGTAGACATGATTTGTCAAGAAGGAATTACTAACTCTATTTTCAAATCACCCGTACTCGCAAAAAAAATAATGTTGCTGATAGAGGAAGCTATCAATAAATCTAAAACTATTAAACAAACGAAAAAAAATTTAGAAGTAGCAGCAAAACTAAGATTTTTTAAAGCGCCAACCCAAACAATATTAACCAATTCTAGCGCCCAGTGCTTGACCATCTATGATCATCCTAACTTTGGCAAAAGATTTGTCAATCGTTATTCTAATAGTGGTACTGGCGATGATATATCTGGAGAATCAGAATATATTATACCTTCCTTAAAGATGATCATAGATTTTGTCCAAGGTTTTTACCTTATTAATCAGTGACAGGGAACTCTTAACAGGGAGATGGGTTCAGGGGGAGGAACATTTTAGATGTTAGATTGGAGTTGACAAAAACAATCCAAAATTCCAAATCCCAAATCCAAAATTAAGAACTCCTGCCCCCTACCTCCTGACTCCCAACTCCTGCTATAAATGTATGTTCTCATCCAACTGACAACCGCCATAACTGAGAAAATTACTGGAGAAAAAAAATGCGTGATACATTTAACCGCATGATAGGTAGAACTCGCTATGTAGTTTGCCGTCTATTTCTGCATTTAGCAGGAGGCGAAGTCGCACCAATTTTAGGAGTTTTAAACCGCGCTGCCAGGGAAGCCATTGATGCTGATGGCGATTTAGAAGTCTTGGGAGAAGGATTGGTAGAAATTTGCGAAAGCCTACTTAGAGTTGATGAATACTGGCTTTCATCAGCTAACGAAGGCGATGTTTTTTGGAATGAAGGAGAAGCGGGAGATTATGTGAATGAATTATTTACCGACTCCGCCGAAAGATATGGCGCTGAATTTGATATTAGTTCTGCCTCTGGTTTCGATCAACCTTTATCTATTCCTGTCACCCGCAACGTAGTAGTAATGCTGACAGTAGCTTTTGAAGGAGAAGTACCAGAATTAGAAGCTGATCTTTCTAACATCCAAGCATTAAAAGCAGGATTGAAAGCTTTAATTAATTTACACCACAAACATAAACTCCGAGCCATCCAAGTGCATTTCTCACCAGCGCAGTTAGGAGACGAATTGACTAACGATCAGTTATTGCAGTATTTTCCGGAATTGATCCCATTGTAACTTGTTGGTTAGTCTGTAGTTATCACCAGAACATTGGCAAGGATAGCTAACAAATTAGGACAATCATGCAATGATCAAGATTATAATGCGTAAATTTACAATCGCTTGTTTAACCCTGAGTTTATGCTTAACAACTGTCGCCTGTGGGGGAGGAACCCAAACTACATCTTCTCCTCAGAGTGGTAGCCAAAGTACCAGCCAAAGTGCTACCCCCACGAAGCTGAATGATGGACAGTATCCAGTACAACAAGCCACTTATAACGATGCCAACGGGGAGTATACCCTGTTTTTACTTGGTAGTCAGCCGCCAACCTTTGCCACAGAAAAATTACAAATGGCGCGGCTGACAGAGGAAGAAATCAAAGAGGGCAAAAAAAGTTACCTGAAGGTAGAAAATGGCCAACCAGCCTTATACCTGACAGAAGACTTTAAAATTGAGTACGTTCATAACGTCACCGAGACAAAAACCAATCCCCAAACCGGACAACAAGAAACCGTAGTTGTGCGGAGAGAATCTAACTTCTGGACACCTTTCGCAGCGTCTTTGGCTGGTAATGTGGCAGGTCAAGCTATTGGTAGTCTATTATTTAGACCTCAATATTATGTTCCACCCGTTTATCAACCCGGTGGGGTTATGACCGGCTATGGTGGCTATGGTTCTAGTTATGACCAAGCGGTTTCCAGTTATCGGACTCGCTACAATGAACCACCCGCAGCGGTAAGAAATCGTACTGCTTTCCGCACTACAGGTTCAATTAGATCCTCTGGAGGTTCTACAACCACAACACCACGGACAAATACAAGTGGACGTTCTACAGGTTCTGGCTTTGGTAGCAGTAACCTCCGTCCTTCTGGTAACTCCAGTTCTACTCAACGCAAATCTGGTAGTAGTTTTGGTAGTGGTGGCCGTTCTTCTGGTAGTCGTTCTTCTGGCTTTGGTAGCAGAAGCAGAAGAAGATAATTGATAGGAGGCAGGAGTCAGGAGGGGCGAACGGCCGTTCGCCCGTACAGGAGTCAGGAGGCAAAAGTTAATATTCTCCCCCTGCTTCCCCAACTTCCCCTGCCTCCCCTGCTTTCTTCACTATCACCTGTCACCCATCAAACTGCCACAAATGCGGGTTGTGGCCAACGTCCTACGGCTTTACCGATGACTGCCAATTCTGACATCAATTGATCAAAACGGTCTGGTGTTAAAGATTGGGGTCCATCAGATAAAGCTTTAGCTGGGTTGGGATGGACTTCAATCATGAGAGAATCAGTACCAGCTGCGATCGCCGCCATCGCCATTGCAGGTACAAACTCAGACCAACCCACACCATGACTAGGATCAATCATAATTGGCAGGTGAGTGAGTTTTCTTAACACCGGTACAACAGATAAATCTAAAGTATTGCGCGTATACTGACGGTCAAAAGTTCTAATTCCTCGCTCACACAAAATCACATTCGGATTACCAGCAGCCAAAATATACTCAGCCGCCATTAACCAGTCTTCAATAGTGGCCGCCATTCCCCGTTTTAACAACACCGGTTTTGATTGCGCCCCAACTTGTTTTAAAAGGGAGAAATTCTGCATATTTCTTGCCCCTACCTGAATCACATCGGCAACTTCGGCGATTTTTTCCAAATCTCCCCCATCCATCACCTCAGTAATTATTCCCAGTCCGCTGACTTCCCGTGCTTTTGCTAACAACTCCAAAGCACTTTCACCGTGTCCTTGAAAAGCATAGGGTGAAGTTCGGGGTTTATATGCACCACCACGGAGAAATTTAGCACCAGCGGCCTTAACCCGCAGCGCCGTCTCCACAATCATGGCTTCATTTTCTACTGAACATGGTCCAGCAACCACCACTAAAGGATGATGTTCACCAAAAATTACAGGACTATCGGGAGTATTTACCACCACCTCAGAAGCTTCACCGTGGCGGAACTGACGACTAGCGCGTTTATAAGGTACTTCCACCCTTAATACTTGCTCAATCCATTGACTGAGTTCCTGAATTTGCAGGGGATCTAAATCCGCAGTTTCACCTACTAAACCTATGACTACTTTATGCTGTCCAATAATTTTTTCTGGTGTTAAACCCCAGGCTGCTAACTCTTCAGTTAAACGGTCTATTTCTACCTGTGGGGAACCGACTTTCATGACAACAATCATTTTAAAATCCCTGTATTTTTGAGTAAAATTTGCGTAAAATATTTACCGACTCAGGAATGTTGACTTTACTTTTGCCTACTGGAATTACTAAATAATTAAGCTAGAAAATATAGAAAAAATGTAGCGTGAGGTACTTTTCCTGAATATTGGGTATAAATCAGACAAAATTTATTCACTAATTTACCCAATATTGCAGTTATCTAAAGATACCTGAGCGCCGCTGATCAGACGTTCTTTTTGCGTGTTTCACGCCAAACTTCAGTCATCCTTCCCCAGTTGATCTTAAATTCACCCAAACCTATTAAAGTTCCAGGGCTGTCTTCATCCCAAGAGGCAGAAAGAACACCATAAGTTATGCCTAAAACCCCGATACCAAATAATCCCATGTTGACCAATAACACAGCGATAGGAGGTAATTGGATATGAGCGTAGCTGACCAACAAATAGCTGGCCACCAGAGTAGTAATACCTAAAGCCGTAGGTATACCACAAAATGCAGCGACTCTGCGGATCATCCGCTGGCTGACCACTTCAGGAATCGCCATTTCTTCTTTAGTGAATGGTGGCTGCTTTTGCGACTTTTGACTTGATTCCTGTTCCTTGATTACGGGTTTACTTTTAGCTTTTGTAGTTTTTTGACGCTTTGTGTTTGGTTCAAAAGGTAAGCGACTGCGATCTGATTCTTCAGCAGACATAAGCTGTAGTTCCTAACCACGAATACCGAGGCGAGAAATCAAAGCTTGATACTTTTCCCGGTTGTTTTGCTGAACATAAGCTAAAAGACGCTTGCGTTGTCCGATCATCTTTAATAGTCCTCTGCGGGAGGAGTGATCTTTCTTGTTAGCTTGGAGGTGCTGACTGAGGCGGTTAATGCGATCAGTTAACATAGCGATTTGGACATCCGCTGAACCGGTATCGGTTTCATGTACTTGGAAGCCAGAGATGAGTTCTTGTTTGCGCTGTTGCGTCAGAGCCATAATCTATGAAATTTCTATTTTTTCTAAATGTATGCAGCAGTTTTCCATAATATCACAGCAATAGAGGACTGTGGAAATTTTAGGAGGCAGGATGCTGGTGATTAGTGAGAGTAATTAAGAGAACAGAGAACACGGAGGAATTGAGGATCTTGTCCGCTATGAGTGTTGTCAATTGTAAATATTTTGTAACTCGTAACCGGAATCTGGAGATTTGAAGCGGTATTTACTTGATAATCTGAAATATATCTGTTTATTTTTCAGTATTTAATTACTTGGAAACTATATTACTATGCCTCCTAAAAAACAAGAACCAACTGGATGTGGATGCGCCAATATTCCATTGTCTGTAATTGTAATTATTTTGGGAGGAGGTTATTGGTTATTTAGCCAAAGAGATAATATAGATGTCGGTTATTTGTGGGCTAAAGGTCAAGAAGTTGTTAGTCCCCTTTTCCAGCAACAATCAAATCAAATACCGATTTCTACAGCAACACCTACGCCTAGTTTAAATCCTACACCTCTACCAATTCCTAGCTCTATTACTAGTTTAAATCCTATACCTATTGCTAGTAAAATTCCTACTCCTGCTCTATCAATCAATCCTAATAATCAGCAAGATGCAATTAAAAAAAATGTACTTTCAAAAACTTCAACATTTGCCAATTCTTGGGATAAGAAAGTAATTAGAGGAATTTATTTCAGTCGCTACCACATTACTAATAATGCCAATGAAAACGTGATTCGTGAAAGAGTGAGATTTTATCGCTCTCAAGGATTTAATACGATTCTTCATGGTGTTTGGGGTAATGGTTGTACGATGTACAATAGTAAGGTTATGCAGCAAACTCTAGGTTATAAAAGTTGTCCAAACTTGTTTCAAGACCAATGGCTAGATTGGCTGATTGATGAGGCACATAAACAGGGGATGGAAGTTCACGCTTATTTTGAGAAAGGAATTAAAATAGACGAAAAAAGCCCAATTTTTGATTTAGCAGTTGCTAAAAAATGGATTGTTCCTGGTGTAGATAAAACCTATTCTGGCATTGATCATTATGTGCTTGATGTAGAAATTCCTGAAGTTGCTAATTTCTTTAAAAATATTGTAGTTGAGTTTGTGCAGAGGTATCCAAAAATTGATGCTGTGCAATGGGATGATTATCTAGGATATCATGCTGAATTACCAGGAAAAGTAGATCGCACAACTAAGTTAACTACTTTTGTGCAGCAAATGATCACGGGGATGAAACAAGCTAATTCTTCAGTGAGTTTTGATCTTTGTCATCATAATCCTTATTGGGCTAAAAGATACTTTGCTGCTGATTGGGAGAAATGGAATGTGGATAGAGTTTTTATTCAAGTTTATAATGATGCTAATTTTAAGGAAGAATTAAATTATGCTAAAAATTATGAAGGGGTTGCTATTACTGAGCAACAGTTTCATCGAGTCAAAGAATTAGTAGATAACCCGGAAATTAAGAGTATTTTAGTTTTCCCTGGGTCTGGAAAACCAGAGGAAACAGCTTCTGCTTTAAACAGTTTGATTCAAAAAAACCAATAGTTTGCCCTAACTGTAGAGCATTTGCAATAAACATAGGAAATAGGTGATAGGAAACAAGATTGGATGATTATTGTTTCTTTTTTATGCTGCATAAACGCAAAAGGTAACGAATAGCAGATATTCTACACCATTCTTAATAATTTATAAAAATGTATTTTTTGAACATCAAAGGTTCTCAAGATTTGTCATTCTCAATAAGTAGCAAATGTGATGTTTATGGTAAGACGAGACTTTGACTATATTAGAGAATGCGGAAAAGTCAATAAGACATCAGCTAAACCAGTTCCTGGAATTCTGTTAATTGGTGGTGCAGAAGGCAAAAAATCTGGAGAAGATGCAGCTACGCAATGGTTTCTTAAAAGAGCAAATCGGGGCAATTTTTTAGTGCTTCGTTCTGGTGGAGTAGGCAAACACGCTGATTGGATTTGTGATAATTATAGAGATTTTATCAGTTCAGCAGCTGAACTTTCTATTGACAGTCGAGAAGCAGCGGATGATCCAGAAGTTATTGAATATATCCGCCAGGCCGACGCTCTATTTATAGCTGGTGGTGATCAAAATGCCTATGAAGATTATTGGGAAGGAACAGCAGTAGAAGACGCAATTAATTTTTTGATTAATGAAAAAAAGATTCCTATTGCTGGAACTAGTGCCGGTATGGCAATTTTGGGAGATTACTATTATGTACCTTCCCATCAGGGTGTGCTGAGTTCAGAAATTTTAAATGATCCCTTTCACCACAATACAAAGGATATTTATCGCAGTGATTTTATTAAAGTTCCATTTCTAAAAAATGTTATTACTGATACGCATTTAGATAGGATTGATAAAAACCATCCTGAAACAAGATACGGAAGACTTTTTGGATTATTAGCTAGAGTTGTCCATGATAGCAATCGACTTTCAGCTTTTGCCATTGGTTTAGAAGAAGGTGCTTTTGTTGCCATTGATGAAAAAGGAATTGCTAAAGTATTTGGTAATGGTGCTGATAAAGGACAAGATGCCTATTTCTTGCAAATTAACGGTGCAGAACCAGAACAAGTTAAACGGCATTTACCCGTAATTTGGAATAATAACGGCAAGGCAGTTAAAGTTTATAAAATTGCCGGAACACCAGAAGGAAGTGGAAAATTCGACCTCAATAATTGGTCAAATGCTTCTGGTGGAAGTTGGGAATATTGGTTTACTACTGGTGGATATGCTGGTTTCAAACGAAACCCAATTAAGTAGTCTGTTGGTGTATCAACCTCAGTTTAATTTATAAATTTCTCCTTTCTCAAGCAACACCTCTCCCGTCTGGAAATAAATTCTCATTCTCATAGCCAAAGTCCGTTAAAACGGACTGAAAGAATTTGGCAGTAAAAATCCTGTAAGTCAGGGTTTAGCATTGCTAAACCCCTACAAACTCCTAAATTATTATTTATCTTCCTGCATACTCCTGACAATTTTTGTTACCAGCTTTCTAGGAAAAAATCTGACACTTTTGGCCAAAATTTTATTTAAAAGTCCGGGAATAACAATTGTTTTACCTCGCATTAAGGCATCATACCCAATCAGAGCTACAGTTTCAGCATCCATCATTTTTTGCCCCTTAACCAGCTTAGAATCTGCCATTCCTGTGCGTTCATGAAATGCAGATACAGTAGAACCTGGACACAGAACTGTTACTGTTACACCTGTACCTTCTAACTCATTAGCAATAGCTTCAGAAAAAGATAAAACATAAGCTTTAGTGGCAAAATAAACCGCCATTAAAGGACCAGGTTGAAAAGCAGCAGCCGAAGAAACATTTAAGATTTTTCCCTGACCTTGCTTCACCATATCCTTGAGAAATAGCTTGGTTAAATGAGTCAAACAAACTAAATTAACCTGCAACATTTCTAGCTCATTTTTTAAACTGGTTTCATTGAATAAACCATAAGTACCAAATCCGGCATTATTCACAAGAATATTAACTTTAATGTCGGTTTGTTGCAACTCCGTGAAAATTTCTTCAGGAGACGATGCTATGGATAAATCTTTGACAATGGTTTTAACAAGAATATTAAATTTTTCTTGGAAATAGACAGCGATTTCTAGAAGTTTGATTTCGTTTCTATCTACTAGGACAAGATGATAATTCTCAGAGGCAAATATACAGGCTAATTGGTAGCCAATTCCACTAGCTGCTCCAGTAATAAGAACAGTTTCTTGACACTGTAATTGACCTTTGATGTTCATATTAAAAAATGGTGATATTCACCTAAAATTATTAGCAATTTAATGGTGCTAACATGATAATTCTGTAAGGTAGGCAATACCTACCCTACTTTTTCAAGACTATACAAGACTATAATTATACGAGACTGAGGAAACCTGTTTGCATCAAATAGGAAGTGTAAGTTATCAACAATTGGGAATCAATAGGAGGACAAACAATGGAACTTCCTTTCAAAGCTTCTAGGGTTTCTTCGCAGCTAATGATTGGCCTTCTAGCTTGCAAATACAAATCAGGAATGGTGATTTGTTCATCAGACCAACGCTCTAATAAAAATGGTCTGAGGGTGTATAATGGATTCTCTTGGTCAGTGACATTATTGATTAAATCAGCTTGCCATTGTTCGTAGGGAATCATTTCTAATTTAAAACCAAAAGTGCGTATCCATTCCACTAAAGATTTTAAAGAAGCTGGTTGAGGATGTTGTAAATGAAAAGCTTTACCAATTGATGTTTCCTGTCTGGATAAATAAACTACGGCTTTACTTACATAATCTACTGGAGACATATCCAACATATAATCTACATCAGGGAAAGACCCCATTTGTAGACAGCCTTTAATCATCAAATTGATAAAATCATGGGTGTTACAAATCCCTGTTTTGCTATCTCCAGCAATTAAAGGTGGTCTATATATTGTAACAGGAAGTCCCCGGTCACTGGCAATTTTAACTAACTTTTCTGCTACCCATTTTGTTTGAGAATAACCTAAGAAAATACCTTGCCAATCATGAAAATCATCCTGTTCTTTAACTACTTGACCTGCATAAGCAGTAGATTCAAAAACAGCGACGCTAGAAACATAATGTACAGGCTTAATTTTGGTTTTACAAGCTAACCTTAAAACCTCTTGAGTTCCTAAAACATTAGCTGTTTTTAATGCTGAATAGGGATAGACATAATTCAGCAAAGCACCACTATGATAAATGGTGTCAATATTAGCAGCTAGATTTTCAAACTGTTCTGCACCAATACCTAAAAGTGGCTGGGCTAAATCACCAACAATAGGAATAATTCGAGAAGTATATTTATCATCCCAAATTGCATACTGTTGAAGATTTTTTTCTAATTTATTCTTCCCTTCTACAACATCAGCAGCACGCACCAAACAATAGAGAGTTGCTTGAGTTTCTGCTAGGAGTTCCTTGATTACAAAAGCACCTAAATAACCTGTTCCTCCAGTTAAAAAGATGTTTTTGGGATTGGTAACAGAAATAGCAGTATTACCCACTGGTTGAATAGTTGGGTCAAGTACAGCTTCAGCACCTAAATCTAGGAAAGGGGGAGCAATATTAACAGTTGAAACTGTTCCATTTACCGCATCTTTTAACTGTGCTTCACCTGGTAATTCTTCAGATAAACGTTGAGAAAGTGCAGCAATAGTGGGATAATGCCAAAGTAAAACAGGAGAAGGTTTAAAACCTAGTAAATTCTCCAACTTACTGATAATAATCATAGCTTGGGCTGAATCCAAACCATAATTTTCTAAATGTTCTTGAACGTCAATTTCTGCTGGAGTTGTTCCTAGCACTTCCGCTAAATTAGCTACCATGAAAGATTGAATATTTTCAGCAGTATAAGCAGGTTTTAAATTCATTTTTACATCTCCAATGTAGAACGAACTGGTTGATATTGACTGTAAAAACTGGGAAGTTGCAAACCTTGGAATTTTAGGTTTTGAATGCGATATAAAAAGGCAGTTCCTAACATAATATGATTAGCAACATCAACAACGTGACGGTTTTGAGGTTCTGCTAAATAAGAACCACGCACCCAGTCATTGAAACCACCCATTGCTGGACCGCACCAAATTTGATAATCGACTTCTCGACCTTTTTCACCAGCACTAGACCAACGGGAAGATAAACCTAAATACCAACGGAAAATTAAAGCCATTTTTAATTTAGGATTATTAACCGCTTTACCTAATTTTTCAGGATTTTTCTGTGATAAATAAGCGGCTGTTCCTTCCCAAACTTCAGCGATAGTTTTACGGAAGATTTGTTTTTCTAACTTCTCTCTTTCGGCTAAAGGAATATCTTCAATTGAGTCATAGCTGCGGTATAATTCATATAGTTTTTGCGCCCGCATGGGAAACATTGTTCCGCGTTTAAGGACTTGTAATTTGACTCCCATTTCAAACATATCAGCAGCGGGAGCCATCATCATATCAGCCATTTCTGCTTGAGCTAATAATTTTTTGGTGTAATCACAAGCTCCAGATTCAATACAGGATTGATTAATAGAACCGGTGACTATATAAGCAGCACCCATCATAAAAGCAGCTAAGGCAGATTCTGGTGTACCAATTCCTCCTGCTACTCCCACTCTAATGGGTTTTTCATATTGATATTGTGCTTGAATTTCGTCCCGTAAACTAATAATTGAAGGGAGCAAACATACCAGGGGACGATTATCTGTATGGCCGCCAGAATCAGCTTCTACGGTAATATCATCAGCCATTGGCACTTTGCTGGCTAAACTTGCTTGCAGTTCAGTAATTAGCCCTTGTTCAAGTAATTCTTTGATAATTCTTGCTGGTGGTGGTTGCAAAAATTTAGTCGCTACTTCTCGACGAGAAATTTTAGCAATGACTTTATTTTTGATTTCAATTTGATGATTTGCATTTAAACTTAGTCCTGCGACTCGATAATAAACGATGTTGGAAGTTAAGTCTAAAAATGCCGATGCTTCTACTGTTGTGACACCATATTTTAAGTATAATTCTACGGCGCGGCGTTCTATTGCTGGTTCGTTAGGACTGTGAATTAAATTAAAAGCATAGGGTCCATTAGGTAAGGCTTCTTGTATACGTTGAATGGCTGTTTCTATGCGTTCTGGAGGTAAACCACCTGCACCAAAAGAACCTAAAAGTTTTTGTTTTCCTAGTGCAATTACCATTTCTTCGGAAGCAATACCACCAGCCATTGCACCTGTCATATAGGCGTATTTTACACTATAATCAGTGAGAAATTTGGAGTCGCCAAATTGTTGCAATCCCAAAGGTGGTAATGATATTAATAGTTCGGCTTGTTCGGAAGCACCGTTATGAGCAGGTGTTAAATAACCGTCGTTAGTTACGCCTATGTTACCTGCTATTTTGACTATATGACAGGGTTTTTCGAGGGTGAGTAATTTATCTTTGATGGCGTTTTGCTCAAAGGCGATACAGTCTATTGAACCTCTCCAAGTTTGGTTTTGATGATTGGAGAAACTGGAAAAGGTTAGTCCGTTATTGTGTTTATTTAGTACCGTATTGAATGTTGTCACGGTAGTTTTTTCCTCAGTTTATAAGTAATGAATTAGTAGGTTGGGTTAATGTAAGGAAGCCCAACATTTTGGTAAATTTTTTGGTTTGCGCTTCGCTTAACCCAACCTACAGGAGATTATTTTTCTGGGTTGAGTAAGTTTTGAGCGCAAGCTAGTTGGAGTTGAATTATTTGGCTCATTTGTTGACTAAAATCTTGTCTAGCTTCGAGAAAGCTGGTATGGGCTTTTGTTAATTTTGAGTTGTTGCTAGTCAGTTTTTGGTACTGAGATATTTTTAAATCATTCATATTGATTTTGCTAGTAATGTTTTGAGGTTTTTGGTTTTCGGTGATAGTTGACTCTGAAGAGTTTAATTCTTCTTGCGGTTTTAAACGGTTATCCATGATAGTTTTCATGGTCGTTTTTTCTGGTTGGGGGTAAATTTCACTGGGGGCAATTTTTAATGATGGCTGTAAGGAGTTAATGATTTTATACTCTCGGTAATTGGGAATTGTTTGTTGTTGTTTTTGAGGAGTATCTTTCTGGAAAAGCTGACGGTTTTCGGTACTTAAAATTGTTGCAGTCATGGAATTTCCACCTAATGCAACTTTTCTCAAGGCTGCTTTATTTTGTTTAGTTGTAGCTGAGGATAGGTTATAAAGTGGAGAAAGATTTAATTTGACTCTATGACTGAGTAGTTTTGCTAGGGCTTTGACTATTGATGTATGATCATCTAGTCCGCGACGATTTAAGGATATGGTGATGTGTTCTTGGTTGCTAAGAATTTTATCTATCCAGCGTGAACAAATTCCACCGGCACCTGCTTCAATAAATACTTTTGCTCCGTCTTGATAAACGCGATTTACTAAGCGAGGAAAGTCTAATTCTTGACATAATCCTTTGGCAATATTGTGGGCAATTACCTCACTTTCTAGAGAAATAGGTTGATATTCAGCAGCAGAATAACAGGTAACTCCGGTAATTTTTTGGGCTGGTAAGTTGTTGAGTCGGAATAGTTCTGGGTATTCTGAGTGCATTGCTGGAGCGTGAATTACATGATCAAATGGTGCAGGAAAAGCATTACATCCCAGTTTTTTAATCACTCGTTCACAGGCTGCTGGTTCACCGGCAATTAATACTTCTTCTGGTGTGTTAATCTGGGTTAGGTAGACGCGATTTTCTGTTTTTAAAACTTCTCGGATTTGTGCAGGAGTGGCAATTAAAACGTAGTTACTCCACAAATTATTATCATAAGTTTCAGAATTTTTTGGTAGTCCCCAATACTCTCTGACTGCATTTTTTTGTCCAGATAATCTATCACCAAATAATGCGGAGGAGTTAAAGGTGTTACTTCCTTGATAGAAGTTGCTCCAAACTCCTTGGGCAACCATCATACTGGTTTCACCTAAACTGTAACCAAAGATGTATTTGGGTTTAATTTGGAAGTCATCGCTGATAATTGTGGTGATGAATCTGGTAAAGAGCATTTCTGCTTCAAACATAGCCAGCGAATCATCTAACAATTTCTTTTCTAGTGTTTCTAGTTCCCTGGTAGTTAATTTACTCAGGCTTCTAGGAAATACTAATTTCTCTACATCGGCTGCCCGCTTGTAAAGACTTTTCATAATTACATCATCGAAGGCTTTAGGAAATAGCCGGAATAAAGTCCGACCAATACCTACATAGGTGTTAACAGCGGCAGGATAAACAAAGGCTATTTCGCCATTTTTTCCTAATGGCTTAGGTGTAAAATAACTACCAATAGGAGTTAACCAATCTTTGCCATTTTCAAAGGCATTAGTGACACCTTTTTTAGCGGAATTTATTTCTTTAAGTAATTCTTTTTGGTTGCGTCCGGTGATAGATAGAGTATATTTTGCATCAGGCGTTTGCTGAAATTTAATAAATGTTTGACTTGCAGTAGTTTTCAAACATTCAGCATTTTCAATTGTTTGTTGCAATTGATCTAATGCAGAAAATAAGCTAGACTGGTCATCAGCAGCGATGGGAAAAAGATTAAATGGTCTTGACTCTAAATATCTACTGCCGCGTTCTTCTTGTTGGGTTTCTTCTGATAAGATAACGTGAGCAAATGAACCATCACAACCAATACTATTAATAGCTGAAATTCTGCATTTGACCTCTTTTTGCAAAAACCAAGGTCTGGACTCGGTAGCGACATAAAAGGGACTTCCTTCCCATACTTGCGGTGTTTTGACACCAGACCAGTTGGGGGTTGCAGGTAGATATTTATAGTAAAGACTCAGGGCAGTTTTAATTAAACTGGCTATTCCGGAAGCGACAAAAGTATGACCAATATTGGCTTTGACGCTACCAATGGCACAATGCAAACCATCACCAATGGGAGGATAAGCTTGGAGGATACCGTTAATTTCCGCTTCGTCTTCTTGGAGAATACCACTACCGCAGACTTCTAAATAGTTGACTTCTTGGGGTTGAATTCCGGCTTGTTTAAATGCCTGTTTGCAGACTTGGTTGATCGTATCTGCATTTATCGCCATTGAGGGAGATTGACCAATACTTAAACCATCAATTATTGCATATATGCGTTGATTATTTTGCAATGCTATATCATGTCGTTGCAATACTACCGCACCTGCACCTTCTCCCACATTCCAACCGTCTGCATTTTGATCAAAACTGAGGGTATTTATGCCTGTATTTAGCTTACCAAATTGACTTCTGAGTAAGACGTTTTCTACTCCACCAGCTAAGTCAACAGCACCTACAACAACTGCTTCCACCTCCCTGGTAGCTAATAGCATTTCTGCTAATTCTAAAGCTTTAAAAGTAGCAGTTTCTACGGCGCTAATAGTCAAGGATGGACCAGAGAAATTCCATAGAGAAGAAACTCGACTAGCCATAATATTGCCGACATAACTGAGATATTCGCCAATATCAACTTGATGGTGAATACTATCTTTAATTATGTTTTCTAATTGGGTAATTTTTTCGGTTGACAAGGCAATTTCTGCCCTATTTAAACCGTCTTTTAGTTGCCAAGATGAATTCCACCGTTGTTGTAGCTGGTGTACAGATAATTCTGTATCTGCGGCAATAATTACGGCTACATTGCTGTTAGGTTTTATGTTGCCATCTTTGAGGGCGCGATCGCACACTTTTAATAATAAGGTCTGCTGTGGATTGAGTTTTTCAACTTCATTAGGTGGAATTTTGTAAGCCAAAGTGTCAACTTCAAAATCTTTAATGTACGCGCCATTTGGTGATCTTCCTGCTTCTAAACCGTACTCTTGCAGTAATTTTTCTTGTTCATTAATTCCATGCCATCTTTTTTCAGGTAAGGGAATAAAATGCTGTTTTCCGTCATAAATACTGCTCTCAAAAGCATCTAATCCATCACATTCACCAAAAAAGGCATCCATGCCGACAATTGCCATTTTTGCGGTCTTATTTTCTTGAATACTCATTTGCTGACTTCCCCTTGTTCCAAAACTAAATGAGAGTTTGTTCCACCAAATCCAAATGCGCTCAAAGCTACTTGCTTAGTGAGTTTACTCGGCCAATTTGTGGCGGTTCTGACAATGTTTTGTGGCGAAACAACATTATTTTCAGAACCCATAGGTTCACTGACATTAATAGTCGCTGGGATCACATTATGAGACATACTTAAAATGGTCTTTGTTATCCCCACCATACCGGCAGCAACGAGTAAATGACCGACGTTATTTTTAGTAGAACCCACTAAAGGCGTTGCTTGATTTTTACCAAAAAAGCCTTCAATAGAGTTAGATTCGGTGGTATCTCCTAATAGAGTGCCGGTAGCATGACACTCTAAATAATCAATTGTTTTGGGGTCAAGTTTTGCCTCAGCATAAGCTCTTTGATAGGCGGTAATTTGCCCTTGAGCATTAGGACTGAGGAGATGCTTACCTTTCCCATCATTAGATAGACCATTACCACAAATAGTTGCGAGAATTTTATCTCCATCTCTGACAGCATCACTATATCTTTTCAGCATTACCATCCCTATTCCTTCGGAGGTAATTAAGCCCCGTGATGCTTTATCTAGAGGGCGACTAATGCCATTTTCTGGATATCCTTGAATACCGGAAAATAGCATTCTTACAAACAACGGATCTGAGCAACTAATAGCACCGGCTAACATCAAATCTGCTTTGCCAGATTGCAAATAATGGGATGCTAATTTAATGGCATAAAATGATGATGAACAGGCTGCATCTATACAGCAATGAGTTCCAGATAGTGCAAATGCACGGGAAATTATGGCAGCAGGTAAACCGGAAACCATCGCATTATAGGGTGATGCTTTGGCTGCGGTTAATGAACCACCTAGACGGAAATCTTTTTCTTGTAGAAGTTCACTAATTGCAGGTTCAATGGTTTGCTGATAAATAGGTGCAAACAATTGATTTGATGCTTTAGTTGGTAAAGCGAGAGTTCCTAAAATTACGCCACATTTTGAGAGTGCAGATTCATTTCCCCAATAGCCACTGTTAACAATTGCTTGTTTAGCCGCATACAGTGACCATTTAAAAGTATTGTCCAAGCTTTGTACAAATTCCCCAGGTAAATTGTACTCACTAGGATTAAAATCAAAGTTCCGAATAAATCCACCTTTAAGAAAGTAAAATTTTTCCGGTTTGCCTTTGTTAGCATCGTAAAATATGCTAGGATCTAAACCTAAATCGGCTACGCTAATATCAGAGGTTGAGTCTTTTTCTTCGCTGAGATTCTGCCAAAATTGTTCAGGATTGTTTGCGTCTGGAAAGAGGCATGATAATCCAATGATGGCTATTTTTTCCACTGTTGAAATCCTCGTTGGGGTAGGAGGAAATTAAGAATTAAGAATTAAGAATTAATCCTTAATTTAATTCCCTCATAGTGTTTTAGGATTTACGCGATTCCCCCAAACGTGGTTCAAAGTTTTAATTGTAGGTTGGGTTGACGTAAGGAAACCCAACATTAATAAATTCAATATTTTGGTAATGTTGTTGGGTTGCGCTATCGCTTAACCCAACCTACAATTTGTGTCTTTACTTCTTATTTAACATTTTCATTGGCCAAATTACTGCCTTTGCTCCTAAAATTCGTGAGTATATTTTCCCTTCATGACTGTGTAGAATAAAATTAGCTGTTGCTCCAGTATCTGTTTTATTTTCGATTTCGCAAGATACATAAAATGGTGAGTTACAAGGTACGGCTAAAAACTGTTCTGAATATGTTAATTGTCCTGGTAAACATACTTCTTGATGAAAGTGATTTAACCAAATCCAAAGTGATTGGGTACTGATATCTGTAGTATAAGGATTATGCCATTTAACAGGAAATTGTCCTTGTGCTTGTTCAGATATTTCTTGCCAACAACACTCTACAGTAATTTTATTAGGGTTAACATTTAATACTCTGGTAATTTCTTGAAATGCTGGTCCATGAAATAAGGTTGAATTACCATTTTGATAAAATCCTTTACCTGTGGTGGTAATAATATTATCTTCCGTGAGATTCAGAGATTCATACATGGGTGCTTCTGGCATTTTTCCCACTACTTTGATGATAGCAGAGAAATGAAAATGAGTTTTACATTGAGCATTTTTACTCAATATCTTGGTCTGAAATTCAATAAAATCACCATCTACTTTGGATAGTTCTTGAATCTCTAGAATATATTCATCTGCAAGACTTGAATTAAAGGTAATTCCTTTTAATACCTTAAATTCTTTGCAATTCAAGTAGCGATAACCGGGATAAATTTCTTCACAAGCATGAATCATCCAAGACATGGCGCAGGTGGCTGGTAATACTTGCGCCCCGGCAATGGTATGATCATATAAAAAAGGATTTTCTGCTAATGTCATCCGTCTGCGGATGCGATAGCTTTTTAGTTTATTATCTAATGGTGTTGGTGGTAGATTCATGGGACTACCAATTACAACTTGCGACTGATTTTGATAAGCGGGATGTAGTTCATTAACTAACATTTGTGTACCAATATCTACAGGAATAATGTCAATTCCTCTTTCAGCAAATGCTTTTTTGAGTTGTGGTGTCACCATACCACTATCCCAACCACCCCAGTTAATTGCAACTACATGAGAGTTTGGGTAATTTTTCTTAAATTGGTGAGATGATTTATTGAGAATTTCATTAGCGATCGCATAATCACTTTGTCCAATATTTCCATAAAAACCAGTCACGGAAGAAAACAAAACTAAATGCTGCAATTGCTGAGGATTAATACAATTGAGTAAATTTTGTAATCCTTGCACTTTAGCTGTGTAAACCTTTTCAAAATCCTCAGAAGTTTTCTTTTCAATTAACTTATCAGCTAAGTTACCAGCACCGTGAATAATACCTGTAATTTGACCAAACTTTTGAGCTACAGCGTTGAGTTTTTCTTTTAAAGCTACAGTATCAGTCACATCAACGCTGATATATTCAGCCTTTGCACTCGCTTCTTCAATTGCAGCCAAGGTCTTTTTAATTTCTCGGCTAGAATTAATCTCATTAAATATCTTTTGTACCATCATGGGTGTCGGTTTCTCACCTTGAGAAATCAAATTTTCCATGATGCGTTTTTTCAAAGCTGCATCTTCTAAACAGTCACGTGCATATTCTGGTTCTGGGGTAATTTCAGAACGACCTAAAAGAATGAATTTACAAGGTTGATTTTGTGCTAATTTAATTGTGCATTGTGCAGTGATTCCCTTAGCTCCACCACTTACAACAAAAACAGATGATGGGCTAACTTGAAGTGTTGCTGTCATAATTCCTCGGTGATGAATTAAAAATTAAAAATTAAAAATTAAAAATTCCGAACTTCAAAACATTTCATTTGTCTGCATAGGTAAATAAATCTCTAGCTACATAAAAGTCAGTGCATAAATTATTCTTCTCTCTGTGTTCTCTGCGCCTCTGCGGTTCGTTTTAAAAGAAATCCTTACCCATAACAGAAAATGATTAATTAAAATCTCACGCAAAGACACAAAGAAGAAGATTTAATGAACCACGAAGGACACGAAGTACACGAAGGAAGAAAGGAAGAAGAGAAGAAGATAAGCGAAACATAGTTTATTTGTGTGGTGGGCAATGCCCACCTGACAAATTATTCAGCTTCAGCTATGAGTGTGACTCGTCCTTTGGAGCTATAACCAACTTCACCAATATATCGGTTAGAATCGTGCAATTCTGCTACAATATATTCTGCTGATTGGTGTGGGTCTAAGTTGGGATGTAAATCAATTGCTCTCAAGAATACTTTTGGCCATTCCCATCTCAAACTCTTTGTTAATCCAAATAATCCGGCACCGATAATTCCGAAGTCTTCTGTGTGGTTTAAACCAAATGCACCGTCGAGATGGGCAACTGTACAAAAGCTCACTCTTCCTTCTAAATCTGCGGCTGTGTTGAGCGATTGTTTGAGATGTTTCGCCATCAAAAATACTTGCTTGACAATCGCTTTTTCTGTTTCTAAATAAGAGGTGGTGAATTGTGGATGTAGGTGAATGAATGCCCCAATTTTTCCGTGTTGAATGGTGATACTTTGTAAGAGTAGTTGCAGATGTTCTTCACTCATGTTTGCCAAGGTGATGCGGGTAACTTCTGCTGGTAATGGAAATTGTTCTGCAACTAATGATTGGGGGAAACTTAAAACTACTACTTTCCAACCTTGTTCAATAAGTGCGTGAGCTAGTTTGGTGGTGGTGAGGGAACCATCATCGGTGATTAAACCAATGTGTCCCTCTGGTAATTTACATTCCCAAAAATCAGGTTTGGGTAATGTTTTAAGTTTAGCTGGACGACGTGGTAAATTTGGGTCTGCTGGTAGTGGTGGGGTTAAGTCCACCACTTTTTCTATTGTTTCTATTTGTGGTTCTATCTGGTCAGAATCAAGCTTTTTTTTTTCACCTGCCACCAGTTTCTGGAGGTAGTTCACTATCTGTCCAATTGTCCGCAGGTCGCCTAATTCTTCTATGTTTGGTTTGGGTAAGTCGGGGTATGCTTCTTGCATTCCTCCCAGTATTTCTACCCGTTTGATGGAGTCAATTCCCAGGTCAGCTTCCATGTCCATGTCTAGTTCTAGCATCTCGACTGGGTAGCCTGTTTTTTCACTGGTAATGTTTAACAGGGTTTGGGCTAAATCAAGGTATTCGGTACTGGGGACTAGGGACTGGGGACTGGGAACTAGGGACTGGGGAGGAATGACTAACTCTTGTTGTACTTCCTCTGTCACCTGTAACCTGTCACCTATTACCTCTTCTGTCACCTCATTTTTTACTTCTGAACTGTTAACTGCAACCTGTTTTTGCAGATATTCAACAACTTGACCAATGGTGCGTTTTTCTGCCAGTTCTTCTAAGTTTGGTTTGGGTAGGTTGGGGTATAATTCTTGCAATCCTCCCAGAATTTCTACCCGTTTGATGGAGTCAATTCCCAGGTCAGCTTCCATGTCCATGTCAAACTCTAACATTTCGATGGGATAACCGGTTTTTTCACTAGTAATAGCTAGGAGATTTTTACCTATTTCTTTAATATTAACTCCAGAGTTTGTTGGTTCTGGAATTAATGCTATGGGTGCAATTGGTTCAGGTTGCTTTTCTACTGGCTTTTCTACAACTGGAGCAGGTGTTTCTATTACAGGTTCTACAATTTTAGCAACGGGAACTGTTTCTATTGCAGGTGCAGTTTGGATAATTACAGGTTCTTGAGTTTCTACTATTTTGGCGGTAGGAGGAACAACTGTTTCTGTAATCGTTGGTTCTGGGTTTTGTGGCATCAATTCCCGGAGACTGTTGGTGTGTGTCTCGGTAAATTGGGGCGGAATTACTGGTTGATTTGTTTCTGTACCGTCAATTAGTAGAGAATATTCTTGTTGAATGAGTTGGAAAAAGTTTTTAGTGTATTCTACTTGTTCACGCAAATATTGTTCATGAATGCGGAGGGTTTCACTTTGTTGGCTGTGAAACTGCATCATGCTACGCTCGAAGCTTTCCATGACTACTTGTTTGATTTGGGCAGTTTCTGAAGCTTTACTGTTCATAAACAGGGCGTTTTGTTGTTGCATCAGTTGGAAAAATGTTTTGGCATATTCCATTTGATGACTTAAATAAGTCCCGTGAATTTGTAAGTTATCGCCTTGGTTTTCTTGAAACTGGTTCAGGAGGTTTTCTAAACTTTCCAGAACCTGTTGGAAGTTGTTATGTTTATCTGGTGTTTCCATTTTCCCTCCTGGACGTTCTGCGATAGCATAGCGTGCTGTAGGTAATAATTCTTTGGTTACTTGATTTGAATTTACAGGTGTAGCCGGATTCATCTGGGGAACTGTTTGTGAAGAAGTAATTACTGGGGTTTTTTTGTGCCCATTTCCGTTTCCGTTACCATTACCGTTATGACCGTTATTAGAAGGAATTACAGGCATTTCAGGAGTTGGTAAATTCTGAATATCTAAATTTCTAGACTCTTGAATTCCTTTGATTTTGAACCCATCCTGTAATGCTTCAGTGAAGGCATTTTTGGTTTTTTCGGAAACGTAATTAATACCTCTTAATTTGACGTTTAAGGCTTTTTTGGTGGCGGCTGGAGGTAATGTTGGGGGTAGTTGGTAGGGGTCAAGATCATTTAAAGCCATACCAATGACGCGCAGTTGTATTGCTGCTTCTCTGAGGGAGCGATCGCTGTTTTTCTGGGTACTAGGATTGAGTGATATTGTAATATGTGGACGCTCGCCTAAAATATCTTTTACCAAGTTGCTAAGAATGCGTTTTGGTCCAAATTCTACGAAGCAGTAACCACCAGCAGCATAGATATTTTCTATCTCTTGTTTAAACATCACTGAGTTAGAAAGATGATTTTCTAATACTCTTTGAATGCTGGAAGGTTCTTGGGGATATTGTTTACCAGTGACGTTGCTAAAAACGGGAATTTGCGGATTTTGGAAGGCAACAGATTTAGTAGCGATCGCAAATGATTTTTGAGCAAATGCAATTAAAGGTGTGTGGAAAGCAGCGGAAACTGGTAACAATACCGCTCCATATCCTAACTCTTGAAACTTCTGTTGAATTTTCTTAATTTCCGCAGTAGGACCTGCTAAAACAACTTGAGTGGGAGAATTAAAATTAGCGATCGCAACCTGGGGAAAATTCCGCAGTACCGCTTCCACTTTATTAATATCTTCCTTCACCGCTAACATACTACCCGCATCATGGTCAGGATCTTTTGGTGCAGCCATCGCTTGACCTCTAGACTTAACCAAGTACAAATAATCTTCCTCAGTTAACACTCCCGCAGCCCACAAAGCCGTCAATTCTCCAAAACTATGACCCGCTGCAAAATCTGATTTAAACCCAGCTTGTTGGAAAATAGAATACAGTCCCGCACTAAATACACCAATTGCAGGTTGAGCATATTCAGTTCTTTGTAAAGCTGCAATTTGAGCAGTTTTTTCTGCTTCCTCAAAAGTCGGATGGGGGAAAACAATTTGAGAAATTGGCTGCAAATTATCCTTAATTAACAACCCATCCATTAACCCATAAAGACGGCGTAAAGCTGGGAAATTCATCACTGCTTCTCTACCCATTTCTAGGTATTGAGAACCTTGTCCAGAGAATAAAGCCACAACTTTTCCACCCAATTCCATCCCAGAAGCACGGTAATAAATACCTTGAGGATGTTCCCAAGAAACTGCTGAAGGCTTATTTTTCAGCAAATCAATACTAACTTTCAATAACTTACAAGTTTCTTGCACATTCTCAGCTACAAACCCAATTCTCGCCGCAGTTTTAGGAATAGTTAAAGACTTCGATTCTTGGACTAATTGCGAGTAATGTCTTTCTCCCTCATGAGATTGCAAATTATTGAAAGTTGCTTCTAACTTGTTGATTAATTCAGATGGATTGGCAGCAAATAATAACATTTCACTTGCCGCATTATGTAAACGATAAGCTTGTTGTTGTTCCGCTTCGTATTCTTCCAAAACAACGTGATAATTAGTGCCACCAAAACCGAAAGAACTCACACCCGCACGTCTTGGTGCTTCACCTTCTGCACGAATCCAAGGTCTAGTTTCCGTGTTTAAATAAAACGAAGAATTTTGAATATCGAGCTTAGGATTTGGCTCAGTAATATTGATAGTTGGTGGTAAAATCTTGTGATGTAGTGCCAGTGCAGTTTTAATTAAACTAGCAGCACCAGCAGCGGCTTTAGTATGTCCAATTTGAGATTTTACACTACCTAAAGCAATATGCTGTTTTTTGTTGTCATATTGATTCAAGAAATCTCGTAAAGAACCAAATTCTGTAGGATCTCCAGCCATTGTTCCTGTACCATGTGCTTCCATCAAACCCACAGTAGCAGGAGAAAAACCAGCATCATTGTAAGCACGTTCTAAAGCTTTAACTTGTCCTTCTTTTCGGGGAGCATAAATACTCTTATAGCGTCCATCGCTAGAAGTGCCAATACCTTTAATAACTGCATAGATTTTATCACCATCTCGTTCCGCATCTTCGAGACGTTTAATAACAATCATCCCGATACCTTCACCTAACATCATCCCGTCTGATTTAGCATCGAAAGGTTTGACGTTTTCGCTAGGAGAAACAGCGGGAGTTTTGCTAAAAGAAATGTACGCCATGATGGTGTTATCGGTATCCACACCACCCGTCAGCATCATATCGCTGCGATGTTCAACCAGTTCACTAATTGCCATTTTCAAAGCACCGAAGGAACTAGCACAAGCCGCATCAACCACACAATTCATGCCCCCAAAATTGAGGCGGTTAGCAATACGTCCAGCAACAACATTTGCTAACATTCCAGGAAAAGCGTTTTCATCCCATTTAATGTATGCACTTTTGATTTTTTCAACGATTTTCTGAGTATCTTCATCAGATAAACCGCTACTTTTGAGAACTTTTTCCCAAATCGGATATTCTAATCTAGCAGATAATGGCATCCCCAACTGTTTAGCCATTGCTACACCTAAAATTACACCCACATTCTCGCGGCTAAATTCACGAGATTCACCATAACCAGCATCTTCCATTGCTTCTTTCGCAACTACTAAACTTAACAGTTGCGATACATCAGTAACTTCTAAAATGCTGGGAGGAATACCAAATTCCATCGGGTTAAAATCAACTTCAGGAATAAAACCGCCACGTTTACAATAGGTTTTATCCTCTGGTGTTCTGGGGTTGGGATCGTAGTAATCTTTAACGCTCCAATGGGTATCAGGAACATCGGTAATACAATCAATTTTGTTAACAATATTTGCCCAGTATTGTCGTAGGTTTCTGGCTTGTGGTAATAAAGATGCCATACCGACAATTGCGATGGGATTTTGTTGCAGTTGTCTGTTAATTTTGTGAGTTGACATTTGATTTTCTGATTTCATTTTTTTTCCCTCTATAAACCTAATCAAATCCTTTTCACAACTGTTAATAAGGCTCTCCAACTCTGCCAAAGCAGTATTAATTAAATCAGCAGACATCATGGCATAGAGTAATCTTGGGGACTGTGGATTATTTAGCTACAGTAATTCCTGTCACTTACACATAAATAATGAAGCTATTTCTGCTTAACAGCAGTAGTTAGCTGCATAAGAAATCCGGCTTTTCATCCATCAAAACTACACGGTAAATACTGCCTTAATTTCACGTCTAAATAATTGCCATTGCTGGTGTAGTGATGCAATTTAGTAACGTTGTAATCCTAGAAAAATACTATACAAGGTTATCTTTCCTTTTGTTGTTTTATCAGAGACTTTATGAGTAAATACTGGGGCATATTAGAAAGGTAAATTTTGTCCACAGAATTTAGGAACCTCTACACAAAGGACTCTAGATATTGCAGAAACTAGTAAAATTTTCTGGATGTGCTTTAGGTACTAAATTGGTGAATTGCATCCCAATGAAGGGAACATCAAGAGTAGGGATGTAATTAGAAATGTGTTTTTTTCTTGTCCCATTTGGATGATCTAGCTTCAATACAGAAACGTAACTAGTGTTAATCAAAACGTTCTGTCTCTTAATAAAGACCATAGCCAGTTTCACCGTCCAGGATAATATATTTTATGGGATTCGACCAATAAAAGCTGCCAAGCTCGTTACAGAAAGAACACAACCCTGAATCTAAATTCATGCCAAGATAAAAAATACTTAAACGGTTTGATCGTGCCAACAACAGTGGTTAGATTATAGTATTTTTTCCTGTTCATGTTCAATTAATTGACTGATGCCTTTGCTGCTTTTAAATATTGAATTAATACAAAGACTAGCACACTTTATAGAAATTGAATAGTTCATTTACAGTAAGTTTATCAAAAATATTTTGAGGTCATGAACTCACTTTTAACTACTCAATCGGTATAATCGTATAATCTTTGACTGGAATTTGTGCGGCAAGGGTTTGGGGATTTAGGTGTTATCCAGTCTATTTACCTTGAGCTATGAAGATTTACTGAAAAATTGTCTAGTAAGTCACAAATAATTAAATACACACCTCTTTGTTTTGAACATAAATATCTTTTTTTCAGAGAAACATCATAATTCGGCTTTGGTATTTGATGAATTTTTAAGATAACTCAGTTTCTTACTCAAAGTGGTTATTTATAAAGCAAATATTAATTTAGTAGATGTAATAGTATCCACACAAATGGCTGATTCTACACTGTGCAAATGGGTGAAATTGTGATGGAATCTGCACATTTTCACCTGAGAAAGCCTTATTTGATAAGAGAAATACAGATTTAATGGTTGATTTATGAGCTTTTAATAGAATGGTCTAGATAAAACACATATTTTCAGTTATGTTTTTGAGTACCAATTGTTTGTTAAGATCAAGAAAATTAGTTGGAGTTTATTTGTTGACAAAATCAAATACTTTTGGCAGAATTAAATTTAAGTTAACTCAGTTTTTCCAGTTCATTGCATCAGAGATTCAATATATCTAGAAACCAATATTTTATTGAGCTTTATTGTATTTCTCGCTACTTCATGAAACGCAAATTAAGGATAAAACTGAGGAGAATTGGAAGTAATACCACTGTTTATTTTGCCGTTCATCTTGTTATCTATAGCGGCGACAAACTCTGAAAACAATCCATACAAAACTAATTAGGCTTATCCACTGAAGAAGAGTAAAACTATTAAGGATAAGTTCTTTTAGGTAATTTACGCTATTAAGACTATCCCTGATCAGATAATAATGGGAATAAAAATATGGCAGTAAACAAAGAAAGCCAGTTATTGAAAAAAGCTACTAGGAAGTGGAAAATAATTTTAGCAGCTTCCCTGGCTTTAGGTGCTGGTTTAGCATCTTTCTACAGTTTTTCTCAATTGAGTATCAAACCTCATTCTCCGGTTCCATCTTCTGGTATCAATTCCCCTAAAGCACCTCCTGTAAAAGTTGCTGTCACTGCTTTAGGACGTTTGCAACCACAAGGCAAAATTACTTATTTATCTGCTCCTAATTCTATCAACGGTGTGCGGGTAGAAAAGCTGTTAGTAGCTGAAGGAGACGAAGTAAAAACCGGACAAGTATTAGCTTATTTAGAGAATTATGAACGCTCTAAAACTGCTATTAAACAGGCTTTTGATAAATTGCTAGTGGCAAAATCTAAACTTGCACAGGTAAAAGCTGGAGCAAAACCAGGTGATATTAATGCTCAAAAAGCAACAGTAACTCGTTTAGAGTCACAATTAAAAGGTGAAATTGCTGCTCAAAATGCAACAATTAGCCGTATTCAAGCAGAAGTAGATAATGCTCAAAAAGAGAGCGATCGCTATCAGCAATTATATAAAGATGGTGCAATTTCAGCTTCCATTGCCGATACTAAAGCCTTACAACTTAAGACAACACAGCAACAATTAACAGAAGCTAAAGCTACTCTTCTCCGCACTCAAAACACTTTACAAGATCAAATTCAGGAAGCAAAAGCTAGACTCAGCAGCATCAAAGAAGTACGTAATGTAGATGTTGCATTGGCAGAAAGTGAAGTTAAAAGTGCTGAAACTTCTATTCAACAAGCCAAAGCAGACCACGATTTAACTTATATCAAATCCCCCAAAGATGCCAGAATTTTGAAAATTCATACCAAAAATGGTGAAGTAATTTCCAATCCTGGCTTTGCTGAACTTGGTAAAACATCAGAAATGAATGTAATTGCTGAAGTTTATCAAACCGATATTCAAAAAGTGCGTGTTGGGCAAAAAGCCATCATCACCAGTCCTGCATTTTCTGAAAAAATACAAGGAACAGTCAGAGAAATTGGTTGGCAAGTTGACAGACAAAAAATCTTTAGTATTAACCCCACTTCAGATACAGATCGCAGAATTGTTGAAGTAAAAATATCCCTGGATAATCCCACTGATAGCAAAAATGTATCTCGCTTAACTAACTTGCAGGTAGATGTTTCTATTCAAATCTAGTCATTAGGAATAAAGGAAATAGGGGAATAACTAACCCCATTACCAATCACCATTAAATAATGACTAATAACTAATGACTAATAACAAAATATATGAATGTTAAAATTCCTTTAGCATGGCTACAGTTAGCCCAGCAAAAAATCCGTTTTGTTGTAGCTGTCGCTGGAATTGCTTTTATTGTGCTGCTCATGTTCATTCAACTTGGTTTCCAAGATGCACTTTATTCTAGTGCTACAGCAGTACATCAAAATCTCAAAGGTGATTTATTTTTAGTCAGTTCTCAATATAAATCTTTGACTTCTAATCAAAGCTTTTCTCGAAATCGTTTGTACCAAACATTAGGGTTTAATGGTGTCGAATCAGTTAGCCCTATGTATTTGCAATTTGCAAAATTAAAAAATCCTGCTACTGGTGAAAAATATTCAATCTATGTAATTGGTTTCGATCCAGGTAAACCAGTCATGAATATCCCAGAAATTGAGCAGAATTTAGACAAGCTGAAAATTCCTGATGTCATGCTATTTGATAGAGATTCTCGTCCAGAATTTGGTCCCATAGCCGAAAAATTTGATCAGGGAAATACAGGGCAAACAATTGAAATTTTTTCCTTCGATTCTCTCCAAGGTTATCGAGTCAGAGTAGGCGGTTTATTCAGTTTAGGTCCTTCCTTTGGTGTTGATGGAAATCTAATTGTTAGTGACTCAACTTTTTTAAGAATAAATCCTCTTGTCCGTCCCGCAGAAAATATAGATGTAGGTATCATTAAACTCAAACCAGGTGTTGATCCAAATCAGGTTCTAAAAAATTTGCAAGCCAGTTTACCTAATGATGTGCAGATTTTTACCCGTCCCCAATTTATTGATTTTGAAAAACAATATTGGGCTGCAAGAACACCCATTGGTTTCATTCTCAACTTGATGTTAACAATGGCTTCTGTAGTGGGTGTAGTTATTGTCTATCAAATTCTTTACAGCAATATTGCCACTCAATTTATTGCCTATGCCACCTTAAAAGCCATCGGTTATGCCAACGGTTACTTATTAAATGTGGTTTTTCAACAAGCATTAATCTTAGCTTTACTAGCTTATATACCAGGATTTCTTGGTTCCGTTGCTTTATATGATTTTGCTATGCAAGCAACTAAATTACCCATCATGATGACTTCTAATAATGCCCTAATTGTTTTAACTTCCACAGTTTTAATTTGCATAACTTCTGGAGCGTTGGCAATTAATAAACTTCGTTCCGCAGATCCGGCTGATATTTTCTAAGCAACCTGAATCAAATTCACAAATTCAAGCCCACATATTTACTAATTAATACTATGAACCTCAACAACAAAACTATTCTTATCACTGGAACTGACGAGTTTATCGGTTTACGTGCAGCAGAATTAGCTATAGCTCAAGGTTTAAAAGTACGCGGTTTACAAACTTCTTCAGTTAATGATAAAAACCTGCAAAACTTAGGAGTTGAAATTATTGTTGGTAGCATCACTGACGAAAAAATTGCTCAAAAAGCTTGTCAGGGAGTAGATATTATTCTGCACACCGCTCAACTTGCAGAAGAAGCAGGAGAACTTAAACACTTTCGAGAAATCAATGTTAATGGAACTCTCAACATAGCCAAAGCTGCAAAACAAGCTGGTGTCAAAACATTTGTACATCTTTCTACCGTCCTAGTTTATGGCTTTAACTATGCCAATAATATTACAGAAACCGGGACAGTTTCTAGTGAAAATAATCCCTACTGTCAAACAAAAATTGAAGCCGAAACAGAAGTTTTAAAACTTAATTCATCCCCAGATTTTGGAGTTATCATCATTCGTGCTGGAGATGTTTATGGACCTGGAAGTATTCCTTGGATAGTGCGGCCAGTATTGATGATGCGACAAAAATTATTTGCCTATGCAAATGAGGGTAAGGGTGTGATGAATCATTTGTATGTGGACAACTTAATTGATGCCATATTTTTAGCTATAGGAAAAGAAACCTATGGCGAAATATTTAATATCACAGATGGCCAAGAAACTTCTTGGAAAGAGTATTTTATTCACTTAGCAGCAATGGAAGGTTTACCTGCACCAATGTCTCTTCCTAAAGAGGAAATGAAATTGTTTCTCCGAGTGCGTAACCAAGGACAAAAACTGTTTCGTAAAAAAGCCGATATTCTCCCTGAGTCTGTTGATTTTATGAGTCGTCCATACCCTTATTCTATTGCTAAGGCTACAAACATTTTAAATTATAAACCCAAAATTGACTTAGAAGAAGGCATGAAGCGCACTCATCAATGGTTGCAAAAAACTGACATTCAAAAATTGATGAAGTAGTATAAATGATTGGGGGAATGGCATATGTATAAATCTCAGCCAAAATTAAGTATTGGACTACCTGTATACAACGGCGGAAAATTTCTCAAAGAGTCTCTAAATTCCCTATTAAATCAGACTTTTAGTGACTTTGAGTTAATTATCTCAGATAACGCTTCTACAGATAATACGGAGGAAATTTGTAGAAATTACGCTGCACAAGATCAACGAATTCGTTACTATCGTAACGCCAGTAATATTGGTTGTGCTTGTAATTTCAATCGTGTTTTTGAATTGTCTACGAGCGAATACTTTAAATGGGCAGCTTATGACGATTTACACGCTTCCGATTTTATCAGTAAATGTATACAGGTACTTGAGAAAAATCCCCATTATATCTTATGCCATTCTCACACATCTTTGATTAATGAACATGGTGATTTTCTCCAACACTATGACATTAAACTCAATACTAATTCAGAAAAACCACAAATCAGGTTTGATGAATTACTAACTAAACATCTGTGTTATCAAATGTATGGTGTAATCCGCAAAAGTGCCTTAAAAAAAATCCCTCCTATGGGTGGTTACGGCAATGCAGATGGTATTTTATTATTAAGGCTGGCAATGCTAGGACAGTTTTATGAACTTCCCGAATACTTATTTTTTGCCCGGATTCATCCCCAACAATCTCTAAGTATGTTTTTTCCCAATTACCTGTTATTTACTAATAAAAATCCTCAGTATTCATTAGATATGTTACCAGATTTCTATGAATATTCTGTATGGTTTGATTCAGGTAACAAAGGCAAAATTTTGTTTCCCCATTGGCGCATTTTCAAAGAGTATTTACTTTCTATTAGTCAAAGTCCACTTAATTTGTATGAGCAAATATTGTGTTATTTAAGCATTGCGAAAAAGCTCTCAGGTACAGAATCTTTATTACTCAAAGATTTGTGGATGGCTGCAAAAATGATCCACTCCAATAAATTACTAACAAACAATTAATATTAAATCAATTAACCTACACACAAACATATAGGTGCTTATGTTGAAAATTGCTCGCATTTCCTATCTATTGTTAGCGACTTTATTAAGTTTAAGTTGTGCTAACACTGTTCATGCAGAACCAACCACAGCACTCACTGTAATTGTGAATGGTATACGCAATAAAACAGGGGAAATTTGTTTGAGAATTTATGACTCTGAAAAAGGATTTCCTTACAGTGATATCAGTGAAGTTCAAAGTGGCTGCACTAAGATTACTGGTAGTTCTGTTAAAAAGGTATTTTCTGGTTTAAAACCTGGCACTTATGCTGTAGCAGTAGTTGACGATCAAAATGGAGATACAAAACTCAACAAAGACTTTTTTGGTATTCCCCAAGAAGGATTTGGAGTTTCCAGAAATCCTATTGTTTCCATCCAAACTGGTACACCAAAATTCCGCAACACCAGCTTTAAAATGACCAAAAATACAACTATCAATATCACCATGAAATATTCTCTTGATCCCTAGAGAATAGGTGATAGGGAACAGCGAAAGAAGTAACTATTTCTAATCACCAATGACTCATAACTAATGGAAGATTTGACCACATTTCTGTCTAATTCTTTGATAGGTTGGCTGGTGATGCAGGTATGTTTCACGCTGATATTTTTATGGTATCTGCGTGCATACAAACAACCATTATTATCAGATAACCAGTTACCAAAAACGGCAGTAATTCTTTGTTTACGAGGTGCTGATCCGTTTTTACCTAATTGTGTGCGATCGCTCTTAAAACAAAACTACCCACAGTACGATTTAAAGCTGATCATTGATAGTACAGAAGATCCAGCTTTTAAAGTTGCTAAAGAAGTCATCACGGAAATTGGTGCGACTAATTTTCAAATTAGTACCCTCAGAACAGTACGCCATAATTGTAGTCTCAAATGCAGTTCTTTAGTGCAAGCAGTTTCAGATTTAGATGACTCTTACCAAGTAATTGCATTAGTAGATGCTGATACCATAGTTCATACTAATTGGTTAAGAGAATTAGTTAGTCCTTTCACCGATGAAAAAATAGGACTAACAACAGGAAACCGTTGGTATGTACCCACAGGTAAATATTGGGGTTCTTTAGTACGCTATGCCGGCAACGTTTCTACAGTGGTGCAAATGTTCCTATTTCAAGTTCCTTGGGGTGGAAGTTTAGCCATTAAAAAAGAAGTCCTCCACCAAACAGAATTATTGGAAAAATGGGGAGAAGCTTTTGGTGACGATATGCTCATGCACAAAGTCATCAAAAAACACGGATGGAAGATAAAATTTGTCCCTTCTTTGTTAATGGTTAACCGGGAAGAAAGCGATTTACCCAACTTATTCACATCGCTCAAACGCTTAATACTTTGTTCCCGACTTTATCACCCCAATTGGTTAGCTTTAGTCAGTGATGCTGTTTCCAGTATTCTCTTTCCTACCGTCACCATTGTATTAGCTTTAGGATTCTTGTTAGCAACAGAATGGAATACAGCATTTTCCTTATTTAAATCCTATAGCATCTACACAATTGGATTACTCTTGTTGATGCTAGTCATGGAACTAGGGGTACAAGAAATAATTCGCTCCCAAGGACAACCAATTCCGGAAATTTTACTAACCACAATCATCAAAATGTTAATTGCTATTCCGTTAACACAATGGGTTTATGGATTAGCAATGCTATCTTCCTTATGGATGTCAACAGTTACCTGGCGAGGACTTACCTATAAAATTAAAAGTCCTTGGCATATTCGCTTAGTTGAATATCATCCTTATCAATGGTTAGATCAACCTATTGATCCCAAAAGTTCTCTGTAATTTCATTGGGGTATTTTATTAATTATCAGCGCAGAAACCAAGAGTTTCATGATAGTTGCTGCGTAAATCCTAAATCCAGCACATTCATGAAATAGTTTACTCAACAATGAAAAAACAACCCCTCCGCATCGCCTTATTTACAGGCTTATATGCTCCTTTTTTAACAGGAGTATCAGTTGCAGTACATCAGCGAGTCCATTGGTTACTTGAACAAGGACACGAAGTTTTTCTCATTCATCCACAAATCAATAATAAGTACAGCAAACAAGTTGGGAATCGTCCCATGTCGGGATTAGAAGAACTACAATCTTTTCCCAACTTTTCATCCTATGCTTTTCCCACAGAACCACTCATTTTCTATAAATCTCTACCTCAACCACTGCACTATCGCCATTGGAGCGATACTAAATTACTAGAAAAGTTTCAACCTGACATCATCATAGTTGAAGAAGCAGCCCAGATGAGAGGGCTATACTCAGTTTTCCTACAAGGTTATGGACGACCTGTAGGAGTTGATTACGCCAAACGCACTAAAACCCCCATCATCTCCGTTTTTCATACCGATATCGTTGCCTATATCCGATATTATTTAGGTAATGTATTATTTGCATTACTGCGTCCCATTGTTCCGCTTTTAGTTAAGCAGTTTAGTGAGGCTTACAACCTCAACTTATTTTCTTCAAGAGAACAGTTATCCAAGTACCAACAACTAAAATGTCAACGTGGTGAATACGTACCCTATCAAGGAATTAATTGCGAAAAATTTCATCCCCGTAACATCTGCTATGATCCAATTCCCAACGATAAAAGACCGACAATTTTATTTGTGGGACGCATCACCGCAGAAAAAAATGTTACTCAACTTTTAGATGCTTATCCCTTGATTGCTGCTAAAATTCCTGATGTCCATTTAGTCATCGTTGGTAGCGGTCCCTTAGATAAAGAAATTGCTCGTCGCGCTCAAAATTTCCCTAATGGTATAACTATTTGGGGAGAATCTCACGGTACAGAACTTTTAGGATGGTTCGCAAGAGCAGATGTTTTTATTAACCCTTCAGTTACGGAAAATTTCTGCACTACAAATAATGAAGCTTTAGCTTCTGGCACTCCTGTAGTTGCTGCTCTGGCTCCCTCAACTGCTGAACAAGTAATAGTTGGTTATAATGGCTTTCTTGCTCAACCCAACAACCCCAAAGATTTTGCCGAAAATATCATTGTAATTCTCGAAAATCCTGAACTCAAAGCCCAATTATCTCAGCAAGCTCGCCCCTCTATCTTAGAATTTGATTGGTCAGTATGTAGCCAACAATTTGAAGATAAGCTCTACCAATTAGTAGATATATCCCCACAGGTTGAGTTGTCCTCATAATTATTATCGTCCACAGGTCAAAAAAAGCCAATTTGGCTACATATCTATAATTATGTCTGGTAGAGTATTCCAGTAATTGACCTGTGGGCTTTTAGGTTAAAAGTTTGAGACTTTAGCAAACTTTGCCAGATTTTTATCAGTAGAGAAATGACCTGCTCTTACTGATAATAGTCTTGGTATTGTTCTCAACTGTTCCTAAAAATCTTTAGACCTCATAAGTAATAACTTGTGGGGTCTTTCATTATCTAAGTCTCATAGAAAAATTCCAGACACAATTACTTTAATTTTGTCTGCTGTTTTAGTCATTTAACGTCAGCAATATATCAAGTTGATATTTTTAGCAACTACTTATAATAGTAAATAAATATATTTGAGAAATTAAAATATGTTATTGCTCAGACATAATGCCTGGAGTTATGTCTTTAGCATTACATTCAAAGACTTGATTTTTTATATTTACTCAGCAAAAATATTAATAAGTCTAACATCTTGTAGGCTCTCTTGGTGACAACTTAACCTTATCCAATGTCCATAGTCCGCACCTGCGGACTTTTTTATTTTGTAACCCAACTTTGATATCAATAAAATTTATAAATACTCCAAAACCTACAAAATTCAAGTCATATTCAAAATTTTTGGACTGGATATATCAATTTTTCCGCACTTTGGTGATGTTCTTTTAGCTATATTTTACAATACCACGACTTCTTTCCTCTAACTCCTGCGTCACCAAGCAAACTATAGTCACGCTCCGCGAACGTGTGATCCTCGCTCCTACCCTGGGGGAACGGCTGATACGCACCGCTACGCGAACGCCGAACGGGGTTCATTATTCCGTGACTTATGCGTCAGTCCTATATACTTATAATTCTCTGTCGTCTTTGGTTAATTTTGTTAAAAAATATTAAAACTATACAAAGTATAGATTATTATAATAATTAAGTAATCAAGGAAAAATTACGCAAATACGCAAAACCCTGAATTTTGCCTCATGTAAATTCAGGAATTTTACGGATAACTTAATAGGGAATCGTGCGTAAAATAGTTTCTAAGTGTAATTCCCGTCTCAATACCTAAATCCTAAATATTCTGTTTAGGCAATCCAGATAGTCAACCAACTATCATCAAAAAAATCAACAGGATGTAACGTATTAAATGGATCATTTCCTAACTCATCTTTTTAGATACTCTTAATTAAGACTAAACAAGTGCTGTACAAAAATAGTATAGAAAAACAAAGGATTCTATTTATAGCATTGAGGCCACATATATTTTGATTTTTGTCAATTTTCAGACAACTACTGGCTCATGTTTGGCTAATATTAGATTCTCTAGAGGCTGACTTATTGATGACAAGGAACAAAGTATGACCAACTCAGAACTCATAGAATCTCACAACTTACTGAATGAGTTTAAAACCTGTACTCAATTACAATACAATGGAAGACTAAATATTAAGAGTTCCAAAGGCCGTCAATGGGCTTTCTACTATCGCCTCGGCCGAATCGTTTGGGCAACAGGTGGGACTCATCCTTTCAGACGCTGGCGTAGACAAATGGCTCAATATTGCCCCGATATTGACTTAGAAAAGATTCGCTGTCGATATGAGGATTTTGCCATTGATTACTGGGATTATAATATTTTGGATATCCTATACAAAAGGCAAAAAATCCAACGAGAACAAATTCAAGCTATTGTCGAAAACACAATTGCAGAACTATTTTTTGATTTAGCGCAGGAGGTTGATTTTGCCTCTGTAACTTGTAATCTAAGTCAGGAAGTGATCTTAGATATGCCCATGAGCTTCACAAGTGCAGATATGTCAATCAAACAGATGCAAGACTCATGGGCGATCTGGTCACAAGTCGGTTTAGCCAATATTTCTCCTAACTCATCACCAGTCTTGCGGAGACCAGAACAACTGCAACAGATGGTTAGTGCATCTGTGTATAAAAACTTTGTCAATTTAATTAATGGCAAATACACTTTGCGAGAATTGGCAGTCAAAATGAAGCAGGATGTAATGCCTGTTTCTCGTTCCTTGCTTCCTTACATCCTGAAAGGAATTATTGAGCTGGTAGAAGTACCTGATTTACCTCTGCAAATTACCGATGCAGACAACTCCACCACCAGACAACCTAGAAATCGCATTAATCAAATTGCACCAATGATAGCTTGTGTGGATGATAGTCCTTTGGTGTGTAAAATGCTAGAGGATATTATCACCTCTCATGGATTTAGATTTACTCAGGTACAAGATGCCATACAAGCATTACCAGTTTTGATTCAAGAAAAACCAGATTTAATTTTCTTGGATTTGATTATGCCTGTAGCCAGTGGTTATGAAATCTGTACTCAATTACGGCGTATTCCTGCTTTTGCTAATACACCAGTAATTATCTTAACTGGCAACGATGGTCTTTTGGATCGAGTGCGTGCTAAGGTAGTTGGTTCAACAGATTTTATCTCTAAACCAATAGTGGCTGATCGAGTCATAGGTGTAATACGTAAATATCTACCTGTACAGGCTAACTCAACGGTGAGAAATATAGCTAATTTATAAGCTTCTATTGAATAAGCTTCTACTTAGGCTGATGTTTACTTTACACAGAGACAAATTAGTTAATAAAATCTACCTCTAATGACAACACACTTGCAGTCAGATTGTGATCCATTCTCAGTTGAACTTTTTTAGGAGTTTTTAATATTACTTCAAGCATGAAGCTGGATGATGTAAATTTATGTTGAACACGCAAGTTTCCTGATGGAAATATCTATACAATGGTTCAAGATATAATAAGAATACAGACTCGTGCTATATTCAACTGTCTGATTACATATCTAAGTCTTTGTTTCCAAATTGAAAAAATAATTTAACAGGTAGTTACCATGAGTACTGTTTTAGTGGTTGAAGATGGTTTAACCGATATGGAAATTATCAGCCGTTACTTGCGGCAGGCAGGATATTCTGTAATTTCTGCTACCAGCAGTGAAGAAGCACAACAAAAAATAGATGCAAATAAACCTGATGTTATATTGTTAGATGTAATTTTACCAGGTAAAAGCGGGTTTGAAATTTGCCGAGAACTACAAAATAACCCTAATACTAGCAAAATACCTGTGGTTTTCTGCTCTACTAAAAACAGTGAAGTAGATAAGATTTGGGGTAATATGTTAGGCGCTAAAGCCTACCTATCAAAACCAGTAGATAAGGAAGAATTAGAAAAAACTTTGAAAACATTGATCAACAATTAGAAAATATGTAAGAATTCAGGAGTCAAGAGTCAGAATATTTGTTTGCATCAAGAATATAGATGAGCAAGTTTTTTCAGAAATTATCAAGCTCGACTCGAAAAACTTTGATTCCTTGTATATCCTGAATACTTACTAAAATACTTCATTAATTCCCAAATTCCCAAAAAATCAATAGTCACTATTTATATTGAGCTTTAATCATGAAATAGTGGCTAAAAAATCATCTAATTAAAAAGGAAATTGACCTTGGAAACCAAACAAAAATTCTTAAGTTTTAATTTAGGAGTGCGGGATCAAGCCGTAATTTCCTTACAGCATATCTCAGAAGTATTACGGATATCATTAAGCGAAATTTGCGTAGTTCCACAGATGCCAAATTGCGTTTTAGGTATATATAGTTGGCGTGGCGAGATGCTGTGGTTAGTTGATTTAGAAGAAATGTTAGGTTATCCACCTCTTTTGCAGGGTTCAAATTTACTCACTAAAATGATGGCAATTGTGCTAGAACACGAGGGTAAATATTTGGGGTTGATGGTGCGCCAATTGACAGATATTGAGTGGTTGGATACTGAGCAAATGAAGATTCCCTCTCCTGACCTATTTTATCCAGCAATGTCACCTTTTTTGCAGGGATACATTACTAATGGTTCAGAGCAAATGATTTTCAATTTAGATGCGCTGGCAATTATCCAATCACCAATGTGGAGTAGTCATCACTAATAACAGGTAATTTGCATCTTAGCATTGAAAAATTTAATTTCTGGATCAAAACTTGAAATTATTAGTAACTAAAAAATTATTGAGGTTAGGCAAATGACAACTTTATATCAAAGTAATGAAGACAGAGGAAATATCTTTGCTGAAGTCGAGAAATCAGATCAACAAAATGGCAGCACAATAGAGAATTTTGCCCGCAATGATCTATCTACCTCTAATGCTATTTCTCAGGAATTTAAAGTCTGGAGGCAACGCTTTCAATACATAACATCACAGATGGCACAAGCCCCGGATCTGGATTCTTTACTAAAGGTAACTGTAGCGCAAGTTAGGGATAAAATTGGTGGCGATCGCGCTTTGATTTATCAATTTACTAACTCTGATGCTGGTACAGTTTTAGCAGAATCAAGAACCACAGGTTGGACACCATCTTTAGGGGAAAATCTGCCAGCGATTTTGTTTGGTTTATATACAGATCAAGATTACATAGAACCAGTAACCATAGACGATATTAATCAAATTCAAGTTACTCCCTATCAAAAACAACTACTGGATAAATTTCAAGTAAAAGCTAGTTTAAGTCTACCAATTCTTGTCAATAGTAGAGTATGGGGATTATTGGTAATTCATAGTTGTGGATCAGAACATCGATGGCAAGAGGCAGAAATTACTCTACTCTCGCAAATAACCACAGAAATTACCTACAGATTGCAGAATTTTAAATTACAAAAAGAACTGCAACAGTCAGTATTGGCAAAGCAATCAGTAGCTAAAGTTATCAGCAAGATTCTACAACAGCCAGATGTAGATAAAATCTTTCAAACTACGACTCAAGAAGTCAGACAATTACTAAAATGCGATCGCGTCGGTGTGTATCGTTTCGAGGCAGATTGGAGTGGTAAATTTGTTTCCGAATCAGTGGGTAACAATTGGACAAAAATCGTCACCCCTGACTTTAAAATGGTTTGGGAAGATACCCACCTCCAAGAAACCAAAGGTGGACGATATGCCAAAGGAGAAACATTTGTTGTTAATGACACCTATAAAATCGGTCTTGCTCAATGCCATATTGACATCTTAGAACAATTTGAAGCCAAAGCTTATGTCATTGCTCCCATCTTCTCCGGGGAAAAATTATGGGGATTACTAGCAGCTTATCAAAATACCGGTGCGAGGGAATGGCAAGACTGGGAAGTGAGCTTTTTAACACAAATAGGCTTGCAATTTGGTGTAGCTATTTCCCAAGGAGAATACTTGGAAAAAGTGCAGAAACAATCTGATCAACTAGCACAGATTGCTAAACAAGAAAAAGCTCTAACCAAGATAGTTAACCGCATTCGTCAATCCTCAGAATTAGAAGAAATCTTCAAAACTACCACACAAGAAGCTCGTCAAGCACTCAAATGCGATCGCGTCGCTATCTATCGCTTTAACCCAGATTGGAGTGGTAATTTTGTTGCTGAATCAGTAGGAACTGGATGGGTAAAACTTGTCGGTGCAGATATCAATACCTTAGTTGAAGATACCTATTTTCAAGAAACCAAAGGAGCGAGGTTTGCTAAAGGCGAAAGTTTGTGGGTGAATGACATCTATCAAGAAAATATTACACCATGCTACTTGGAGCTATTAGAAACATTTGAAGCCAAAGCTTATATCAATGTTCCCATCTTCTTTGGTGATCAATTGTGGGGATTATTGGCAGCTTATCAAAATTCTGAACCCCGTGAATGGCAAAGTTCAGAAGTCAACTTTTTGACTCAAATTGCCTTGCAGTTTAACCTAGCTAAATCACAAATTGATTATCTAGAAACAGTCAGATCAAAAACTGATGAACTAGCACAAATAGCTGAACAAGAAAAAAGTATCAACACAATAGTCAACCACATTCGTCAAGCCAGAGATGTAGACGAGATATTCATAACTACCACTCAAGAAGTGCGCCAAGCCATAAAATGCGATCGCGTTGCCGTTTATCAATTTAAACCAGATTGGGGTGGAGAATTTGTATCTGAATCAGTGGGTACTGGTTGGACAAAATTAGTCGGACCAAATATCAAAACCGTCTTAGATGACACCTACTTACAAGATACCAAAGGCGGTAGATATGTCAAAGGGGAAACCTTTGTGGTGAATGACACCTATAAAATGGGACTTGCCCCTTGCCATATCGCAATTTTAGAACAATTTGAAGCCAAAGCTTATGTGATTGTGCCGATATTCTTTGGCGAAAAACTATGGGGCTTGTTGGCAGCTTATCAAAATACCAGACCCCGTGAATGGAAAGCATCAGAAATCAACTTTTTACAACAAATAGGCTTGCAATTTAGTCTAGCTAAATCACAGTTAGATTATATAGAACAAGTAAAATTGCAATCCCAGGAAATCAGTCAGATTGCTGAACAAGAAAAAACAGTCAACAAAATAGTCAACCGCATTCGCCAATCCTTCGATTTAGAAGACATCTTCAAAACAGCTACGCAAGAGGTTCGTCAAGCTCTCAAATGCGATCGCGTTGCGGTTTATCAATTTAAACCTGATTGGAGTGGACAATTTATAGCCGAATCAGTAGCTAGTGGCTGGATGAAAGTTGCAACTTCTGACTTCAAAATGGTTTGGGAAGATAGCCACCTACAAGAAACCCAAGGCGGTAGATATGCTAAAGGCGAATACTTAGCAGTTAATGACATTTATCAAGCCGGTCATTCTCAATGTCACCTGGAAATTTTAGAGCAAGTAGAAGCCAAAGCTTACATCATAGTTCCCATCTTTTATGGAGAAAAATTGTGGGGATTACTAGCAGCTTATCAAAACACTGGAACTCGTGCATGGCAAGCAAGAGAAATCAAATTTTTAGAGCAGATTGGCTTGCAATTTAGTTTAGCGAAATCACAGATTGATTATATAAATCAAGTGAAATTGCAATCTCAGGAAATCAGTCAGATTGCGGAACAGGAAAAAACCCTCAACAAAATAGTCAGCCGCATCCGTCAATCTTTGGATTTAGAAGATATCTTCAAAGCCGCTACTCAAGAAATCCGTCAAGCTTTGCGGTGCGATCGCGTTGGTATTTATCAATTTCATCCGAATTGGAGTGGACAATTTATAGCTGAATCAGTTGCTAGTGGCTGGATAAAAGTTGTCACCCCTGACTTTAAAATGGTCTGGGAAGATAGCCACTTGCAAGAAACCCAAGGCGGTAGATATGCTAAAGGTGAAAACTTTGTTGTTAACGACATTTATCAAGCCGGACACGCTCAATGTCACCTAGAGATTTTAGAGCAGATTGAAGCCAAAGCTTACGTCATAGTTCCCATCTTCTATGGAGAAAAATTGTGGGGATTACTGGCAGCTTATCAAAACACTGGAACTCGTGAATGGCAAACCAGAGAAGTCAACTTTTTAGAGCAGATTGGCTTGCAAATTAGTCTAGCGAAATCTCAGATTGATTATATAGAACAAGTAAAATCTAAATCTGAGAAACTAGCGCAGATCGCTGAACAAGAAAAAGCCATCACCAAGATAGTCAACCGCATTCGCCAATCTTTAGATGTAGACGAAATCTTCAAAACCACCACCCAAGAAGTAAGACAACTACTAAAATGCGATCGCGCAGCCGTTTATCAATTTACATCTGATTGGGGAGGTGAATTTGTAGCCGAATCAGTAGCTAGTGGTTGGGTGAAACTCGTCGGACCCGGTATTAGAACCGTCTTAAATGATCCCTGTCTCCAAGACAATGAAGGTGGGCGTTATAAAAAAGGTGACACCTTAGTAGTCAACGACATTTATAAAGCCACCCTTGATCCCTGCTACATAGAAATCATTGAAAAATATGAAGCTAGAGGATACATCATTACTCCCATCTTATTTGGAGATAAACTCTGGGGTTTACTGGCAGCTTATCAAAACTCCGCACCTCGTGAATGGGAAGAAACAGAAATTAACTTACTGTCACGTATTGGCGATCAATTAGGACTAGCTTTGCAGCAAACAGAATACTTAAAACAACTGCAAACTCAATCTGCCAAGCTTTCAGAAGCCGCCCAAAGAGAAAAAGCTGCTAAAGAATTACTGCAACAACGCTCTATTCAATTACTCAGATCCATAAGTCCCGCCCTCAGTGGTGATTTAACAGTTCGCGCCCCCATTACCGAAGACGAATTAGGAACAATTGCCGATGCCTATAATGGTACTCTGCAAGCACTACAGCAAATCGTTATTCAGGTACAAACCGCTTCCCAACAAGTTGCCCAAACCTCTATCAACAGTAATTCTTCCCTAGTAGGATTGACTGATTTAGCAAAAGAACAGTCCGACGAAATCACTCAAGCCTTACGGGATCTACAACAGATGGTAGATTCTACCCAAGCTGTAGTAGCCAATGCTCAATTAGTACAAATAGCGGTACAACAAGCCAACAAAACTGTAGATTCTGGTGATACAGCCATGAACCAAACAGTAAATGCTATTCAGGCCATTCGTGAAACCGTCGCTCAAACTAGCAAAAAGATTAAACGCCTGAGTGAATCATCACAAAAAATCTCCAAAGTGGTAAATTTGATCAGCAACTTTGCCTCACAAACCAACGTACTGGCTTTGAATGCTGCCATCGAAGCTACTCGCGCCGGTGAATATGGTAAAGGCTTTGCAGTGGTAGCGGATGAAGTTCGTTCTTTGTCTCGTCAGTCCGCAGCAGCTACCATTGAAATTGAAAAATTAGTCCAAGAAATTCAAGCTGAAACTGGGGAAGTTGCTCTAGCAATGGAAACAGGAATTCAGCAAGTAGTAGAAGGAACTAATTTAGTTAGTGAAACTCGCCAAAACTTGAACGCTATCGTTTCGGCTACTGCGGAAATTAGTCAACTCATTGAGCGCATTACTGAAGCCACTCAAACACAAATGGATCAATCGGTAACAGTGACAGCATCAATGAATGATGTAGCTGCAATTGCCAATAAGACCTTTGGTGAATCTCAAGAAATTGCCACAGTCTTCCAAAACTTATCAGGAATGGCTCAATCTCTATTAACAACCGCTGGTAAGTTCAAAGTCAAATAAAAGATGGGGACTGGGGACTGGAGACTGGGTACTGGGTACTAGGTACAGGTTATATATAATTCTTCCCCTGCCTCCCCTGCCTCCCCTGCTTCCTGCCTCCCCTGCCTCCTGCCTCCTGCCTCCCCTGCCTCCTGCCTTCTGCCTCCCCTGCCTCCCCTGCCTCCCCTGCCTCCTGCCTCCTGCCTCATGCCTCCTGACTCCTGACTCCTGACTCTTATGATTACAGACACTGAAATTCGCGAACAAGGCTATGCCTACTTTTTGGCAGAAGCACCAGAATTATTACAAACAATTGAACAGGATTTATTTAGCTTCTTAGAAGACCATAGCACCAATAAAGTGCATAACTTAATGCGGGCAACCCATACAATTAAAGGGGGAGCAGCTACAGTTGGGCTAGATACAATCAAAATGATAGCCCATTCTTTAGAAGACATATTTAAAGCTTTATACAGTCCAGACGTAGTTATAGATACTGAATTGCAAACCCTCCTGCTAGAAGCTTACGAATGTCTTCAGTTAGCTGTCACCGCTGAGTTGACATCAAATAATATTAATAGTGATGAAATTCTGCAAAGAGCAACTTCTGCATTTGCCCAACTACAAACAAAATTAGGTGATGCTTTTGGGGCTGAAGATCATATTCCTACTTCTGAAGAATTAGGATTTGATATTGTGCAATCTATTTTTGAAGTAGGAGTTGCCCAACGGATAGAAAGTATTGCTGAAGCTATTAATAATTCCCTAAAAGATCAGGAATTAAGCGAGTTTTTAAACTCTCAAATCGAGGTATTTCTAGGGTTAGCTGAATCTTTAAATCTACCTGGGTTAAAACAACTGTCTCAGACAATAATGGCTGCACTTGTAGCTCAACCACAGGAAGTACATCAAATAGCAGAAATTGCCTTAGCTGATTTACAAGCGGCACAAAAAGCAGTTTTAGCGGGCGATCGCACATCCGGAGGTTCAGCTTCTGTTGCTTTGCAAGCCCTAACAACAGTAGCCAAAGAAGTAGTAACAGATGAATCACCTGTTACACCAACTACTAGCTCTTTAGTAACAGTTCCCAAAAATGAGACGGGAATTACTCATACAAATAACTCTTTTGCTAACAAATTCTTCAGCATCACCACTGAATTTTACCAGTTTTTAATTACGTCTGGTGACAGAGGTAATGAGCCTTTAAAACCAGCAAATGCTAAATTTTACTTAAAAGTAATTCGCTATATTTTGGGCTGGTTTAATCACCAGAGAAGAATACCCGAATCAGAACTGAGTTTAGATTTATTAATTCCTCCATATCATCAAGATGATTCCGAAGATTATGTAGAAATTTGGCTCAATCAATTTCTAGATTTTATTAAAGATGAAAAAGATCAGCAGAACCTTTGCCTTTATCGTCGGGGTGTGATCTTAATAATTATCCTAGCTGTAGCTGAATTTGAGTATGCAGTTAAAAAGAATGATAATGCTATATCAATTATCAGCGCCCTGAGAAAACAAATCCGCAAATTAGGCAAAGAATATAAAAATTATCCTCCTGTTACAGAGTCAGAAAAAAAATGGCTTGACAGTCCCAAGTTACAAGAATTATTAGTTATTAAAGAAATATCCCCCCCCGTAGTTACTCCCACTGACTATAATCTAGTAGAAGAAATATGGGGAGGAGACACCATCCCAGAAACAGCCGAGCAAGATCTGTTAACCCATACCGCCGAAAAAATTAAAAATGATAATTATTTAGAAAGTGTGACATCATCAGTTGTCAGCAATCAGGTATTTGCCAATACTCCTGATTCAAACTATGAAGTGATTACCGATGATACCGAAACCAAAAATAGAGAAGCAGAAGATAAATCCTCACTATCCCCCAACAAGAATTCCCGACAATCTTCCTTTGTGCGTGTAGACGTGGAGGGATTAGAACGCCTCAATTACTTGACAGGAGAACTACTCATTTACCAAAAACGACGCACTTTATATGATGAACAGATTATAGAATTAATTGAGCAATTAAGTCAGAAATTAAGCCGACATCAAGCAGTTTTACAACAATTACGTGATTTACCTTTACAGGGAAATAATTTTTCTATAGAAACCAGCCAAAAAGTTTCGGCTGTCCAATTTGATGCTCTAGAAATGGATGTCTATACAGAATTTAATCTGACATTACATGAAGCACTAGAGGAAACACTACAACTACAAGAAACATCTGAATCTCTGGACTTACTAATTAAACAATCTGCTCAAATTAGTGAGAAAAAATATAATTTAACTTTGAGCATTATAGATAACCTAGCAGATGCCAGAATGCTGCCTTTAGGAACTATCTTAAATCGCTTTCCGCTAATGGTCAGCAATCTAGCCAATGTTTACGCAAAAAGTGTAGAATTAAAACTCACTGGTACACAAGTTCCCATAGATAAAGCCATTGCCGAAAAACTATATGATCCGCTATTGCAATTAGTTCGTAATGCTTTTGATCATGGCATTGAATCTCCAGAAATGCGCCGTGAACTTGGCAAAAAACCACAAGGTTTAATAGAAATTTGTGCCTATCATCAAGGAAATCAAACTATTATTGAAGTTAGAGATGATGGTCAAGGTTTAAATTTAGAAAGTATTCGTAGGAGAGCTATTGAACTTAATCTCATACCAGATGATAATCACACTCAAGGCTATTATCACCAAACTGAATCCGAACTGATTGATTTCATGTTTTCACCTGGATTTTCCACCGTTGCTAAGGTGAGCGAAATTTCTGGACGTGGTATGGGATTAGATATTGTCCGTACTCAGTTGCAATCTCTTAATGGCGTGATTTCAGTGCAATCATCGCCCAATCAAGGAACAACATTTATACTTAAAATCCCCTTTTCTATGACCACAGATAAACTAATGCTAGTCCAGTCCGGGGGTGTTGTTTATGCCTTACTGCTAGATAGTATCGAGAAAATACTAATTCCCTCTGAACAGCAAATCAAAGATTTTGAAGGCAAACAAATTTTATATTGGCATTCCGGTGAGGAAGAAATGGTTGTTAACCTCATAAAACTGGAAAGTTTGGTGTATTACAATGGTTCAATTGTTGGCAGCAATTATATAAATAATATCCCCAAAAGTGCTGATACAGAAATCATGAAAAATCCTGTGCTTCTGCTTAGACGCAATCAGGGAATTTTAGGTTTAGAAGTTGACCAAATTATCGGGGAACAAGAGTTAGTAATTAGACCTTTAGGCAGTGCCATTACTCCACCAAAATACATTTATGGTTGTAGTAGTTTAGCTAATGGCAACCTGATTTTAGTGATTGATGGCACTATGTTGATAGATTCTCAACAGATGCAAGCCACACTTGATGTTAGGACTCTACCCACAAATTCTGGGTTACAGAAACAAGCTTTGCCTATGTCGGATGATCATATATCTATATCATCTACACCGCTACTGGCTGCATCTGCTGCTGTAAATACTATCGAGTCTCTACCAAATTCCTATGCAGGGATAACACCAAAATTACCAAAAGTAGTTTTAATCATAGATGACGCTATTAGTGTCCGACAAACTATTGTTATGACTTTGCAAAAGTATGGCTATCAAGTATTTTCAGCCCAAAATGGAATAGAAGCAATTGAACAATTGGAGTTACATCCAGAAATTGAAGTGATCATTTCTGATTTGGAAATGCCTCGGATGAATGGATTTGAATTATTAAGCCATATCCGTCAACATAAAGATTGGTCTAACAAACCAGTTGTGATTCTCACTTCTCGTAGTTCTGAAAAACATCGTCAGTTAGCTCAAGAATTGGGTGCAACTGGTTATTTAACTAAGCCTTATTTAGAGCATGAACTTCTTTCTACTGTGGAAAGTTTAGCAAACAGTAATAGTGGTAGTTTGAATCAGGGGTTAATAGCGGCTGGTAAATAATTTATGGTTGGTAATTGTAAGGGTTTAGCAAAGTGCTTTACCCCTACAAAATTATTATTGTGTTTTTTGAGGAGCAGAGATGCAAGTCAGGTTATTTTTAGAATCACCAGTAATAGTCATGATGTCACCTTTTTTATATTCGTCGAAAACTTTGCAGATAACCTCTTAAAGAAATCATCTAATTATTTGAGATGTAATTTCTTAAACAGGCTTACTTTATATACGCTCTCTGTTTATCCTGTGTTGCAAATAGTAAAAAAATTTTTTTGACACTTATACCAAACCCACGAGAATAGCGATCGCTCCTAATAAAGAATGACTAATAATGACACTATATAAATTACCAAACTTGGCGTAGTTCCAGCCCCAAAATATACCAATAATAAATGTAAATACCAGCGTGGGTATATCTCTATAAATCAGATGCACAAAACTGTAAAGTAAGGTAGAAAGTATAATCTGTACCCAAGGGGCAAATTTTGCTCTCTTAAAAATAGCAAATAAAAACCCGCGATATAAAAATTCTTGTATGGGAGAAGATACACCCACAAAGAAAAGGTAAAATATCCATTGATATGCTGAGTTGTCTATGCGCGATCCATGAGTCAAATAATAAACAAACATCAACCCAGCAAAAATTAATGTTGGTATGGCTATCGCTGTCAAAGATTTTCCCAAGTTATTGTTTGTAAATCCCAATTCTACAGGAGAAAATCGGTATAGGTAGGCGATTCCTACTACCAATATAGCCGCCAAAATTAGCACATAAAACCGCCAGGAAAAAGGAATTAATTCTAAAAACACAAGTAAAACTGGCAGAATGTAGGCAAAAAATACAATCAGAATTACTTTTTTTCGTTCTTGATATAATTGCTGATTTTCCATATTTAATCATCACCTACTCGTAAATCAATCCAACGCACAAGTAAGAAAAATAAAGGAGCAGAAAAAACGATACTTGCAAACCAAGGAGTCAAAGGATCGGTACTGCTGATCCCAAATAGATGATCAATCAAAGAAACACCAAAAATACTACTCAGTAAAGTCAAACCTAAACTACCTAATAAAAATGACAACAAAATAGGTTGATATTTTTTGGTAGCACTTTTATAGATACTGCTAATAGTGGTAAAAAACAGTATAGTAATAATCGCATAAATAATCACATTCATTCCAGCTAGAGAACCTCGAAAATTATATGAGAATAAGAGACTTTTGGTATGTTCTATGGTGTAACTTTGAAAAGGCAACCATAGGAGAATACCCAACTCACAGATAATCAAATATGTCAAGTATTTATTTTTATTAAAAATAGAATCTGGAACAAACAGAATATTGGAAACCAGTGCTAAAATCTGCATACCACAAGCAACAATACTGAGAAAATTTAGAGCGTAAAACCATCTATTTAGAGAAAATGCTTGATAATTTTGTTGCCACACTTGATAAGATGTAGCAATTCTAAAAAGTCCTTGAAATGCAGTTTTATTATTGCTTTTTTGCAATCGTTTTATAGCTGGTTCTAACTCTGATTTTTTAATGATTAAATTTCCTTGATTATCAAAAGATTGATGAATATTAAAAATTCCCTGGGGAATATTTTTAATCTCTGCTTGTGAAGTTCCCCAATCTGAATAGAGTTTTTCAAGATTTTCAGCTTTAATTGTTGTCATCGCTTGGTAATTAAATTCTAATAACATCATGCGATCGCCATTAAGCTCAAAAAATAATGCAGCGAAAGTCATAAAAATTGTCACCAATGTTAAAATTAAAAAAGAGCGTGTTTGCACTCTAATCATACAATGCGCTCTATAAGCTGCAAATAGAGACATCCAAAGAAACAGGGAAGGATAAACTGTAATGTGCGGATAAAGTTGAGCGTAAAGTGTTAAAGTTTCCCGTCCATTAAATTCAGTGAATATACCAAGAGGTAGGCAAATAAGCATGGCGATCGCTATCATTCCTAAAAATATTTCCCATTGCCAAGATAACCTTCTTTCAGAAAATAAACGATTCCAAGTTACTTCTTTCGCTAAGGGGTTAGCAACAATTACAGGAAGCCAACTTTTACCGGGTTCAAATTTCTTTTGTAACTGTTGTCTGGCATAATTCATAGATGCAAATAAAGAGCGATCTTGTACAAATGCCTCCAAAAAATGCCTTAATAATTCTCTAGCTACGGTAGATTCAACCCTTTCGCGCATAACAATACAATAAGGCAAAGATAGCTCAGTTAATTGATTTGCTAATCCCAAACCATCACAAGAATTAAAGATAGCTATTTGTAACTTTTTCTGAATTGTACCTGCTAATAAATCTTTCAATTCAGCAATTTCAATAATTCCTTCTTCCCCATCGGCGGGATTAATTTGAATCCGTCCAATACGTCCATTGCGATCGCTTTCACTATGGCCAGCAAAAAAGAAAATGTGCCAACCTTGACTATCTTGTAATTTCTCTTCTAACTGTTTGCGTGTAGGTTGTCTAAGGATATGGGGATCACCACCATGTTGTTCCAAACTTTTAATAAAACTGATTTCTTCTGCAAAATCAAGTTTTTCATCACCAAATACCACCAATATCCGAGCAGTTGCTTTTAATTGTGGGGTTTGCTTTTGCGTCAACCGTTTAAAATTAGTCGCACTAATAGCAACTTCTACACCACTGCTAGTATACCCTGCCAAAGTATCCCATTCTTGCCAAGGAAGACCCCGCAATTGTCGATCTTCTGTTTGGACAATAATCTGAACTTCATCTTTTTGAGTTATTTTCTCCCGGAATTTTTCTAAAACTAAACTCACACGGGGATCTGGTTTTCCATTTTCATCAACCCAACCATCTCTACCTAACCATTTGTTTAATTCTGCTTTCAAAGAATTGGCTAATTCTGTGAGATTAATTACTCCAGAAGTCCGATTTTCCCGATTTTTTGGAACTTTTCTATCTCCTTGTAAACCAATATAATCTTGCCAATCTTTAAACTTATTTGATAAAGATTGTGGGAGAGGAGAAAGAAAAGAAACCAGTTCTTCTATTTGTCCATCTTGATCATAAATAGCAAGGGTGACTGGTAAAAGTTCAGAATTATTCAGTTGTACTCTACCACCAATTTTAAAGGAGATTTTCCAAGTCATAGAAACTCCTGTTTAAGCAATGAAATATTCTCTAACAAAGGTTTCTCCTAACCGCAATTCTACCCAAAATTCATCACCTGGAGATAATTCTAGGGGTATAGATATCAAATCCGCAGGTTGATCAACTGTTTCTGTATAAATATCAGATTCGTCTGGTACACTCACCTGCATACCCATAGGTAAAAGAGTATTTTCACTCTGGACAATGACTCTAACAGTAACTAATTCCTCACTGTTTTGAGAAACGGAAAGCTGCATTTTAAATATTTGTCCTGCTAGGGAGATATTTTTGTTGCAGGTAGCATTTTTCAGATCGCGCATTGAGGGTTGCCAATCTCCCTCATAAATATTATTCAACCAATTTCTTAAATAAGTAATTTTTTTTTCAGCAAATTCTAGGGATAGCTCATCAATTGCTGCTGTTGCTGCTAGGGAAGATGTTTCTTTTTGAGATAAATAATCAATTAAATCATCCATAGATTGTAAATCGGTGATTTTTACTTCTTCATTAGCAGCTTCAGTATCAAAATCAGGTAAAAAACCTATTAAGACGGCTTGTTTTTCTGAATCAGCAATTTCTATAAATAAATAGCCGATGTTATTACTAACAGTATCAGATGGTAAAATTAATGTTTCCTGATCTTTTGCAATCACACAACATTCTAAATTACCCAATCCTAATAATTCTAATTCGTTAGCTTCACTCCATAAACGAAGGATGGGATTCCATCTTTCTGGTTGATTGAGATTAGTCTTAAAACCGAGCATCCGCAAATAAGCATCAGCAACAAATACAGCTAAGGTATTCAAATAAATTCTTTGTTGAAGATTTGGTGTAAAATATTGTGCTGAGTATGTTCTAGCTTGGTGACGAAATGATGCACTAATGGGAAAGGGAATAGCTAGATCATGTAATACATTTAGTTTATCTAGTTTATTATTCATAGTTTTATTCTCCCAATAATTTTTGATTTTCTTCTAACCATTTTTGCAGCAATGGTTCACATTTTCTATTCCAATGGGATCTCAACGAACCCTGCGGTGATCCAACTTCATCAGCTATTTCTTTCCATTTTTTTCCTTGGATACGGTTCAATTCAGCAAATAATTGACAGTTAGCTTTTGGGTTATTTCTGATGTGACAATCTTTCAGAATATTATCAGGATCTTCTTTAATCCATTGTACAAATGATTCCCAAATTGGAGTGAGTAAGGTTGCATCTATGGTAGAAACAATTTGCTCTGATGGATCAATATAAATTTCATCATTTTCTAAGACAGACTGTATCCGCTTTTGATAACGCTTAACTTTTCTTATTTCATCTTTGTACTTGTTTTCTAAACATCTGTTAAACCAAGGTAGGAATGAACCTTGATTTGGATCGTATTTCTCAAATAATGTTTTATTGTCTAAATCAATCAGAGTTTTTTGTAATGCTTCTTCATAAATATCCTTGTTGTTATCATTCCCTGCTGGTGGCCTCCAAATACGTCCTGATTTCAGGAGAGATCGGAGCAAATTGTTAATTGCTTTACGATGCTGGGGGGTGTTTTTGGGGTACGTGCAAGCTTCTTGAATGAGAGATTGCAGGTGGAGGTTGAAATCATCCATAGACTTATGACATTGTAGTAATAACATCATTAAGTATACAATATCTCTACTATTTATACGAAAAATAATTAACTCGTGTTGCAAATATTTGTTGATAGTTTTTTATATTTGTTGATAATTTTTTGGAGAGCGATCGCTGCAATCGCCCTGATCCGATATAATAATACCAATACTATCAACAAGTCTTGACTATGCAGATTAGTGAAGAAATTACAATCAAAGTGAGTCCTAAAGTTGCTCAAGCCTATCAAAAAGCAACAGAACGGAAAAAGCAATCTTTGGTAACGCTGGTTAGTTTATTTTTACGAGAGGATCTGAATGAGGAAGTTGATTTTCTTGGTAAATTGATGGATGAAATTAGCGATAGAGCAGTTTCCAGAGGCTGACTTATAGAGTTAGTATTTAATCTACACCATCCCTATTAATAAAAATTGAATTATTATTGCTGTATTAAGGATAAAGATCCAGGTTTTGACAAACTATACCTTTGGTACTAATTGGTTCAAACTTTCTTGTTTTCTGATTAGCACGCCAAGCTTTTTGAATTTGCCTTAAATCTTGGGAATTTTGAAGTTTAGCGATCACAATTATTCCCGGATCACCAACACCATTACGTTGACAAGAATAGGCAAAAGTTGAGGATTTGTCCGTTTTAGGAACATTGAATACATCTAGAACTAACCATTTACTTGGATTTCCTTTTCTGTCTCTATCTACAACCATTTCCAACCATAACATTTCCTGGTTTCCCTTTTTAACACGACTGATTCCATATATGGGTAGTTTTGGATATTCAGCATCGTCAACTGTCCAGCTACCAAAATATTGAATACCCTTGGGGTGGTCAAGGTACACTGGAAGGGTGTAAGGAAGACGGGGACCAAGGTAGCGGAGTCCAATATAACTCCGATTATTGTCTTTTTGAGCATAAACTGGCAGTAAATTAACACCAATTAGTATTAAAACCACGCTCATGTTGAATAGTATTTTGGTTTTCATGTAATTATTCCTCCCATTATTGTATTTACAGATTGATTGACGTTTGATATCGTCCACAATCTATATACGAACCAGATTCATTCCGTGTTGCAAAAAGGGGAAAAATTTTCAGGTTTTAGTAAAATAAAAATAGACTGCAATTATCAATGGAAAACTGATAATACCACTGTAAAAGCTGAAACGATGTGGAGGACGTAAATAGCTAATACTTTCTAATATATAACCCGGAATTTCAGCTATAGGGGTTTCCATTGACATACCTGTATAACTACCAATAAATAATTTAAGAGGTAGTACAAAAATTAGCTTAAAGATAAAGCGAACAATAGATGTTATAGCTTTCGTCAGAGTATAGCCTATACTATCGCTGGGAGTAAGTTCAAATTGGCTATTATAGTTAGTGTAATTATCACCAATTCCTATCGCTCCTAGTACCAGTCTGGACATAACAGAAGTAATGGCAAAAAATATATAAGCTATGATGGGTATAATTAGTATGACTACACCTACAGATATCATCAAGATCAGATAACACAAACTCCAGATGATATATGCTAACCAGCCAAACCAAGATATGAAGCATAGAATGATGTTTTTAAGCTGGGAAAATTTCATAAATTTAGTCCTGTATTTTAACAAAAGTCATTATCAAAAATCTTGTTAACTGGCTAAAATTTCTTTGCATTTTGTTCAATTCTTTTATTATCTAAAATTGTCCTTGCAGCATTCTACCTTTGATTTTGCGGACATACTTACCTTTAGTATTTATACATTCCTGCATTCTCTTATTTTGCTCTGGAGTAGTACGAGAATCAGAATTATTTCCTGTAAACAATACCCAAGCAGCAGCACCACCAGTATTATCACCAAAAGCAGCTAGAATACTGTTAAAGTCACTGGGACTTAAAAATTCATACTGTGGATTTTTTCTACTTACTCTGTCTATCTGAATTTCCTGATTTTTACCATCAATATAAAGTTTACCTCCTCGATTTGATACACTACTAATCATTATTTCTTCTAGTCCTTTTGTATTACTAGGAGGTCCATCAATTATTTTGATGCAAATTTTTCCATTACGATTTAAAATCTCTCTCCAAGAATTATTAAACATACTTCCTGGAGTATAATAAGCACCTGAAGGAAGTTTTGATCCTGATTTTGGTGCTGCAAATGCTAAAGGTGACATAACTGTAATTAATGCAGTTGTTATTGTGAAGTTGATAAACAAGGTTTTCATTTTTTGTCCAAATAAATAAGTTTTGTTAGCTATTATCTGTTATCTAAATGCAAACGATTTGTCCCCAACTTAATTTGATGTTTTCTCCTGGATCGACACATTCAAAAGGTTCAACTTTGTTATTTCTCAATAAACCGATAGCCCCACCATGATCAGTTGCATATTCTCCAAATTTAATCATGCTAATTGATGGACAATTATCTATAATGTCTTTGGCAATTATAGTTAATAACTTATCAGAATTTAAGATAGATTCTGTCGCTGCTCCTCTCAAACCAAACTCATAGGAAAATGGACGATTTTGAGGATAGCTTTTGTCATGTTTGTAATGTTGAGAAATATCTTCTTGATCTGTATGAACAACTTTGACTTTTCTATTTTTTTGAATTTGTTTTTTTGCCCTTTGTAAAGCTGCATTACATTCAACAGTAAATTTTGTGTTTTGTGCTTCTGCTACTGATGAAAACAAGAAAATAATATTGGTGATAATTAACCCAGTAGCAATTATTTGATTTACCTGCATATACTAATCCTTGTGTTGGCTATTTGGATAATTTGAATATTTGGCAATTTTTATGGTAGTTTTTTTAGCATTCTACACTTCTGCTAAAATTGTTACCAAACTAACTTTGTGGTTTTGATTTATTAAGCTGATTACCAGAAACTGCTCCATACTTCTTTAAAATTACAGCGATTTCACTTGAAGCCTCATCCAATACAGTTCTAGGTGTATTGATAAAAACCGATGAAATTGTATTTGGATTAGCACCATGTTTTAATAAAAGTTCTACTGCTTCAGCATTTTGCCTATATCGTACTACTTCAGACAAAGCCAAAGAGTTGCCATCTTCCTCATTAGGTTTTGCTCCTGCTTCCAAAAGAGCTTTGAGGATTGGTAGATTCACGTCATATCTTTTGACCACACCGACAAGTAAAGAATGATTCCAAGAACCTTTTTGATTGGGATCAGCCCCTGCATTGACTAATAATTTGATCAGGTCTGGATTAGATATATATACTGCTTGTTCTAATGACAGAGAGTTACCATCTTTACCATCTTTAACCACTGCTCCCTTATCTAATAACAACTTCACAGTCGCTTGATTTCCTGATAAAACAGCTTGCGATAAAGCTGTGCAATGGTTGTCACCACATCCTACAGAACTAGGGTTTGCCCCTTTATCAAGTAAAATTTTTGTGATTTCTTCGCTCTTAGCAGCAGCAGCAACTAAAGCTGAGGAGTTTACACCATCAATATCTTGAGGATTAGCTCCTTTATTAATTAATAATTCCACTACTTCCAGATTATTTCGCTCTGCTGCAACAGTAAGATAAGATTGTTTATTTTCAATACTAATGTTAGGGTCTACTCCTGCATTAAGTAAAATCTTAATAATTTCTGTGTATTGAGGTTGAGGCTCTTGATCTACAGCAGCATAAAGAGCATTAGCTAAGTAGGATTTATCTTTAGTTTTACTAACTAACTTCTTGACAATTTGAACACAGCCACCTTCAGATGCCCCTAGTAAACCATATCCTGGTTCCATTCCTCCTATCAAAAAGTCATCAATCGGTAGGAGATCGCATTTATATGTAACTTGGTAAAAAGTATTTTTATCAAATTGTAAACCCATTGCAAACAGGTCTTTTCTTGCTTGTTCTGGGCTTTTTCCACAACTAGCTAACAATGATAGTATCAGGAGGTATCCAGTCAATCTCTTCATTATTTTCTCCTTTTTATAATCTCATCACGACAGGCAAATCTGCCTTTTGTTGTTTGTAAATACCAAACGTGATATTAAATTATTGCTAGATTAGAATGCGATGGGGTAAATTTGCCATAAATTAACCTTGACGTTCCCTCTCTTCTTGAATTGCTTTTTTCGCTGCTCGTTCACTCATAAAACCAATGGTAGATGCTAACGCCCAGGCAAAAAATCCTATATGAATGAACAGACCAAAGAAAAGCCAAATTCCTAGAGTTCCTAAAATCAGGATATCGTTAATAATACATAACAACAACTGAATAAATCCTGCAACTTTTTTATTGGTAAATAACAGAGTTCCCAACCCAGGAAACAATAAATTTAGGAAAATAGCAAGACAACCCATAAAATTTTTACCTCATTTTTTGTTGACAAAATTTGAATTTTAGATAAAATCTAACAGCAAATTATCTCCAACCAATTTCATCCACAGCTTGTAAATAATAATTAATAGCTTCTACCTCTTCTTCTAATCTTTCTACTAAAATTTGAGACTCTATAACTACTTCTATTTCCTGATCGCTTTTATGGTCAATCAGCCTATTTTTTAATTCCAATTCCACATTATCTAACCGTGAAAAGTAATCATTTTTCAGTATTTCTAGTCTATCAATAGCTTGAGAAATTCTATTTTGTAAACTTTGCACTTCATCTGCTGTGGTTGAACTGAGATGCTGATTTTTTTCTATATTCTCTATCTTTTTATGCACATTTTTTACATATTCCTGATATGTTCTGATAAAATTACTTTTTTGTTCAGAAAAATAGTGTTCTATCTCCATTATATTAATAGGTTCTGTTCTTGATAAACGCAATTGCTTTTTGTGGTTTTTTGTTGTTTGTAAATATTTTCTCCAAGAAACTATTAAAGGTATTAACAATAAACATCCTAGAAAAATACCAAAGTCATAATATACCTTGGATATCACTATTAAATTGAGAGAAAAACTAATTACAGAAATTCCCAACATAACAGAAGATGCTAGGATCATAAATAACCAAATAAAAGCGAGTGTTGCACGTGGAAAAACTAATTTTAATCGGGGTTCTTGCAATTTTAGTTCCTGAAGACGCTGATTAATGATAGTTCTTACCACATCAGATTCTGAGATATAGAGATTAATATTTTGAAGATTCAAATCCATAGTTATCACTCCATATCAATTTCCAGTGGTTGGTACTACATTTAATGCAGTAATTATTGAATTTAATCTGTTCTCCAATTTTTGAAAGTTGTGTAGAAAGTTATCTAATTGACAAGATTTTTCTCCTGTTAGCTCAAAAAAAGTCAAATTATTATTTGTAGTTACAACTGTAAGTTTCTGTAATGGTTTATTATTTCCGCGAGTCATATTGATAAATTGCATCCAGAAATTAGGAGTATTTTCCTGATTACCTAAAAGTAATTGTACTACTTTTGGTCGAGATATTTCTTCTTTTTTTGGTGATGTAATTTCTGCAATCTTCTCCATAAACCGATAGGATAGTAGTTTTCTGGAAGCGTTTTCATTGTTTGTAAAGACATAGAAGTTATCTTCCATTTCTATGTTTTCTACACTATATTCCTCATAACCACGCTGGATAAATCTTTCTGGGCGGCGTTTATCCCTACTCAAAAGTTCCAATCTAGGATAATCTTTACTAACTGTAATTGTTTTACGGTCTTCTCTGATTTTTTTTGTGGGACTAGGTGCAGCTTTTTTAGGAATCATTAATGTTAGAAAATTACTATTGAGATTTTCTTTTTCATATTCCATTTGATAAGCAATGCCTTTAAAGTAACACACAGTTTGTCTATTATATCTATCCATAAATTTATCAATCTCAATAGACTCTTTCTGGGAATTAAGTATATATACAGGTTCTACATCTGCTATGTAAAAAGGTCGTTTATTAATTGTAAATGAAAGCGTGTTTTTCTCTGTATATTTATAAAGCTTGTTGTAGAACAAATTAGCTAATATCGGTTGCATCTGATTCTTAGATGAAATCTGTGGTTCAAATATTATCTGTTCTGCATTGGGAAAAATAATTTTTACAAAGCCTTCAATTGCATCTTTACGAAGATAAAACAGTAGATTGTTATGTTTTTTCACAAAAAAATTAATACGACTTTTAGCCCAATCAATACCACGCATTAGCCCATAAATAACACCTGAACCTACTAGAGAAGCCAGAATATGAGAAAATCCTGAATCTACAAAAAATAGGATTATGAAAGTCAAAATACTACAACCCAAAATACCAATTACAATCCGTGCAGTTAAAATTAATCCCCCAAAAATTAACTGATTTTTAACTTTTTCCTGTCTAGCAGTTTCCACTTCCATCAGTCTAGTATTGAAAGCATTACCAGTAAAGAAGCTCTCAACTGCATAACTATGTTTTTCATCCATGTTCTATCTACCTCTATTTCATTTTTGATGACAACAGCAACCTAAAAATTAAAATCTATATCAGAATCTTGTCTTTCTTCAGCAGTTGCTTGAAAATAAGCCTTTTCTTGAAACTGTTTGAAAAGAAGTTGTGCAATAAATCCAGCCGGAAAACTCACTAAATAAGTGTTAAATCTTTCAACACTATCGTTATATGTTCTTCTGGCTGCTGCAATTTCTTCTTCTATTTCAGCAATTTGTTTATTGAGGTCTTGAAACCCGCGTATACTTTTGAGTTGTGGTAAGTTTAATATTTGATTCCACATTCTTGATATCTGATTTTCTGTATCAAGAAAAGCCTGTTGATTTCCCCGTTGTAAATTGGCTTTTTCCACTAAATTAGTCAACTCTTCAAACTGTTTAATAACGTTTTTTTGTTCTGCACCAACACTACTAACCAACTTTTTAATAACAGCGTGTCTTCTGGATAATTGTGTATCTATTCCAGAAAAGTTTCTGTTCACTCTGGAATTAAGTCTATTCATTTCATTGTAAATTTTCGATACTAAATATCCTAACAATCCCAGCATGGCCAGGAAAAAAACAAATATTTGACCCATGATAGACTCCTTATGAAAACGTTGATGATAACGAAGTACAACAGGTTGAAGTACAACAGGTTGAAGTACAACAGGTTGCTAATTATTCCCAAATTGGTTTCAATACAAAATATCAATACCAACTCTAGTGATGAAAAAATCAGCCACTAAAACTAGCGGCACAAGTAATAGTGCATTGCGAGAAGATAAACCCAACACTCCTATTAGTGCTGTATTCAAAAATAAAACAAATGTAGTCCAGCAAAATACAGAAATTAACGCCATTAATTCTGCTGCATTACTGCCTAATAACCACAGCATTAATAGCAAAAAGGTAATAGGAGCAAAACAAAAACCTGTAACAAATGTGAATTGTTGATAATTCCCAGAACCTTTAAATATTTTGCGGGTGATCCACAAAACTGCTATCATCCCTAATACGGGAATTGTCGCAGCTAAAATAACTCGCAATTGTTCTGAAAAACTTAACTGGGTACTATAACTTGCACCAAATAAACCACCGAAAGAAAACAACGGTGCAAGAGATTCTAGAGTTTTTAATGCTGCCATCCAAACAGATAACACAAACAGAATACAAAGGGCAATTCCCGCATAGAAAATTCGACTATCTCCTAAACTATTAATTGCCGTTTGTAGTCCATTATTGGGATCATTCCAAATCAGTTTTAAAGCACTCCAGACATCTAAAACAGCGTTTTTGCTAGTTTCTACTACTAACTGTGGATGTTTTGAATTGGAAGTAGGAAAATTAACCGCTGAGGGAGAATCTAAATCATCTCTATTAGTTAGTTCATCAGAAGTTTGATTTTCTGGTGGTATGGAATTTGACATAGTGTTAGGCAATTAAAACGAATGTTCTAGGAGTAACAAGGTATCTTGTTGAACTGGATGCAGATGTTTGATATCGTCCACAATCTATATACGCACTAGATTCACCTCATGTTGCAAAAAACTCAAAAAATTTTTTTTGACATCTGTATCAGACAAGCTAGGACAGAATAGGCTTACTTTATATACGCTCCTTCTTGATCCTGTGTTGCAAATAGGGAAAAAATTTTTTGACACCTATACCAAACCCACGAGAATAGCGATGTCTAAGCAGAGCGATCGCTATTCAATAACACATCGCCATACATAATAATACAAATAATTACCGTAACAAATACGACATTAATTAGGCATTACCTACATATACAGCATACTAAGTAATTTATTATTTTTTGTAACTGTGTAGAAAAATTCACAACTGTGTATAATATTGATTAACCTAAAAATATACACAATATAATCATCAACCCAAGAGACACAGTGGATATTGATAAGTTCCAGACAGCACTTGACGCACTAACCCGTCAACAGCGACGAGTATTAGATAAATTCTTATGTGGTGAAAAAGACCAACAAATTGCGGAATCTCTTTACATAAGTAGAACCACTGTAAGAAAACATATTGAATCTATATGTAAAGCTTTTGAATTAAAAAACCTCGATGGAGAGCGTCTTTCCAAACGACAGGAATTAATAACTTTATTCTATCAATACAAACCAGAATTAATTCCCCAAAATATACCCACAGATACATCAGAAAAATCAGAAAAATCCAATCCAGCAAGTTTAATAACTGAATTTTTTGTTTATGATAGTGGGTGGACAGGAAGAGATGATTTAATTACCAATCTCACTCAAAGTTTACAAGGTTGTTGTCGTTTACTGCTCTTAGTTGGACTAACAGGAATTGGTAAAACAGCATTAGCAGAAAGGTTAAGTCTGGAATTAAGTAGCAAGTTTGATCATAATCCAGAAAAATTGTGTCGAAAAAACTTTGATGACAAAAACACGTCTTCAGACTTCGTAAGTGTCGCGGTAAAGTGGTTAGAAAATGCAGGAGAACAGGTTTCACCAGAAGAACGAAAACAACCACAGTCTTTACTCCAGCATTTAGTTACATATTTTTGTCATCATCCACAGTTAATCTTAATTGACTCTTTGGAATTGGCACTGATGGGAGATGAAAATACTGGATGGAGTGATTTTATTGATGAATGGTGGTGTCAATTTTTCGCAAGTTTGCTATCAACAGAAACCTGTAAAAGTCGTTTTATTATTACCTCTCAAGAGTTACCACGTCAACTGCTAGAAGCAGCATCGCGCTATCCCAATTTCTGGCACTGTCAGAGAGTTGATGGACTCACAGAAACGGAACAATTGACTTTATTTAATAAAGTTGGTTTAGGTGCTAATTTGCCATCTGTGGAAATGAAATTGCTGTTAAGAATAGGTAAAGCATATAAAGGACATCCTTTAGCATTAAGAACCATTTCAGGAGAAATTATCAATGATTTTTCATCCCAAGTTTCCGCTTATTGGCAACAGTATAGTCAGGAAATTGAAGAAGTAGAAAAAGCTTTAGCAGAAGCTAGTCAAGGTATGATAAAATCAACAAATGATCAATGGAAATTAGATCGGTATTCTATCGAGCTACGCATAAAAGTCCAAAGTAGACTAGAGCAAACTTTCAAAAGATTATCAGATCATGCCCATCATGCCTATATTTTGCTTTGCACAGGTTCAGTATATCGTGTTCCAGTGCAACAAAGTTGGTGGTTGAGACATTTACAGTATAGGCAATGTACTGAAGAACAGCAAAAAATCGCACTACAAACTTTAGAAGATCGTTATTTAGTTGAAGTCACCTTTGATCAAAATAATGGCTGGAAACTGATAGGAATGCACAATTTAGTTAGAAGTGTTGCTATAGCTCATCATGAAAAGTTATTACAAAAATCTTAACACCAAAGGAATAAAAAAAGGCATAATATGGAAATTTCTTTATTACCAGGATCGATCATCCTAGAAAATATAGGCATTCAACCATCTAATCTTGTACAACAAGTTCCCCCAGAACAATTAGATCATTATATAGCTGTAATTAACTGGTTAACAGATTACCAAACTAATATTAATGCTAGTCATCGGCAAAAATTAGAAGGCTATTTACAAGCACTTTATCATCTTTGTGATGCTCACGCTTGGAAACCAGCTAGTGATATTTTATCTATGTCTTTAACTCCACCAATTCAACAACAATTTCATCAACAATTGGGTATTTGGGGATATTATTCTGAACTTATTCAAGTATATAAAAATCTCCTGGGAAATTTAGATCCTGTAACTGAATTAGCCTATTTATGTGGTTTAGGCAATGTTTATTATAGTATTAGTAAATATTCTGAGTGTTTTCAATGTTATGAAAAAGGATTAGAAATAGCTCAAGAAATCAATGATCAACCTAACCAAGCTCAACTTTTAAATAATTTAGGTAATGTGTATTTAATGCAGAGCAATTATGATACTGCCATTGATTTTTATGAACAAGGTTTAACTATTGCATATCAACTTAAAAATCGTCATCTACAAAACATTTTAAATACCAGATTAGGTTTAGCTTATATATATTTAGGACAATATCCTCAAGCTCTGGAATGTTATCAGAATGAGTTAATAAATGTGAGAGAAATTGGTGATCCTGAACAAGAATCTATAGTATTAACAAGTTTAGGATTGGTGTATATTTGTATGGAGGATTATGTCAAAGCATTAGATTACAATAAACAAGGTTTAGAAGTTGCCCAAAAAATTGGTTATAGAACTCAAGAAGCGTGGGGAACTTGTAATATTGGTAAAACTTTAATGCGGATGAATCGGTATCAAGAAGCAGAAGATCATTTACAATCAGCTTTAAGTATTTTTAGAGAAATGGAATGTCGTCGAGCAGAATCTGAGGTACTGGAAGCATTATCAGAATTATATCAAAAAATGAATCTTGCTCATTTATCTTCTCAGTGTTATGAACAAGCTTTAAAAATTACTCAAGAATTGGGTGTTTCTATTATTAATCCCACCAGTAGAAAATTACAGATATCAAAGATAGATAGTTGATGAATTACTTCTTCGGTGTCACCTCACCAAATTTAATCACGAGTGAGATCGCAACACTCACCACCAAAATCAAAGTCATACTCAAAGCAGAACCAAAACCCCAATTTTGAGTAGCACCGAGAAACTGATTATAAACCAACCTTGCAGCAGTCATACTCGAAGCACCACCCAATAATTCTGGATCAATAAAATCCCCCAATGCGGTAATAAATACCAACAAAGAACCAGCAGCAATACCCGGAAAAACTTGTGGTACTGTCACTCTCCGAAAAGTTTGTACTGGGTTTGCACCTAAATCAGCAGCAGCTTCTAATAAACGTCGATCTAATTTTTCTAAAGAAGCATACAATACTAAAACCATATAGGGTAATAAACTATAACTCATGCTAATTAATACCGCAGGAGTACGATTGAGTAATTCCAAAGCTGGTAAACCTACACTGGTGAGTATACTATTCAATAATCCCGTGGGACGGAGAATAGTAATCCAAGCATAAGAACGCAGTAAAGAAGAAGTCCATAAAGGCAAAACAAAGCCTAATAATAATAAATTTCGCCAGCGTTTTGGTGACATTTGAGCAATCCAATAAGCCACAGGAAAACCCAAAAATAAACAAATAATGGTCGTATTAATTGCCAAAAATAGAGAATTAAATATAACTCGTAAGTAAAGCGGTTCCAGAATACGGATATAGTTGTCAACACCGTTAGGATTGACAATATCCCCTGGTCGGATATCCGTTACTAAACTCAGTTGAAAAATGATAAATGTGGGCAGTAATAATAACAGTAATAACCAAATCCCAGATGGTGCTAGTAAGGCTAATGGTGGCATCCATTTGAAAGGATAGTGATACCATTGCGTTTTTTTGACAATATCGCTCGATTTTACCGGGGAATTAGGAATTTGAATAGACACAGCTTGATACCAATTTGTGATTTGAAATTTTCTATCTTATCTGTTTGGGCTGGTAATTGGTAATTGGTAATTGGTAATTGGTAATTGGTAATTGGAAAAAATCAATTAACAGCCATTTTTTTAGATATTTTATGCTAGTAATTGAGTCCAATATCGCTCATAAACTTCTTCAAAATCACCTACAGGAGTGAGGCGTTCACATTTATTTAAAACTGATTCAGGAGGAAATAAGTTAGTATTATTTTGAATTTCTTTTGGTAATTGCTCAAAGCCAGCATTATTTGGAGTAGCAATTTTCAATCTTTTGCTGATTTCGGCGGCTACATCTGGTTGCAGTAACAAGTTAATCCAGCTATAAGCTCCAGGGATATTAGGGGCGGTTTTGGGAATGACAATAGTATCTGTCCATAGAGAAGAACCACTGCGAGGAATCACATATTTCAGTTTAGGATTTTCCTTGGATATTTTCACGCCATCGGCAGAATAACACATAGCTAATAATAAATCTCCTGCCAGCATTTGGTTTTGCCAAGCATCGGTGTCAAAAGCGGCGATCGCTGGTTTTAAAGACCGCAATTTTTCATAAGCTGCTTTAATTTCCATCTCATTTTGCGAATTATAAGAATAACCTAGCATCTTTAATGTTGCCCCCATCACCTCCCGCACATCATTTAATACAGTCATCCGCTTATAAAGTTGATCTTGGTTTTGCCAAAGATATTCCCAATCTTCAGGTGGAGTTGCCATTTTTTCAGAGTTGTAAACTAACCCCGTTGTTCCCCAATTAAAAGGCAGACTATAACGGTTATTAGGGTCATAGCTAGGATTTTTAAATTGGGGAAATAAATTTTCTAAACCGAGCAAATTTTCATGATTGATTTCTATTAACAAATTTTTCTCTACCATCTTCTGCACCATATAGTCAGATGGATAGATAATGCTATAAGCACCACCACCTCCTGCTTGTAATTTAGCCAGCATCACATCATTAGAATCAAAAACATCTGCCAAAACTTTGATACCAGTTTGGGTAGTAAATGTAGATAGTAGTTCTTGATCGGTATATTGACTCCATGTATATATATACAATTCATCACTTTTACCAGAACTAGTAAAATTATTGGCGCTCACATTAGCTAATCTCCAGCCACAACTACTTAAAGACAAGCTAGAAAGCAACGCCATTTTTTTGATAAATTCCCTTCTCCTTGTTATTTTCATCATCATGGTTTATTGTTGATTCACCTTTGATGTTTGACTAATAGCTAAACAGTCAGTTTCTGCCCACCAAATGTAAATAGGTGTATTCCGGTCTGGTAAACTACCAAAGGTGTTAGGTTGTAAAACATTAACATTTATGCCATTGGCTAATTCCACGACATAATTAACATGAGTACCCAAATACATAACATTAACGAGCCTACCTTCAAAGCAGTTTGTTGGTAGATTGGGATGATAAAGAGAAATCTGAATTTTTTCAGGACGGACACTCAATACTACCGCTTGTAATAATTCCCAGGGTGTATCTTCTGTACGAGCAGCAACAATGGACAGTCCGGTTTTAGTCAAAACCTTGACACACTCGGTATCAATTGTAGTAATTTCCCCGCTAAATAAATTGGTATCACCAATAAAATCAGCCACAAAAGCGGTTTGCGGACGTTCGTAAATGGTGCTGGGAGTACCAACTTGTTCAATTTTGCCCTGATTCATCACTGCGATCCGATCAGATAAACTGAGTGCTTCCTCTTGATCATGAGTCACCATGATAAAGGTCAATCCTAACTCTTTGTGGAGATTGCATAGCTCCACCTGCATTTCCTTACGCAGTTTTAAATCTAAAGCTCCCAAGGGTTCATCTAGGAGTAAGACAGCGGGACGGTTAACCAAAGCTCTAGCTAAAGCAACTCGTTGTTGCTGACCACCAGAAAGCTGAGAAGGTAAACGCGATCGCAAACTTTCCATTTTCACCAGCTTTAAAGCTTCCGTGACTCTGCTATTAAGTTCTGATTTAGAGATTTTTTTTAACCGTAATCCAAAAGCAATGTTATCCCACACATTCAAGTGATTAAACAGCGCATAGCTTTGAAATACAGTATTTACAGGTCTCCTATAAGGAGGAACATTAGTCATCGACTGTCCTTGAATCAGCAACTTGCCAGCATCAACCTGTTCAAACCCGGCAATCAACCGGAGTATAGTTGTCTTACCACAACCAGAAGGTCCTAAAATACTAAAGAACTCCCCCTGTCTCACATCTAAGTCCACACCATGTACTGCTGGTTCTTGGTTGAAAAACTTGAATACGTTCCGCAGTTCAACATCAAGCGGCTGGAAATTAGTTACACCCCTCTGAGTTTGCATCACAGTTTGAGCCATAGTCTTCAGTAGAATGCCTTGATTTTGTGAAACCTGGTTTAGCTATGTAGGCTATGAATTAGACTACAAATCACACTTTTGTTTATTGTATCCGGCAATCACACCCTTGTTAAAAAGATACTTATTAAAAATATAAACCCAATACTTGCCATTGTTTTCGACTCGATGCCGGATAGGGGTGATAAACCATTGTTTACAGATAATATAAATTTCATACTTCCTTATTAATCTTATGGCTATATTACCACCATTACTTAGTAATCAAAAAAATACACGCACGGTTGGGCGTGGTTCCCAGTCGCTATTTTTAATCCTATTCACTTTGCTGATGACTTCTGGAATAGGCGCTCGTTTAGCCTATTTGCAAATTATTGAAGGTCCCAAACTGCGGCAACGCGCAGAGTCTAACCGGATTCGCATGATTCCCAAACAACCGGAAAGAGGCAACATTTTTGACCGGAATGGCAAATTGTTAGCTACTACTCGTTATCCGCGCTCTGTTCATTTGTGGCCAATGGCACATACTAAGCCCTCATGGTCTGTTGTCGGTCCGCGTCTATCCCAAATCCTCGATATTCCGCAAGAGGAGATGGAAAAGAAACTAGAACAAGCAGGGGCTAATTCTTCTTCTCTGATTCGCATTGCTCGTGATTTAAATGAAGCCCAAGTTACAGCCTTAAAAGAATATGAAACCGAATTACCAAATGTAGAAATCAATACAGAAGCAGTACGTTATTATCCAGATGGTAGGCAATTAGCCCATATACTCGGCTATACCCGTGAACTAACAGCAGAACAGTTAAAAAAACGCAAATCTGAAGGCTATCGTCTTGGTGATGTCATTGGCCAAATGGGTGTGGAAAAAGCCTATGAAAAAACCCTGCGGGGTGAATGGGGAGGTCAGCAAGTAGAAGTGGATGGTGCTGGTAGACCACTGCGGGTATTGGGAGAAAAACAGGCAAAACCTGGTAATGATTTACACTTGACTATAGATTTAGACATCCAAAAAGCAGCGGAAAAAGCTTTAGGTAAACGCAATGGGTCAATCATCGCACTCAACCCTAACAACGGTGAAGTTTTAGCGATGGTATCCCATCCCACCTTTGACCCGAATATTTTTTCTAAGCAAAAACTCTCTCAAAAAGACTGGGAAAGCGTCCAAGGTGCTGAACATCCTTTGGTGAATCGGGCTTTAAGTGCTTTTCCTCCAGCTAGTACATTTAAAATTGTTACCACGACAGCGGGCATAGAATCAGGTAAGTTTTCTCCTAACGTAGTGCTACAAACCTATGGTTCTTTAACAATTGGTGGCACAAGATTTGGTGAATGGAATCATGCAGGATTTGGTCCCTTGGGTTTTGTTGGGGCTATGCAGTGGAGTAGTGATACTTTCTTTTATCAAATTGGTAAAGGTATAGGTGGACCTGCTTTAATTGAATGGACTCGTAAGTATGGCTTTGGTGAAAAAACTGGCTTTGATTTTTCCACAGAAGAAGCAAAAGGTTTAGTTCCCGATGACACCTGGAAACGCAAAGCCTGGAAAATGCCTTGGACTATAGGCGATACTATTAATATGACTATTGGTCAAGGTGCTTTACAAACTACACCTTTACAAGTGGCTGTGATGTTTGCTGTACCAGCTAATGGTGGATATCGGGTGCAACCACATTTGCTTAAAGACAATGGCGATGCAAAAAAGTGGCGCGAATCTTTAAATATGAAGCCGATAACTATCAAAATCCTTCGTGATGGCTTGCGGAAAGTAATATCTGAAGGTACAGGTAAAGTTTTGAATAAACCAACTCTTCCCCCTGTAGCTGGTAAGAGTGGGACAGCGGAAGCTTGGAAGGGTAGAGCTAAACAAAATCACGCTTGGTTTGGCGCTTATGCACCAGATAATGATAAACCAGAAATTTTAGTTGTGGCTTTTGGTGAACATTCCGGGGGTGGTGGCGGTAGTGTTGCAGCACCCATGATCCTGGAAATTATGGAGGATTATTTTGCCCGCAAGTATCCAGGGAAGTATCAGAAACAGGTGACAGGTGGCAGATGAGATGGAGCAGGGAGCAGGTAGCAGGTAGCAGGGAGCAGGGGAGGCAGGGGAGGCAGGGGAGGCAGGGGAAGAAAAGATTTTTACCAATGCCCAGTCCCCAGTCCCCAGTCCCCAGTCACTGTACAGGTTTGATATTTCTGGCTTTGTAGAATGTTTCTAAGCTGTTGCGATCGCCTACAAAACGCCAATGCCAAGGTTCATAACTCACACCTTGAGCGTTATCCCTGGGAAAAGACAATTCAAAACCAAACCGGGCTGCGTTAGCTTGCATCCATACAAAAGCCTTTGTATTCTCAAAATTAGCTTGTAGGTTAGTTGCTGGTACTGCTCCATCTCCTATATCTACTGCATAGCCTGTATGATGTTCGCTATGACCAGGAGGGGCGCTGAGGGCGGCTCTTTGGGCGGGGGTTTGATTTCGTTGAGCGCCAATAGTAAAAAACAACTGTTCCTGTTCTTTCACTGAACGAAAACCAGAAATTGGCACTAAAATTACACCTGCGCTTCTGGCTGCTTGTGCCATTTGCTGAAACCTTTGGGCGGCTGCTTGTCGCATTTTGATCCGGCCATCGGCGGTAATTGGTAAAAGTTCTGATTCTGGTGCTTCTGGATATGCTAGATGTCCCAAAACCGTATCATTATTATTAGCTGGGGTATTAGTTGCTGCTGGTATAGAACTAGCTGGTTTTGGTTGAGAATCAGCATTTTTGTTAGGTGCTGTCAGAAAAAATAAAAAACCACTACCTACAGCCATCACCATAAATCCTACTAATCCCCCAATCACCAAAACTAGCGGTTGCACGCGCAGCTTAGACCCGCTCTCAGGAGTATCGCGTAAAGCCGCTGGAATATCATCACCGGGTCCTGATGATGAGTTTTGCGGTTTTCCTGGAAACCCAGCCTTTTTCAAGTGTCTACTCCTGCTTATCTACAATTTTGGATTTTAGATTTTAGATTGTGAAAAACTTCAGGCATCAAAGGTCAAGCCTATTTGACAAATTCTCACCCCCCAGCATCAACCCAAGGAAGTTTAATTTTAGCGTCAATGGTAGGTAACATGGGAACTTCGTTTATTATGGATGGCAGACATTTAAAATCTGTCAACCAATTGTATAATAAACAGAGTTCCCTGTTCCTTGCCTCTACGAAAAATATGGCTTATGCTACGCTACGCGGACATAAATCAAATCGGATCACTATATTTAAATGATGATAAAAATAAAATAGGTAGAGTCATGGATAAACTCTACAAATACTGAGTCGCGTTGTCATATCTTGCAATTTCTACCTACTACTTGTCAAAAATATTATTTATTAACTTAGTTTTTCTCTCTAGTTTTACGATGTCATCGGTTATCTTTTTGATAACTGATTACACACATTAAATATTGTTGTTGAAATAGCTTTTAAAAACTAACTATACTACTTTTTGAAGTGCAGAATGTGGGTTGATTAGCGCAATAAACCATTGGCGATGCCTACGGCGGGCGAAGCCCGCGCGGGAGGGTCATCGCTCAATTACCAACTACTTTTAACCACACCCCTTCTAATTACTATCACTTGATTGTGATGGTTGTTGATTTTGCTCTGAAGGCGTAGGTTGTTCCAAACGTCGCCGCCGTCTGGTAGGTTGAGAACTGCTGCTACTATTGGTACTGACTGAGGAAGCTGGGGTTATTTCCCATCTTCGTCTTCTTCTTGCTGTTTGTCCTGAAGATGCAGAAGTATTAGTTGCTGCTTGCTCTCTTCTTCTTCTTCTTCTGAGGGCTTCTCCCAAACGCTGTCTACTAGCTGTTGATGAAGTAGAAGTAGATACAGTTGATGCTGCTGCATTTCTTCTGCGGCGAATTTTTCTGGTTTCTGTGTTTGCTTCTCTAGGAATATTGTCACTAACGGATGTTACCAATCTTCTTCTGCGTCTTGGTGTTTCACTGGCAGAATTACTCGCGTTGTTGGTAGATGCACTATTCCTTCGTTCTGTTTCTCTTTGTTTCTTGCGTTCTTGCAATTGGCGATGTCGTTGAGAACCTGCGATCGCATATTCTGTACCAATACTAACACCTTGTCTACCCTCTGCACTGGGTTTGAGTTTCCACTTTTGCGCTCGCTCTAAATGTTCTGCATCTAATTTTTCGTTACCGCTGGATCTCAACAACCTGACTTTAGTAACATTACCTTTATCATCCGTATCAACAGCTACTTCAACTCTACCCTCTACTCCTCTTCTCCTTGCCCACTCTGGATAATTTGTATTACACTCCCGACAAGCAGCACGACCACTACCGCTACCAGAATTTGTATTAGAGTTTGTATTAGAGTTTGTATTAGGGTTATTTATTTTTGGTGTTGTAGGTGCTGTTGCAACTTTGGTAGTATTTGCTGGTTCATTATTCCCACCGCCACTATTGTCAAAGCTACGAGGAATGCGTGTTCCTGTGGTTTTCTCTCCCGTATTTCCACCACCACCGGAAGTATCTGGAGATGATTGTGTAACTTGTTGACTTGCTCTCCCATCTCTAATTCCTGCCAACACATTCCTTAAATCAGAACTGGGTTGTGAGGATGTTGGAACAGCAGATGTCTCTGTAGTTAAGGGTTGACTAGCAGTATTTGTAACGATATTTTTTGGCTGAGAAACTGCTTGAGGCTGAGTATCTACTTTTTGAGGTGATACAGTTTCCTTTGTGATAGAAGGTAAAGGTTTGAGAGGTTCTATTTTCGGAGCAGGAACTACAGGAGGTTGCACTTGCTGTTTTTGAATGACAGGAGGTGGCGCTGAAACCACTGCACTTTTTTGTGGTTGCGGCACAAATATCGTTGGAGAGGTATGAGAATTACTCGAACTTGTGAAAATCCGCGAATTATCAACAACTTTAGGTTTTATTTCCTCTTCCGGTGCTTCTATTGGTTTTATGTCTTCTTCCGGTGGAGTCTCAACAAAAGTGATTTCCACTGGTTCTTCTTCTGGTACTTTTGTAAGTAGACTACCAATACCAGAAGCCAGCAACCCAATATGTATAGCCAAAGAGCCAATCAAGCTATAAGTCAAAAAGGTTGTCAGTGTCTTTAATTCTTTTTCTCGCTGCTCTATGGCTGTGCTGGAAAAACTCATATTTATTGCTACCAATTTTCAGTAACTTTGGAAGAATAACAGAAATTATATGCAAAAGTCAATCAATAACTTTGAGTTCTTGTATTTGCGGATTTTACCCTAAATCTCTTACTAGCAAATAATTACAGCGATTTTTATCCCAGCAGAGACTGTATTATTCCCTAAAGATGTGGCAAAACATTGACATATATTCTCATTTGCTTTAATTTAATAACTTGAGAAGTGATATCAGATATACTCGCTAAAATAGTCAGGAAATTTCATCGCAAGGCTTGAAAATCGGACATGGATATCAAAAATCTGTTTACCGCAGGTGGTGTGGTCATGTGGCCCCTACTACTGTCTTCTGTTTTGGCAGTAGGGCTAATTATCGAACGGATAAAATTTTGGGTAACAATCAGTACCCGTCAGCAACGGGTAGTCAGAAATGTGTTGAATCTCTATCGTCAAGACAATGTGGTCAGTACAATTGATACACTGCGAAAGAATGCAGATTTACCAATTGCACGGATTTTTTTGACAGCTTTAGAGTTAGAAGAACCAAATCCAGAAGAATTTCGCTTGGCCTTGGAGAGTGAAGCCCAAGCAGAAATACCGTTGTTTAAACGATTTAATACAATTTTTGATACCATTATTGCCCTCGCGCCCCTGTTAGGGTTACTCGGTACTGTATTGGGGTTAATTGGTTCTTTTGCTTCTCTGAATATCGGTGATGTTGGAGGAACAAAAGCAGCGGGTGTAACTAGCGGTATTAGTGAAGCGTTGGTTTCTACCGCTACAGGTTTAATTGTGGCAATTTTTACACTGGTTTTTGCTAATACTTTCCGGGGATTTTATCAAAGACAAATTGCTTTGATTCAAGAATATGGTGGTCATTTAGAACTACTATATCGTCGTCGCTACGAAAGAGGAGAAAAAACCTATGCGTCTACAAGATGAGCCGGAAATACCAGCACAGATTAACATTGTGCCAATGATTGATGTAATCTTTGCAATTTTGACATTTTTCATCATGTCAACGTTGTATTTAACTCGTTCTGAGGGTTTACCAGTTAATTTACCTCAAGCTGCTACGGCGAAAACAGATCGTCCGGCACAGGTAACATTAACTATTGATAATACTGGCAAGATATTTTTGAATAAAGAAGCGGTTAGTTTAGAGCAATTAGCAGCCCAGGTGAGAGAAAAAGTAGAACCAGAAAAACCTTTAATGGTGATTCTTAATGCCGATGAAGCTGTTAATCACGGACAAGTAGTAGCAGTGATGGATAAAGTGCGACAGGTAGAAGGAGTGAAGTTAGGAATAGCCACACGGAAATAGTTTTCAAAGCAGTCAGGAGTTGAGGATGTTGATTAATTCGGCGGCTAAACCTGTATTTAGCTTAATTGTGTGTTTAGTGCTGTTGCTAGTTTGTTTAGTATCTAGTGTCACATTAGGATCGGCAGAAATACCAATAGATCAGATTTTGACATCCTTTGTCAGCTTTGACGGTTCATATCAACACTTAGTTATTCAAACAGTCAGATTACCGCGATCGCTCATTGCGATTTTAGTCGGTGCTTCCCTAGCAGTATCAGGGGCATTAATGCAAGGTTTAACCCGTAACCCCTTAGCAGATCCCGGTATTTTGGGGATTGAATCTGGTGCTGCACTTTCCGTAGTTGCCACCATTTTTGTATTTGGTACTTCCTCAGTTACTACTTTAACTATTGCGGCTTTTTTGGGTGCGGGAATAACAGCGATTTTAGTCTACTTCCTGGGTTCACTGGGAAAAGGAGGCGCTACCCCACTCAATATTACAGTCGCAGGTGCAGCACTCACAGCTTTAATTTCTTCCCTGACAACTGCTATTTTGATCATCAGTCAACGCACACTAGAAGAAATTAGATTTTGGTTAGCTGGTTCATTATCTGGTAGAGATGCCAATATTCTTTTTTCGGCTCTACCTTTTGTCACATTGGGATTAATAATAGCCTTGGCTTTAGGTAAACAAATTACCACCATGAGTTTAGGCGAAGATGTAGCTAAAGGTTTAGGTCAAAAAACAGCCTGGATTAAAATTCTTACTGCTATTAGCGTAGTTTTACTAGCAGGAAGTTCCGTAGCCCTTGCAGGACCCATTGGTTTTCTTGGTTTAGTCGTTCCTCACACTGTTCGATTTTTCATTAAAACCAATTATCTCTGGATTTTGCCTTATTCTGCTGTCGTCGGGGCAACTTTACTATTAATAGCAGATATTTCTGCCCGTATCCTGCTTAAACCCCAGGAATTACCAGTAGGTGTAATGACAGCATTGGTGGGCGCTCCCTTTTTTGTTTATTTGGCTAAATCAAAGGTGAAGAAATGAAAGTTAATTATCAATTGATAATTGACAATTGTTGAAAAAAACACATTTTTGGAATCCAAAATCTAAAATCCAAAATCTAAAATCCAAAATTGAACTAGATGGAAAGAAGAGAAGACTATACAGCAACACTTTCAAAATCCAATATATTGGTGATACGTTCCTCAGCGATATCTTTTCGGATAGATCGCCGTGTACCAATAATGCTGTTATTTTTATTAGCAATAATTGGTGTAGCGATAGTGATGAATGTGGGTAGGGGTGAATATCCTATTTCACCAGTGGATATTATTAAAACTTTATTGGGAGTAAATACAGGAAACCCTGATCATTTATTTGTTATTTACACCCTGCGTTTACCTCGTACCGTAGTGGCTTTTATGGTGGGAGTAGCATTAGCAATTTCTGGAACTATCTTCCAAGGTTTAACACGCAATCCTTTAGCTGATCCTGGTATTATTGGGATCAATTCTGGGGCAAGTTTGGCAGCAGTGACAGTGATTGTTTTATTTCCTTCAGCACCAATTTACACCTTACCTTTATCTGCTTTTGGTGGTGCTTTGTTAATGGCGACTTTAATTTATTGGTTAGCTTGGAATAATGGTAGTTCACCAATTTTATTAATTTTAATGGGTGTGGGTTTATCAGCGATCGCCAGCGCCTTTACCAGTTTAATGATTACTTTCGGCGAAATTTACAACGTTAATGATGCTTTAGTTTGGTTAGCTGGTAGCGTTTACGGACGAACTTGGGAACAGGTATTTTCATTTTTACCTTGGTTAATTATTTTTATCCCCATGTCTTTACTTTTAGCCAGACATTTAGACACTTTAAATTTAGGAGATGATGTTGCTAGAAGTTTAGGAACGTCTGTAGAAATTCAACGTAGTTTATTACTATTAGTAGGAGTTGCTTTAGCTGGTGCATCAGTAGCTACTGCGGGAATGATCGGTTTTGTCGGTTTAATTTCACCCCATTTAGGCAGACAGTTAGTAGGTACAAATCATCAAGGTTTAATTCCCACATCAGCACTATTAGGGGGAATGATTGTTACTGTTGCCGACTTATTAGGAAGAACTTTATTTGCACCTATTGAAATTCCCTGTGGAGTTGTTACTGCTGGTGTAGGCGCTCCTTATTTTTTGTATTTATTAATTCGTAATCGGAAGAAATAGGTGACAGGTGACAGGTGACAGGTGACAGGTGACAGGTGACAGTGAAGAAAGCATAGAAAATAGCGAATACATTATTAATTACCAATTACCAATTACCAAATTTTCATGAAAGGATTATCAACGAAAAGTTTAACTTTAGCTTATGATGGTACTACCATTATTCGTGATTTAAATTTAGTAATTCCTCTGGGAAAAATTAGTGTTTTAGTTGGTGCTAATGGCTGTGGCAAATCAACTTTATTAAGAGGTTTGGCTAGATTACTTAAACCTAGTAATGGTGCTGTATATCTGGATGGAGAATCTATTTTTAAACTTTCCACAAAAGAAGTAGCTCAACAATTAGGAATTTTACCCCAAAGTCCAGTAGCACCAGAAGGTTTAACAGTTAAAGATTTAGTCGCTCAAGGTCGTTATCCTTATCAAAGTTGGTTACAACAATGGTCAGAAAAAGATGAAAAAATTGTGCAACAGGCTTTAGAAATTACAGATTTAGTCAAGTTTTCAGAACGAGCATTAGATACTTTATCTGGTGGACAAAGACAACGTGCTTGGATTGCTATGGCATTAGCTCAAGATACAGATATTTTACTGTTAGATGAACCGACTACTTTTTTAGATTTAGCACATCAAATAGAAGTTTTAGATTTGTTGTATGAGTTGAACAAATTTCAGCAGAGAACTATTGTCATGGTGTTACATGATTTAAATCAAGCTTGTCGTTATGCTGATTATTTAATTGCTGTAAAACAAGGCAGAATTTTTACTGCTGGAGAACCACAAGAAGTCATGAATGAGGAAATGGTAAAAGAGGTATTTGGGTTAGATTGTCGTGTTGTTGATGATCCCGTTGTGGGTACTCCTATGTGTGTACCTATAGGACGCAAGGGTAAATAGTGAATATTCTTAAAATCAAAATATTGAGAGTTTTTTAACAAAAAAATACCATGTTTATTACTGCAATAAATCAGTTTAATTATTCTTTAAACTGGCGACAAAAATCACGCAGATTTCTAACTTTTTTAATTGGTATCATCTTTGCTTTGGTGGTGAATATTCCAAGTTTTAGTACAGTTCCCAAAACAACAGAAATACTGTGGGATACTTACGGTATTCCTCATATTTATGCTAATAAATCCGAGAATGCTTTTAAAGCCTTTGGTTGGGCGCAAATGCAAAGTCATGGTAATTTGCTGTTACGTCTTTATGGACAAGCTAGAGGAAAAGCATCTGAATATTGGGGAGAAAAGTATTTAGATTCCGATAAATGGGTACTAACAATGGATGTACCTAAACGAGCTAATTCTTGGTATGAAAAGCAAAGTCCTGAATTTCGCAGTTATTTAGATGCTTTTGCAACGGGTATTAATAATTATGCTCAGGAAAATCCTGATTTAATTGATGATCAGGTAAAGGTGGTTTTACCTGTGACACCCCAGGATGTACTGAGTCATTTGCAAAGAGTTTTGTTATATACCTTTATAGTTGATCCTGGCAGAATTGCTAATATTAATGATAAAAAATCTGCTCCTGGTTCTAATGGTTGGGCGATCGCACCAAAACATTCTGCTAATAATAAAGCAATGTTATTAGCAAACCCTCATTTGCCTTGGGGAGATTTATTTTTATGGTATGAAGCGCAAATTACCGCACCAGGAATTGATGCTTATGGGGCGACATTGGTAGGTATTCCTGTGTTAGCGATCGCCTTCAATGATAATTTAGGTTGGACTCACACCGTTAACACCCATGATGGTTGGGATGTCTACGAACTGAAATTACAAAAAGATGGTTATCTTTTCGATAACAAAGTTCTTCCTTTTCAAACCAACAATTTTTTCTTAAAAGTCAAACAAAAAAATGGCTCTTTTCGAGAGCAACTATTAACAATCAAAAACTCTATTCATGGTCCTGTAATTAGCGAAAAAAACAGTAAAGCAGTTGCACTTAGGGTAGTCGGTCAAGATAGACCAGGCATATTAGAACAGTGGTGGGATATGTCAAAAGCGCAAAATCTCACCGCATTTGAAAAAGTAGTACAACGGTTGCAACTTCCCATGTTTACCATCATGTATGCCGACCAGGAAGGACATATTATGCACCTATTTAACGGTTTAGTTCCCGTGCGAAAAGAAGGAGATTTTAAATATTGGCAAGGTGTAATTCCTGGAGACACATCCAAAACTTTATGGACTAAATTTCACCCTTATCAAGACTTACCAAAAGTAATTGATCCATCCAGTGGTTGGTTACAAAATGCTAATGATGCACCTTGGACAACTACTTTTCCTATTGCTATCAAAGCAGATAATTATCCATCATACATAGCACCACGGGGACCAATGTATTTTCGCGCTCAACGTTCTGCCAAAATGTTAGCAGAAGATGAAAGTATTTCCTTTGAGGAAATGATTGCTTATAAACATTCTACCCGCATGGAATTTGCAGACCGAATTCTTGATGATTTAATTCCGGCTGCACAACAAGGAAATGAATTAGCAAAACAAGCGACTGAAGTTCTTAAAAAATGGGATAGACAAGCTAATGCTAATAGTAAAGGTGCGGTTTTATTTGCAGCTTGGGCAGATAAATTAGATTTTGATACAGCATTTAGTCAACCTTGGAATGAAAACCAACCCCTAACTACACCTGATGGTTTAGCAAACCCCCAAGCGGCGGTAGAATTATTAGAAAAAGTTACCAAAGAAATAAAAGCAACCTACGGTAGTTTAGATGTTAGTTGGGGAGAAGTTTTCCGTTTGCGAGTGGGTAATTTAGATTTACCTGCTAATGGGTCTGATGGATATTTGGGAACATTTAGAGTTGTAGATTTTGCTCCCGCAGAGGGACGTTTTCAATCTGTCGGTGGTGACTCTTTTGTAGCAGCAGTAGAATTTTCTCAACCAGTTCGAGCAATGGCATTAAATAGTTATGGCAATGCAACTCAACCAGGTTCATCTCATATTAGTGATCAATTGCCATTATTTGCAGAGAAAAAGTTGCATCCTGTGTGGCGAACAAAACCGGAAATTAATCAGCATTTAGAAGGAAGAAAAGTATTTTGATAGGTTGATAATCCGAATAATTTAATCTTGTGGGATGGGCTTCTAGCCCGTCCAATATTAAATAGTTCTAAAACTTGCAACATTTGTATAAATATACCATCAAAATTATGACTAAGGTTGTTTGGATAAAGCATCTGTCATTTGATGTTTTTGATTAAATAATGCCAAAAATGCCAGTAACACAACCCCCATTGTGGAGATAGCTGTTCCCGATGCTTGAGCAAAAATAATCACAATTTGATAGCGGATAGCATCAGTTGGACTTGCACCAGCTAGAATTTGTCCTGTCATCATTCCTGGTAAACTGACTAACCCCATCACCATCATCGAATTAATAGTAGGAATCATCCCAACTCTTAAAGCTTCTCTAATAGTTTGATGGGCAGCTTCCCAACGAGTTGCACCCAAAGTTAACAATGCTTCAATTTGTTCACGACGATTAATTAAATCTTCTGTAAAGCGTTCTAAAGTTAGAGAAGTTCCTGTTAAAGCATTACCTAAAATCATGCCCAATAAAGGAATTAAATACTGAGGATCATACCAAGGTTTTACTTGAATAATGCCGCTAACAGTGAAGCCTGTAACTAAAAATGAACCACATAATAAAGAAATAAAATTATTCCAGTAAATACTATTAAACCGCCGACGAGTACGATTAACACTCGATATCACCGCCATAATTGTCATAGCCAAAGCTACACATATTATTAATACCGGGTTACGTAAAGTGAATACCCATTGCAGGATATATCCCACCATGAGTAATTGCACCACCATTCGCAGGGAAGCAATTAATAGATTTTTTCCCAATCCTAAATTTAAAATCCATGAAAGAGCTATATTAATGAGAATAAATAAAGCTGCTAATGCTAGTTGAGCGTAACTAATAGGAATATAACTTTTAGTCATGATTATGGAATTTTTACAAAAAAATAAAGTTTAAAGTCTTGTTTTTTTAAGGTACATTGTTTTCCCTATTCCCTGTTCCCTGTGATTTGAATTGTACGATTAGTAATACGTTCCAACTGAGTGGGATTATGACTTGTCCAAAGATATGCTCTTTGTGGGTCTTGTTTTTGCCAAGCTGTTACTAAAGCTTCTAAACAAGAGGCTGTTTCTGCATCTAATGAAGCGGTAGGTTCATCGAGTAATAAGACTAGGGGTGAAAGTTGCAAAGCACGTAAAAAAGCCACAATTTGCGCTTCTCCTCCAGAAATTGCACTCACAGGACGGTGTAAAAAATCAATAGGTTTATGTAAAATTTGTAAATAGTCAATAATTAATTGTTGGTTGTAAACTTGATGACGATGGATTGCTAAACGATAAACTTGTTTGAGGTTATCTTCTACAGTTCCTTCCCAAAGTGCAGGACGTTGATGAAGATATATAACTTGAGAGCGATAGCGGGGTATATATTGAGAATCAATAGGTTTTCCTTGCCACAAAAATTTTCCTGATTGGATAGAATCAAGATGAGCGATCGCTCTTAATAGCTGACTCTTCCCAGAACCAGAAGCACCAACTACAGCAACGCTTTCTCCTGATAAAAGTTCAAAATTTAAGTTTCGCCATAACCATTGATTTTGGATTTTTTTACCGAGATTTTCTCCTGATAAAATGGGGGTCTTTGTGAATGGTTCTGAACTGGTAATAAAGCTGTTACTGAGTCTGTCGTTCATTCAGATTTTTGATAGTAGTTAGTGGAGATTCGCAATTTATACTAAGGAAAGCAAAATAAACGCAAATGTGCTTGAGGATTTGGCTTGGGGCAAATTAACCAAGAGTTAAGATTTGATATATTTGTCTTCATAGTCAGGCACAATAGTTTCTACATTTCGCAATCTTCGCCAGGTATAGCCGCCTAAACCAAGAACAGCACCCAATAAAGAAAATAAAGTATATTGAACTGCCAAACCAGCACCAGAACTTGTACCGAATAAACTGCCAAATATTGGTGTGAGGATACCTTCAGACATCATTGCTGGTTGGAAAAAATTATCAGCTAAAGGACCGGCGATCGCTAATCCAATAGGTGAAGCTATTAAAGTTAATAAATAACGAGTGCTAAACACCCTTCCTTGTACATCTGGTGGCACTTTAGATAGCCAAATAACTTGATTAGAACTTGTAATCCACGGCCAAAATACAGCAGCCATAAACCCAGTAATCATCCAAATAGAAGGTAAATTGACTAAGCTAAATACCATCATGATGCCATAGTAAAAAATTGTACCTAACAATAAACCATGAATGCGCCGTTTAAAACCACCCCAAATACTTAATAATAAAGCACCGACTAAACCACCTAAACCAATAGCAGATTGCACACCAGCAAACACAGCACTATCATTAGCACTGCGAGCCAAAATTAGAGGTGAATGTATACCCATCGTTACGGCATCAATAAAATGAAAAATTACTAAAAATAATAGGAGAACTGATAAGCCAGAATTTTTAATAATATAGCGATAACCAAAAGTTAAATCTTGCCAAATTTTACCTTTAGTTTGATTAACTTCACTTACTAGAGGTTGGGGTATATGCACCAACCAAGTGGCGCTAACTGCTATGAGGAAAGTGATAATATCAATTGTTAGGATACCTGGCAAACCAATTAGAGAATAAATTGCTCCTGCTAAACCTGGTGCTATGATATTTGAAGTAAATTCCCCAATGTGTTCAGTCATTACCACCGCTCGCGTGAGATGCTGCTTTGGTACAAGTGTAGAAATAGAAGTGGAAAAAGCAAAATATTGGAAATGACGGAAAGGTCCAATAACAACGGCGGCAACGTAGATATGCCAGATTTCTAGTTGATTAGTTAAAAATAGTAAAAGGATAGCAATAGTAGATATACCCGTTGCTGTATCCCCGATAATCATTAACCGTTTGCGATTCCATTTATCAACAAAAATACCGACAAACAGCGCAGTAACTAATTTTGGTATTTGGTTAAAAAACAGAAGTAATGATAAAGAAGTGGCTTGTCCTGTAACCTTCCATGCCCAAATAGTAATGGCAAAATAAGTCATTTCTGAGCCAATCACTGACAATATCTGAGTTGCCCAGAGGATAATAAATGTGCGTAAGTTTGTTTGTTGTATTTCTTGAACTTGCAAATTATTGCTCCTGTCTAAGTAGCAAAAACCATACTATAAATGAGAGATTTCCATAAACTTCGTAGAGACGGTACATGGAACGCCTCTACATTATTTTTTGGACTTTTCAGAGATATTTATTGGTTGTTTATCTTTTACGAAACAACATTAGCCATATTTCCGCTCAAAACAGGATGTTGTTCCCAAATTTCACATATTTTATGAGTATAAACCCACATATTAACGTTAATAGCTGGTGTAATTGACCGTGCTTGATGCCACCAAAAAGCAGGAATAAAAAGTATATCTCCTGGAGTAAGTACAGCTTCTAATCCAGTAACATCATCAAATAATGGATATTTTGATAAATTCGGCTTTTGCGGGTCTATAGGACTTGACCATAATTCATCATCCATCTTTGTAGCATATAATTTTTGATACTCTTCTGGGGCAAACAATAAAAATGTTTTTTCACCAAATATCTGTGCATTAAGATTATGATAATTGTCGTTGTGAATAGTTGATTTTTGATTAGCTCCTCCAATCCAGAGACGTAAATCATTACCAGTATTGTCTGGAAAATAATTAGGAAATTCAAAATCCGGTCTGATTTTGTCAAGATGGGCTTTAGCTATAGGAGAATCAAAGGGAATATTACCTAAATATAACCGTTTCTCACCATCTTGAGTTGCCGACAAAATACTGTCTATATAATCAGCTATAGAAATGAGTTTTTTTTCTGCCAAACCACCAAAGAATACCTCTATTTCATCATCACTTGCTCTTAAAGGAGCAATTACATCTCCAAACATGGATTTAAATGTCTCTGGTGTCCACTGTTCACAAGCTTTCCACTCATTAGCAACTCCAGTGATAATTACTGGTTTGTCTGGAACTACAAACTCATTCCAAAATTCTGTTGTTGATGGTTGATTAATGCGTTCAGTAGGCGTTATTTTCATGATTTTTGTATCCTCAAATAATTTTTTTGCCAAATTCATCAACTTTTATACAAAAGTTTTACACAAGAATATTTTTGCAATTACAATAATCCTCCTGAAGCCAATTCACTGATACTATCCTTAACAGCTTGAATAATGTAATTAATATCTTCATCGGTATGAGCAGTAGATAAAAAACCGCTACTACCTCTAATCAAGATACCTTTGTGAATTAAATGATAGGTTAATAAACTTAAACCTATTCCTGAATCTGTATTGGAACTGGCTGACACTCCAGAACTAGCAGGACCAAATAAAGAACCAAAATGTGTCATTTTTATAGGTAAACCCAATACTGCAAAATAATCATTTAAAGTTTTTACAAACTCTGCTGTTTTTTGATTCAATTTTGTTTGCAACTGAGAACCTTGAGATTGCATATACTTGAGTACAGCTTTTGCTGCTGCCAAAGATAAAGGATGTTTACAATATGTACCTGCAAAAAATGTTGTTTCTACCTGGGGAAAAGAAGAATCTCCATAGTTCCACATACCGCCATCAATTTTATCCATATAAACAGCTTTACCAGCAATCACACTAATTGGCATTCCTCCACCAACAATCTTTCCGTAAGTAGCTATATCTGCCTGAACATCAAACCATGCTTGCGCTCCACCTGGATGAATTCTAAACCCAGTAATCATTTCATCGAAAATCAAAACTATACCTAACTCTGTGGTTAATTGCCGCAATTGATGCAGAAATTCTTTTGGTTGTAAATCGAGACAACCATCTTGTACAGGTTCAACTAAAACAGCAGCTAATTCTTTGCCATGAGTTTTAATTACTTCCAATGATTGAGGATTTCCATAATCCAAAATCAACACATTTTCAACAATACTTTTTGGAACTCCACAAGTTAAAGGAACTGTTTGCAATTTTCCATCTAATTCTTGCAATTTTACTAAAGTTCCATCAGAATGACCATGATATGAACCAGAAAAGATGGCTATTTTATAACGCTTTGTTGCGGCTCTAGCAATACGAATTGCTGTCATTACTGCTTCTGTGCCTGTATTACTAAAAGTTACTCTTTCCATTCCTGTCAGGTCTGAGATTAACTCCGCAACTTCACCAGCTAATTCTGTTTGTGGTCCAATGTGAATACCTTGGTCTAGTTGTTCAAGTAAAGCTTGTTTAATAAAAGGTGGGTTATGTCCAAAAAGATTGATACCTAATCCCATAACCAAATCTATATATTCATTACCGTCAACATCCCAAATTCTTGAACCTAAAGATTTTTGCGCGACAATGGGATAACAAAGCTCTTTCAAAGGCAAACTAAACCCATAGGGATTGCGGCTATCAGCTAAAGTAGCTCGATAGTCTTGTGTAATTTGTTTTGATGTTTTTGTCCTAGCATTATAATTTTTAATGAATTGAGACAAGTAACTTTCTGGTGTATTTTGAGGTACAACCTCGGTAGGAGATAAGGTTTGTTGTAAGCTAAAAAATTTTTTCTTCATGATAGTTGTGAGGATGTGAATTAATTTACAGAAATTTGCAGTTTTTGTGGTTTTTGGACTAAACCACTACTAATCAAGTGTGAGATATAAGTTTTGCAGAGGTTTCCATCTATTTTTGGACAAAAAATGGAACTGTTAGCCAGTGAATTTAATGTTTGCTCACAATCAAATTTTAATACTTTTAAGTTTTTAGTTTGATGAGAGTGCATGAAAAATGGTATCAATGGATATAAAGGATGGTCTGGATAATTTTCTGCTATTTTTACTAATTCTTCATACCACTGTGCTTGAGAAATTGCTTGTATTGGATAACCAAATTCACGAATGCTATTGAATAGCATATTTAAATCGAGATAATGAGAATTGAGTAAGTGAAAAGCTTTTCCTAAAGATTGTTGTTTTTGGGATAAATTGACTATTGCTTTGCTGACATAATCTACAGGAGCGAGATTTTCTAAATAGTCTACATTAGGGACTTTTCCTAATTGAATGCAGCCAATAAGTAAGCGATAAAAAAAGTCATTAGGATTAAATACACCTGTTCTGCTATGTCCTGATACCCTCCCTAATCTATAAATAGAAACTGGTAAGCCACGTTTACTTGCAATATTAATTAGCTGTTCTGCAACCCATTTACTTTGGGTATAACCACCTTCTGGTATGGGAAAATCATCAAGGTTAGACTGTTCTTGAACTAGATGTACTCCAGAACCTATAGGTGCAGAAAAAACGCTAATAGTCGAAATGAAATGTACAGGTTTAATTTTAATTTCACTAGCTAATCTTAAAACTTCTTGCGTACCTAAAACATTAGCGGTTTTGAGTGTGGAGTATGGATAAGTATGATGTACCCATGCACCATTATGGTAAATAACATCTATTTTTTGAGCTAGTGCTGTAAACTGTGCTGGGGAAAGACCTAAAAGCGGTTGAGATAAATCTCCTAAAACTGGAACAATTCGAGAAATTTGTGATTCATTCCCAATTGAATATGCTGTTAAAGCTTGATAAATTTTTTGCTTACCTTCTGCAAAATTATTAGCACGTACCAAGCAATAAATTTCAGCTTGACTTTGATTGAGAAGTTCGTCGAGTAAAAAAGCACCTACGAAACCTGTTGCACCTGTGATAAATATACAAGTTGGTTCATTTGTATATTCAATTGATTTACCCTCAACTGTAATTGTGGGATCAAGAACTGCTTCAGTTTTGAGGTCTAAGGTAGAATTAGTAAGAGTAATTGTTGAGGATAATTTAGCTTGACGGGCTATTTCTAATTGTGCTGCAAGAGTTTCTATAGTTGGTGCTTCAAACAAAGTCTGTAGGGGTAAATCTATTTGGAAAGCAGAACGGATACGGGCAAATAACTGAACTATTAATAAAGAATGTCCACCTAAATCGAAAAAGTTTTCATCAATGCTAATTTGGGGACGATGCAAAATTTCCCGCCAGATTGTTAGCAATTCCTTCTCTAAGGAAGTTCGTGCTTCTTTAAATAGCTTTTTCCTTTCTGTTATAGACGTATCTGCTGCGGGTAAGGCTTGATGGTCAATTTTGCCATTAGTTGTTAGTGGCAGATTTTCTAAGAATATAAATCCATTAGGAATCATATATTCTGGCAACTTTTCTTTGAGGAAGTTTTGAATGTCGCTGCTGCTGGGTATATTTTGAGAATCAGCAACTATGTAGCCTACTAAGGTATTTTGTCTCGCTGTAACTACTGCTTCTTGAATATTTGGATGTTGAATTAAAACAGATTCAATTTCTCCTAGTTCAATCCGAAAACCGCGCAGTTTTATTTGAGTATCAATACGTCCAATAAATTGAATATTACCGTTGGGAAGATAACGAGCTAAATCTCCTGTTTTATATAGTTTAGCATCAGGTAAAAAAGGATTGGGTGTAAACTTTTCATCTGTTAATTCAGGACGGTGTAAATAACCCCTTGCTAAACCTGCACCACCAATGTAGATTTCACCAGGTATACCCACAGGTAAGGGTTGTAAGTCCTGGTCTAAGAGATATATTTGAACATTATTAATAGGGCAACCAATTGGTACTTCTTGCCCATTTATTTGTGTTGTAGTTAAATTACAATAGGTGGCAACTACGGTTGTTTCTGTTGGACCATAGGTATTAATTAACTGAGGATAAGTACCTACTTGCTGTTGCCAAATTGCAACTTTTTCAGGAATTGCGCTTTCTCCACCAATAATGACTAATCTTAATGACTCTGGTAAAGTTAAGTTGTGATTTGCTAATTCGGAAACTATTAAATGCCAGTATGCTGTAGGTAAATCCAAAACTGTAATTTGCCAATTGCGGCAGTTTTCCATAAATTTAGCCAGAGAAGTCAGCATTTCATCTGTACGCAGTACCAATGTTGCACCAGATGTTAAACAAGGATAAATTTCTTCAACAGCAGCATCAAAACTAATGGATGCAAATTGTAAGATTCTTTCTCCCGGTTGAATTTGGTATTTAACTTTGGCAGCTTCGGTAAAATTTATTAACGATTGATGTTCAATCATTACTCCTTTTGGTTTTCCTGTAGAACCAGAAGTGTAAATGATATAAGCTAAGTTATTAGCTTGTATATTAATTGAGGGATTTGCTTGACTTTCTTGAGAAATATTCTCCCAGTCAGTATCTAAACAAATAATTTTTTCTTGATATTCACTCAATTTTGCTAATAATTTATTTTGAGTGAGCATTACCGATATTGCCGCATCGGTAAACATATATTTCAATCTTTCTTTTGGATAAGCAGGATCAAGGGGAACATAAGCACCACCTGCTTTTAATATTCCTAATACACCAATTACCATTTCCAGGGAACGTTCCATACAAATGGCAACTGGTATTTCTGGTTTTACACCCAATTTTTGTAAAAAATGTGCTAGTTGATTCGCTTTTTGGTTGAGTTGTTGATAGGTGATTTGGTCATTTTTAAACACCACCGCTACTGCATCTGGTGTTTTTTCTACCTGTTTCTCAAATAATTGATGGATACACTTATTTTGAGGATAGCTGCTTTGGGTATTATTCCATTCCACCAATTGTTGATGTATTTCGGCTGATGTCAATAAAGGTAATGAAGATAGAGATTGGTGAGGATTGGCAACAATACCCTCCAATAATGTTTGCAGATGTCCTAAAATGCTAGTTATAGTTTCTGCATGAAAACGACTACGATCATATAAAATCTCTAACTTTAATTCTGTACTTGTCCCTACTGAGAGAGTAAGGGAATAATTTGTTGATTCCGCAGACCGAATATCATGGATTTGCATCTCTGTAGCTTTTGCTTTTAAGGCAGCATCTACAGGGTAGTTTTCAAATACTAAAATTGTTTCAAATAAAGGCAAATCTCTCGGAACTTCACTCCATCCTTGGACTTGAACTAGAGGACTATATTCATATTGCTGGGCTTCTATTTGTTGCGCCTGAAGTTTTTGCAACCAGGGAATTAATAATTCGTTTCCAGATATTTGTACACGCACTGGTAAGGTGTTAATAAATAAACCTACCATTGATTCTGAACCAATTAACTTAGGTGGACGACCAGCAGAAGTAGATCCAAAAACAATATCTTTTTCACCACTATAACGACTGAGAAGGATAGCCCAAGTTCCTTGAATTAAAGTATTTAAGGTTAATTTTTGTTGGCGTGCAAATGATTGTAATGCTGTGGTTGTTGCTGATGATAGCTTAATTGATTTTTCCCCACATCCTGTAATTGAATTAGCAAAAGTATTAACTTTTAGTTGAGTCGGTGCAGTAAAACCTTTGAGGTGTTTCCGCCAAAATTCTTCTGCTTTCGCTAAATTTTGCTGTTGTAACCAAGCAATATAATCTTGATATGGACGAGAATGTGGTAATGGAAAAACTTGTCCTTTACATAATGCTTCGTAAGCTTGAAAAACCTGATTTAGTACCAAAGCTGTAGACCACCCATCTAAAATTAAATGATGGCTACTCCAAATAAAATGGTAAGTTTCTGGGGCTATTTGAATCAATATCAACCGCATTAAAGATGGTTGAGAAATATCAAATCCTTGTTGGCGATCTGCTGCTAAGAATGCTGTTAATTTTTCTGGCTGTGCAGTGACAGATAAGTTTTGCCAGTCCTGTTGATGCCAAGGTAATTCTACAGATTTATGTACTACTTGAAACGGTTCTTTGTGCTGTTTCCAGTGAAAAGAAGTGCGGAGAATTGGGTGCTGATTGATGACTTGTTGCCAAGCTTGTTTAAAAGCAGCGATGTTAATAGATTGGCTAAATGTGTAACAGCTTTGAACTACATAAACTCCTGATTCTGGTGCGCGGAGAGTATGAAAAAGTATGCCTTGTTGGGTAGGCGAAAGAGGATAAATATTTTCAATATTTTTTTTATTCATGAATAGTTACCTTTTATTTAATCAAGTTCGGTAAGTAATTGGTCAAGTTCTGCTTGACTAAAATTCATTTGTGGAAAGTCTGAGGGTGTAAAGCCACCAGCGTTAGGTGACAGACAATGAAAAATGAGCGATCGCAATTTTTTAAGATATTCCTGCGCCAGTTTTTCTACTGTTTCTGGTTGATGTAATGCTTTGTTATAAGTCCAATTCAGCCGCAACTGTCCACCTACAATTAAGCTATTAATTTCTAGCAAAATGTTACGCTTGCCCCTTGGACTTTGATTATTTCCTGTAGACTCAACCGCAGGTTTAAATGTTGATGTTTGAGAAATTATTTGGTCAAATTGACCCAAGTAGTTAAATGTTATTTCTGCTTGGGGTAAAGCTTGCAATTGTTCAGTAATTGACTTTTCACTGAGATAACGCAAAACTCCATAATTAATACCTTTGTGGGGAATACTACGCAATTGTTCTTTAACTGTTTTTAATGCTATTCCTGGTTCAAAAACTGCTGTGATATCCAATAAAACTGGGAAGATGGTAGTAAACCAGCCAACAGTACGGGATAAGTCAACATTTTCTAGGATATCTTCTCGTCCATGACCTTCCAAATTTACTAACAGTGAACTGTTACCAGTCCATTGTTGAAAAGTTTGTACCAGGGCAGTTAACAAAATATCATTAATTTGTGTTTGATAAGTTACAGGGACTTCATGTAATAAAGATGTTGTTTCTTCCTGGGTGAGAGTAACTGAAACTGTACAAGCTAAATCTACAGTATTTTCTCCATGAGAATAGTCAACAGGTAAAGGAGAAATATTTTGATTATGCTGATATAACCAGTAATTAATTTCTGATTTTACAGTTTCTGAGTTAGCATATTCTTGCAATTTTTCCGCCCACTGTTTGACTGAAGTTGTTTTAGCAGGTAATTGGATTTTTTCACCCTGAACAAGTTGTTGGTAAGCTGTTTGCAGGTCTTCAAGTAAAATTCGCCAGGAAACTCCATCAATTGCTAAATGGTGAATGATAATTAACAATCTATGAGGTTGACTTTCACCCAGTTTAAATAAAGCAACCTGAACTATTTTACCCTGGGATAAGTCAAGACCAGCTTGTAGTGAATTAGCTTCAATCTCTATTGTTTGTTGATGCTCATTTTTAGGTAGGTGTGATAAATCAATGATAGAAAAAGGTGTTATGGTTTCAGGTTCACTAATTATTGATTTCCAACTAAATTCTGTTCTCACAAACTGCAAGCGTAAAGCATCATGATGCAGAATTAATTGTTTTACCACCTGCTCTAATAAAATATGGTTACAAGTGTGATCAACCTCTAACATTACTGACTGATTCCAATGATGAGAATCAAGCAGTTCTTGATCAAAAAACCAATGTTGAATAGGAGTTAAGGGGAGATAACCTGTAACAATGCCTTGTTCAGTGGCAATTTTTGTATTTGTACTTGCTACTAATGCTAAATCGGCAATTGTTTGATATTCAAAAATCTGTTTAGGAGTTAGTTGTAAACCAGCCTGATTAGCTTTAGCAATCACCTGTAGACTGAGAATTGAATCTCCACCTAACTCAAAAAAGTTATCGTTAATTCCCACATTGTCTAACCGGAGAACTTCAGACCATATTTGCACTAAAATTTCTTCTGTTGGATTGCGTGATGTAGCAAAAACAGCTTGTAAATCAGGTCTAGCGTTATCTGGTGCTGGTAGTGCTTTCCGGTCTATTTTACCATTGGGTAAAAATGGCAGATTATCTAACAAGATAAACACTGTTGGTATCATATAGTCAGGTAAATTCTGCTTTAAGAAATTACGCAGTTCACTAACTGTAGGTGAGTGTTTTTGATTAGGTACAATATAAGCTACTAAGCGTTTTTCTCCTGGTATATCTTCCCTAACTAAAACCACAGTTTGTTTAACTTGCAAGTGCTGGTTTAATTGTGTTTCTATTTCTCCCAGTTCAATCCGAAAACCCCGTAGTTTAACTTGACCATCAATGCGCTCAATAAACTCTATATTTCCATCTGCAAGATAACGAGCTAAATCACCTGTTTTATATAGCTTTGTTCCAGTAAGAAAGGGATTAGATATAAATTTTTCTGCTGTTAAATCTGGACGATTAAGATAACCCTTTGCTAAACCTGCACCACCGATGTAAATTTCACCGGGTACACCAATGGGAACAGGTTGAAGATGTCTATCTAAAAGGTATACTTGGGTATTAGTGATCGCTCTCCCAATCGGCACAATTGAAAGTTTATCTTCGTATTTACATTTATAATATGTTGTATCTATGGTTCCTTCAGTTGGTCCATATAAATTACACAGTTCTACATCAGGTAAAATCTGAAATAATTTATTTTGTAAATCAACGCTTAATACTTCACCCCCACAAAATACCCGTCGCAAGCTTTGACAATTTTTGAGATTTTTCTCCTCTAACAGCACTCGCAATAGAGAGGGAACTAATTGCAAAATAGTAATGTTTTCTTTAGCAATTAAATCTACAAGATAAGTTGTATCTTTATGCCCATCTGGTTTAGCTAAAATTAACTTACCACCTGTTACTAATGGTGCGTAAAATTCCCAAACAGAAGCATCAAAACTAAAAGGCGTTTTTTGCATAACTTTGTCTGATTCAGTTACGGGAAATTCTGACTGCATCCATAAAGTATGGTTACAAAGAGCGCGGTGGGAAATCATCACCCCTTTGGGTTTTCCGGTTGAACCTGATGTGTAAATTAGATATGCTAAGTTATCAGGATGTACTTCACTCAGAGATGCTAAGACGCAGAGAGGATCAGAATTTATCACTTCATAAGAATCTAAACAAACAATCTCTGTTTGGTGTTGAGGAAGCAAATTAACTAATTTTTTCTGAGTCAATAATACCGATATATCGGCATCTTTGACCATAAATTCTAAGCGTTCTTGGGGATAATTAGGATCAAGTGGGAGATACGCACCACCAGCTTTGAGAATCCCTAGTAATCCTACCACCATTTCTAAGGAACGCTCTACACAAATTCCTACCAATATATCAGGTTTAACACCTATTTTTTGTAAATAGCAAGCCAATTGATTTGCTTGATGATTCAATTCCCGATAAGTTAATTGTTGATTTTCAAATACTACTGCTACAGCATCAGGTGTCCGTTCTACCTGCTCTGCAAATAGTTGATGAATACATTTATCTAAATCATATTCTAATTGGTTGTTATTCCAATCTATTAATAATTGATGTTGTTCTTTTGGCGTTAATAAAGGCAGTTCTGTAATTTTATGCTGGGGGTTGGCAACAATACCTTCAAGCAAGGTTTGAAAATTATTCCCTATGCGGGTGATAGTTTCAGCATTAAATAAATTGGTGTTGTATTCCCAACCTACCCTAATTCCTGAATCAGTTTCTTCTGCTAACAGAGTTAAATCAAACTTAGCATTTCCACCTTCACTTGTTAAAGGTTCTACAGTTAAACCTGATAACTCTACTGCTGAAATTGGGGCATTTTGCAAAACAAACATTACTTGAAACAAGGGGGTATGGCTCAAGTTTCTTTGTGGTTGTAATTCTTCTACTAATACATCAAAAGGTAAATCTTGATGAGCATAGGCTGATAAAGTGGTTTCCCTGACTCTATTGAGTAAATCTACAAAAGTAGGATGTTCTGATAAATCAGTCCGCAAGACCAAAGTATTTACAAAAAAGCCAATTAAGCTTTCAATTTCTGCCCGATTACGATTAGCAATAGGTGAACCAATTATAATATCTTCCAGACCTGTGTAGCGATATAGTAGCACCTTGAAAGCTGCCAGCAGGGTCATAAATAAAGTACAATCCTGCTTTTGGCTCAAGGTTTTTAAAGCCTGAGAAAGTTCGGGAGATAGTTGAAAATATTGTTTTGCTCCTTGGTAAGTTTTAATCTTTGGGCGTGGTCTATCTGTAGGTAATTCTAAAATTGGTAAATTACCTGCCAGTTTTTGCTTCCAGTAATTGAGTTGAGTTTCTAAAACTTCACCCTGTAACCATTTCCGTTGCCAAATAGCATAATCTGTATATTGAATAGTTAATTGTGGTAACGGGGAAGGTTTACCTTGAGTGAAACATTCATAAAGTGCTGCTACTTCCCGCACTAATATATCCGTTGACCAACCATCACTAACAATATGGTGCATTGTCAACAGTAAAATATATTCAGCTTTATCTAATTTCAACAAAGTACTACGTAAAAGTGGTTCAGATGCAAGATTAAAAGGTTTTCTAAATTCAGTATCAGCTAAATTTTGTACCTTTGCTTCACGTTCTGTTAAGGCAATTTCTCTTAAATCTACTATTGGTAAAATTATGGTTTGCTGAGGGACTATTTCTAAAATAGGTTGTCCATCTACAACGTTAAATTTAGTACGTAAAACCTCATGACGCTGGATAATTTCATTAAAACTCAATTCCAAAGCGTCTACATCTAGCTTACCTGTTAGTTTGAGGGCAGCAGGAATATTATAAAAGGGATTACCAGGCTCTAATTGATTTAAAATCCACAAACGTTTCTGAGCAAAAGAAAGCTCTAATTTGTCAGTGTTTTTTCTGGGCGAAATTGTTTGAACTGGTGTATATTCAATATCTTCTTCTTCCAGTAATAACGCCAAAAGATCCCGTTTTTCAGCAGATAAATCCATTATGCTTTCACCTCTTTTACTGCTTTGCGGTTTTGTAATGCTTGTTTTGCTTCTTCATCTGACATACCCTCAAGCTGTTTGAGGATTTGAGCCATTTTTTCTGTGATTCCTGGTTTGGCTTCTTGGGCAATAATTTTTTGTGCTAATTTCTCTACTGTTGGTGACTCAAATAAACAACGTAAAGGTAATTCCATGCGGAAGGTTTCACGAATGCGAGAAATAACTTGAGTTGCTAATAAAGAATGTCCACCAAGTTCAAAGAAACTATCATGAATACCTACTCGCTCAATGTGAAGTATTTTTGCCCAAATTCCGGCTAAAATTTCCTCAACTGCGGTACGAGGTGCGACAAAGGAATTTTCTAGTTCTAAGTTGCTTTTATCTGGTGCTGGTAAGGCTCGACGGTCAATTTTACCATTTGGTGTAAGTGGTAGGGTGTCAAGCTGCACAAACGCTGAAGGTATCATATAATCTGGCAGCTTATCTTTTAAAAAGTTGCGAATTTCCGAAGTTTGCAGAATGCCATTAGCAACAATATAAGTTACTAATCTTTTATCACCTGGGTTATCTTCCCTAATAACAACCACAGTTTCTTTTACTTCTGAATGTTGACTGAGTATTGCTTCAATTTCTCCCAGTTCAATCCGAAAACCGCGAATTTTTACTTGGTTGTCAATGCGACCTAAAAACTCAATATTCCCATCGTTCAGATAGCGAACTAAGTCACCAGTTTTATATAGCCGTGCTTTTGTTTCTGTACTAAAAATATTGGGAATAAACTTTTCATTTGTTAAATCTGGACGGTTATGATAGCCTCTGGCTAAACCATCACCACCAATGTAAAGTTCACCCATCACCCCTATAGGTACTAGTTGTAAATTGTCATCTAATATATAAAGTTTGCTGTTAGCATAAGGTCTACCAATTGGTACTAACTGTTCAGACGCTAACTCTCCATTAGTGTTTTCAAAATATGAACTATCAATGGTAGCTTCAGTCACACCAAAGGAGTTAATTAACCGTGCTTCTTCACTAAGAAAATTACTGAATTTACTATATTCTGCTCCATACCAACTATCAGAACCACAGATAACCAACCGCATAAAATCGAGTTTTTGTTGGCTTTTCTCCAGGTAATGTACAAGGTTTCTTAACACTACTGGTACAAATTCCGCGCAGTCAATTTTTTGTTGACGCATCAATTCATATAGTTGTTGAGGTTCTAGAAGTATTTCCCGTGGACACAGCACTAACTTACCACCAGAACACAAAGCCCGAATAAAATCACCAGAAAAAACATCAAAAGAAAAGCTGGCCATTTGCAAATGACAACGAACTTGATAACGCAGTTGATAAGCTTTTTCCCAAGCATAGTAGGCATTAATAAGGTTGTTATGTTGAATCATTACCCCTTTCGATTTACCTGTAGAACCAGAGGTGTAAATTAGATAAGCTAAATTTTCTGGTTGTATTTTGCTGGTTGGGTTAGATTCTTTTTCGTTAGCAATTAATTCCCATTCTGTATCTAGATATATTACCTTTCCTGCATAGTTGGAAATATTTTCAATCAGTTGCTTTTGAGTGAGTAAGACACTACACCCCGCATCCTGCAACATGAACTCTAAGCGTTGTTGTGGTTGATCTGGATCTAGTGGTACATAAGCAGCACCAGCTTTTAAAATCCCTAAAAGTGCGATCGCCATTTCTAATGAGCGTTCTACACAAATACCTATTAATTGGTCGGGGATAACTCCTAATTTCTGTAAATAATGAGCTACTTTATTCGCTTGTTGATTTAATTGCTGATAAGTCAGGCTTTTTCCTACAAACTCTACGGCTACACTATCAGGAGTTTGTGCTACAACTTGTTCAAATAGCTGATGAATGCACAGATTTTGAGGATAATCAACTTTATGGTTATTCCAATCTACTAATAGCTTGTGTTTCTCTGTAACTGTTAACAGTGGTAAATCTTTTAGTTGGATATGCGGATTATTCACCATTCCTTGTAACAATGTTTGAAAATGTCCTAACATTCGGTTGATGGTGGCAAAATCAAAACGATTATTTTGATAATCTATATGAATTTCTAATTCATTACCAGGAATCACACTAACAGTTAGCGGATAGTTAGTATTATCAACAGAACTAATAGACTGAATTTCTAAATTTTGAATCCCATTTTTTAACACAGTATCAATGGGATAATTCTCAAATACTAATATGCTTTCAAATAAAGGTAAACCTCGCGGTAATTCACTGCAACCTTGTACCTCTACCAGTGGGCTATATTCATATTGTCTGATTTCTGTTAGTTGTGTTTGTAATCTTTTCAACCAAGATATTAAAGATTCTTGAGCATCAACTTTCACTCGCACAGGTAAGGTATTAATAAACATCCCCACCACAGAATCAGCTTTGACAAAATCTGCTGGACGACCGGAGACTGTTACACCATAAATTACATCTGTTTCTCTACTATAACGGCTGAGAAGTAAAGACCATGCACCTTGCACTAAAGTATTTAGTGTCAGTTGATTTTTCCTAGCTAAAGTTTGTAATTCTGATGTGGTTGTTTGTGAAAGTTTAATTACTTGCTGATCATATTTTTCATGTTGGTTTGATGAATTTCCAACATTTAAATTAATCAAAGGTGTGGGTGCTGTCACTCCCTTTAATGACTGTTGCCAAAAGGTTTTAGCTTGGTTGAAATCTTGCTGTTGTAACCAACCAATATAATCGCCAAAGGAACTACCTAATACTAAAGGTAAATTTTCACCTTGACAAAGTGATTGGTAAGTTTCTACTACTTCTTTTAATACTAAAGCAGTTGACCAACCATCTAAGATGAGATGGTGTTTACTCCAAATAAAGTAGTAAGAATCACTAGTACAGCGAATTAACTGAAGCCGCATTAAACATGGTTGTGTCAGGTCAAAATTGGATGCTCTATCTTGCTGCAAAAATTCCTCTAATTTCTGCGATTGTTCATTTGGGTTGATATCTCGCCAATCATGCTGTATTAGTGAGATTTTGACTTCTCGATGCACAATTTGTAAAGGTTTTTCTATATTTTCCCAATAAAAATCTGTACGTAAAACAGTGTGGCGGTTGACTACTTCTTGCCAAGCTTGTGCAAAAGCAACAACATTAAAATTGCCCTTGAGTGAGTAACATAACTGGACAAAATAAACAGCCGATTCTGGAGCATATAAACTATGAAAGAGAATGCCCTGTTGTAGTGGAGAAAGTTCATAAATATCTTGAATGTTGTCAGCTTTCATATTGTTTATTTCTCACTCCCTTGGTTAATTTTTGCTAGTAAAAAGTCAAGGTCTTTTTGACTTACCTTTGCTTTAGAAAAATCAGAAGGGGTGTAACCCCCTGCATCAGCCGATTGACAATGGCTAATAATTTCTTGTAGTGCTTGGACAAAATTTTGAGCAAGACTTAATACAGTTTCTTCTTTATGTATTGCTGTGCTATAAGTCCAATGGAATTTTAGACAGTTTCCTGTCACAAATCCATTAATATCAAATAAATGGCGGCGATTTCCTACAAGGCTACGCTCTAAACCACTTGATTCTGATGCTAATTTGAATAAAGCCGATTCTTGTAATACTTGGTCAAATTGTCCTAAATAGTTGAAACATATTTCTGCTTGAGGCATAGCAGCTAAATGTTGAGTAGTGCTGCATAAATAACGCAATACACCATAATCAAAACCCCGATTTGGGATACTACGTAGCTGTTCTTTAATTGCTTTTAAAGCATCCCCAACTGTGGCACTATTTTCTAAATTCAACAGGACGGGAAATATAGTAGTAAACCAACCGACTGTACGAAATAAATCAACATCACTAAATATGTCTTCTCGTCCATGTCCCTCTAAGTTGATTAACAGTGTTTTTTCTCCTGTCCACTCTGCAAAAGTTTTTGCTAGTGCTGTTAAAAAAACATCGTTTATTTGTGTATGGTATTTGGCTGGTACTTCTTGCAGCAGTGCTTGTGTTTCAGTTTGATTAAGAAATACAGACAGAGTTTTACTTGTAGATACAGTATTTAATCCCCCTGTATAATCTACTGGTAAAGGAGAAGCTTGTTTTCTTAAATCAGAACACCAGAAATCTAATTGTGAGTGTAGTGTCTTTGTGTTTGCATATTCTTGTAAACGTTCACTCCATTGTTTAAAAGAAGTAGTTTTTGCTGGCAATTTAATTTCTTGATTTTGCTGAATTTGTTCTATAGCTGTTTGCAAATCTGACAACAAAATTCGCCAGGATACACCATCAACAGCTAGATGATGAATGATGATCAGCAAGCGGTTATTTTCTTGAGAACCTAAATCAAATAACGCTACTTGCATTAATTTACTATTTGATAAATCCAAAGTTGTCTGTAATTCTGTGGCTTTGTCTTCAATAGCTGCTTTTTGTTCTTGTGGTGATAATTGGGAAAAATCAAATTTTGTCAATGATATTTCTGATATCATACCCGTATTAAAACACTCCCAACCATTAGCTGTTGGTCGAAAACATAAGCGCAGTGCGTCATGGTGTGACAGTAAATACTGTATTGCTTGCTGTAAAATATTCAGCTTAATATCTTGCTGTAATTCCAGCAAAAATGATTGATTCCAATGATGTGCTTCTGGTAAATTTTCGGCAAAAAAACTATGTTGAATTGGTGTCAGAGGTACAGAACCAATTACTAATCCTTGTTCTGATTCTGTCTTGGTGCTAGTATCTGCAACTAAGGCTAATTTAGCAATAGTTTGGTGTTCAAAAATTTGCTTGGGAGTGAGTCTTAAACCGACTTGGTTAGCTTTGGCGATCGCCTGGATACTAATAATCGAATCTCCCCCCAATTCAAAGAAACTATCATGAATACTAACTTGCTCTAAATTAAGAAGTTCAGCCCAAATTTTAGCCAAAGCAATTTCTTCTGGTGTACGTGGTGCAACAAAAGCAACTTGTAATTCTGGTTTAATAACATTCTTTGTTGGTAAAGCATTCTTGTCAATTTTACCATTCGCTGTTAGTGGTAAAGCCTTCAAGAAAACAAACTGAGAAGGCAACATATATTCAGGCAGTTTTTGCTGAATAAAATCACGCAATTCATCAGATTTTATAGGTACTTTAGAAACAATATAAGCTATAATTTGCTTGTTAATTGAATCATTATTTTTAAACACTATAACTGCTTCTGTAACTTGTGGATGTTGGCGAATTACAGCTTCAATTTCTCCTAACTCAATGCGATAACCATGCAATTTTACTTGGTCATCAATTCGACCTAAAAACTCTAAATTACCATCAGGTTGATAGCGTCCTAAATCCCCAGTTTTATACAGTCTTGCATTGGGTTTACTACTGAATGGATGGGGAATAAATCGCTCATTAGTTAATTCTGGATGATTAATATAACCTCTCGCCACATTATCACCACCAATGTATATTTCTCCCATTACACCCAAGGGAACAGGTTGATAATAACTATCAAGTAAATATATTTGGGTATTAGCTAAAGGACGACCCAAAGGAACAGTATTTGATGTCAGTTCATTAGCAACTTCTTCTACCGGATAGGTGAGTACACCAACGGTAGTTTCTGTGGGTCCATAGTGATTAAAAATTTGGCATTCTGGTACTAATTCACGTACTCGTTTAATCAAATCCCAGGTAGCAGCTTCGCCACCCAGAATAAGACGCTGACGTGGTAAAAGTTTTTCGGGATGTGAACCTGATAATAAAGCAGATAAGTGAGAAGGAACAATTTTTAAACAATCTATAGAATGTCGGTAATTATAATCAGCAAAAGCCACCGGATCAGTAGCAACATCTTCAGGAATAATATGTAAACATCCACCTGTACATAATGCTGAGAAAATAGCAGTATTTCCTAAGTCTGCTGCGAAGGTAGAAACAATAGCAAAATTTGCCGCATCTGGTAAATTTAGTTTTTCTAAAATACCGTTAACATAGTTGACTATTTGCCGATGTTCAACAGCAACACCTTTAGGTTTACCTGTAGAACCAGAGGTGTAGATAACATAAGCTAAATTCTCAGAATTAGGAGATTTAAAATTAGATATTCCTAAATCATTAATTTCTTCATTAATAGATAATACCTTGATATTATTTTCAGCAACTAAAGGTAATTTATTAATTTTTTGTAGCAAGTTTGTTTGAGTTAGCAAAACAGATACTTGAGCATCTTGCAATCTAAAAACTAATGCTTGTTCAGGTAATAAAGGTTCTATAGGTAAATAGGCTGCACCTGCTTTGAGAATGCCAAGAATACTAACTATCATATCTAAAGAACGCTCAATACAGACAGCAACAACTGTTTCCGGTTGAACCCCTAATGATGCTAAATGATGAGCTAAGTTATTAGCTTTAGTATTTAGTTCTTGATAGGTTAAATGTTGATTACCAAAAACAACTGCAATATTATCCGGTGTTTTATTTACCTGTGCTTCAATCCAATGGTGAATGCACTGGTATGGAGGAATAACACTTTTATTACTGTTAAATTCCGTTAATATTTGATAGCGTTCTTCTGAAGATAGGATTTCTAATTGAGCTAGTTTAGTTTTTGGATTATTAATGACACTTGTTAGCAAAGTCTGAAACTGTGCTGCTAATCTTTCAATATTTTTTTGCTCAAATAAGTTAGCATCATAGTGTAATTCTACTGCAAGTGAATCACCTTGATCCCAACAGAATAGTTTTACCTTGAAGCGTTCAATACAGCTATATATTGTTTGCATCGAGAAAGATATATCACCAGCAAAATATTGACTAGGCTGGGATACAAATTCAAAAGCAAAAGGTAAAAATGATGATTCCTGACTATCTTTAGTCTCAACAAAAAAATCTGCTGAATTAAAAAAGTCTTGCCATTGATTCAGTTCAGTTAATTGCTTATCTAACTCATTTAATATATCAGCAAGTATATTATCTTCTTCTATTGGAATACGAACAGGTAAATATTTTGCTAATAAACCAACTACTGGCTGTAATTCTTCGTAATTTCTGCCATCACAAGACAAGGCTAAAACAACTTCAGATTTGTTGGTCAAACGCCATAATAAAATTTGCCAGCAAGCCATTAAAACCGTTGAAATATCAACAGAGTATTTTTGTGATAAAACTGCAATATTATTTGTAGTCTCAGAGTCAAAATCAACACTGATAACTTTGGGCGTAAATATTAGCTTATCCTTAATACCACTTCTATCTCTGTGTTCTCTGTGTCTCTGCGGTTCGTTGATCTGGAATTCCAAATATTTTGAATTAAACCTATCTTCATTGGGTAAATTACCTATCAGAGAATTAGATACTTTTTGAGTATGCCAATAATCTTTTGCTGCTTCCGCTTCTTCTCCCATTAATAACTCATTTTGCCAAGCTGCAATATCCGCATATTGTAAAGGTGTATCTTCCAGTTCCTGTTCCTGTATATAAGCATCATAAATAAAACTAATATCATGCAAAAGATGATGTAAAGATATTCTATCTGCACAAATAGCTGATATTGCTATTAGTAAAAAGTATTGATTTCCAGAATTTTTAATGACATCAATCTGGCTAGTAAAACCTTTTGGTAAATCAAAATATAATTTATTATGCTCTTGCAATAAATTGTCAACGTTGATGTTTTGTTGTTCAGTATCTAAATTCTGCCAATCATAATAGTTAAACTTGATAGATACTTCCTCTCCAATTGCTTGCAAAGGAACTGCCATTCCTGTCAATGTAGGAAAGCTAGTACGTAAAATTTCATATTTAGCCCAAACATCATATATAGACTTTTCTAAAATTGAATATTCAATATTGCCCTCTACTAAAACTGCACACTGCACCCGATATGGCTGATGGTTAGTTTCTTGCTGTAATAACCATAAGCGTTTTTGTTGAGTTGAAATTTGAAAGCCTTGTATTGATAGAGTTTGCATAATTTATCTCTAATTAATTAAATTTATTTCCAATATTAAACTTTATAAGGTTGTGCCATCCCTACCAAAACTTTTCTCGCACCTGTAAATGGCTTACGTCCATGAGCAACCAACATATTATCTAGCAGTAAAATATCGCCTTCTTGCCAAGAGAATGTGATTGTTTCCTGCTCATAGATTTGATGAATTTCTTCTAACACAGATGTTTCAATTTCTGAACCATCTCCATAATAAGAATTACGTGGTAATTCCTCAGCATTTAGTACAGTCAGTAAAGATTGACGAACCTCAGTTTTTAAGCTGGAGATATGAAACAAATGGGCTTGATTAAACCAAACTAAATCACCAGTTTGAGGATGGGTAGCAACAGCTTGACAAACTTGGCGAGTTCTCAGTTTATTGCCACTCAGCCATTCAAATTCAATGCCAGTAGATTGACAATAAGCTTCAACTTCGGCTTTATCGTTAGTTTGAAATACAGTTTCCCAAGGTAAATCAATTCCCTGTCCATAATTACGGACATACATAATATTTTTCTGAATAAATCTCTCTTTGATTGCTGGATTTATTCTTTGAAAAACTTTCCGACTATCAGCAATTGGTGTTTCTCCACCTTGTGCTGCTGCCTTGACACAAAAGAAGGCAATTTTCATTGGCCAATTCAGAGAATAGGCCATTTCATTATGTAAAGGAATTGATTGATCTGGTGGATATTCTGTTGATGTGTATATCTTACCATCAACTTGACTACGCGGAGTGGAACGATAAGAATATTCTATTAAATCACCAGCCACAGATTGCATAAAATTAGCAAATTCGCTATGGGTATTAACTGGAAAGTTTCTGAAAAGTAACCCTCCATATTGAATTAATTGCTTCTCTATCCACTCACGATTACTGGTTGCCCAATTAACTAAATTTACGCCATCTACAGCAGGTTGAATGACCAGAGGTAGCGGTTGAGTATGTTCCAAAAAATTAGTAGTTACTAAATTTTCTGAAGATACGGTAATTGATTTTCTTTTGAATGTTTTTAAGTTCATATTTTTGATATCTCCCTATAGTTAATTGGTAATGATTCAGGTGAGGCGAGGCGATAAGATCCCCGACTTCTTTTATTGATGGTATCCATAAATTATAAATTGATCACAGAAGTCGGGGATCTGGGTAGTAATTGATTTTCTTTTGAATGTTTTTAAATTCATATTTTTGATATCTCAGTATAGTTAATCGTTGCCAATAATTGTTTTGCGTTCTATTTTACCTAATTTCTGAATCCTGTTTTTTTGTAATTCTTGATTTTGGCGGATTTGTTGTTGTTTTTCTGTTTCTTGTAATAGTTTTACCAGTTGGTCAAGTTGAATATTAGGTTGTTCTACAACAGTTGTGAGTAGTGTTTCTAAAACAACTGTCATCCGGTTAATAGTAGTGGCATGAAATAAATCAGTTTTATACTCAAAAAAACCTTGTAAACCTTCGGGTGTTTCTGTTAATTGCAGCTTTAAATCATGACGAACAGTGCCACTTTCACCTTCTAAAATGCTCAGATTTAAACCGTCTAATTTCAAATCTGATTTGGGTGCATTTTGGAGAACAAACCATACTTGAAATAGCGGTGAATGATTTAAAGTACGCTCTAGTTGTAGTTCTGCTACTAACTTTTCAAAAGGTAAATCTTGGTGTGCATAAGCTCCTAAAGCAGTTTCTTTCACCTGTTGTAATAACTCTTGAAAAGTAGGGTTATGAGCAAGGTTAGTGCGTAATACTAAAGTGTTGACAAAAAAGCCAATTAACCCTTCTAATTCACTGCGGTTACGGTTAGCAATAGGAGAACCTACAAGTATATCTTCTTGCTGTGTATAGTGGTAAAGCAAGGTATTAAAAGCTGCCAGCAGAGTCATAAATAAAGTGACTCCTTTTTGCTGACTGAGAGATTTTAACTTATTAGATAGAGTTGAAGATAGGGTAAAAAAGTGTTTTTTACCTGAAGAAGTTTGTAGTTTGTTGCGTGGTTTATCAGTTGGTAATTCTAAAATTATTCTAGCATTTTTTAAATGTTTTTTCCAGTAATTTAATTGATGATTAAGTCTCTCACCCTGTAACCATTGTTGTTGCCAAACTGCATAATCAGCGTATTGAATTGGTAACTCTGGTAAAGGGGAATTTTCGCCATTAATAAAGGCTTGATAAAGTATTGATACCTCTTTAATTAACACTGCTGCTGACCAAGCATCAGAGATAATATGATGAGTCGCTACTAACAAAATGTATTCATCTTGAGTGAGACGTAATAACACAAATCGCAATAGAGGAATTTGTGATAAATCAAAAGGTATCTGGGCATTTTCTAACTCTAATCTTTGCGCTTCTTTTTCTTTTTCAATTACTGGTAAATTCTGTAAATCTACAATTGGTAAAGGTATTTTAAATTCGGGAATAATTTTCTGAATTGGTCGCCCTTCAACAACTGCAAAGCAAGTCCGTAAAACCTCATGTCGGCGCACAATTTCGTTAAGGCTTGATTCTAATGCTGTAATATCTAATTTACCTTGTATTTTCACAACATCAGAACCATTATAGGCTGTTGATTTAGGATCTAATTGATGAATAAACCATAATCTTTGCTGTCCAAAAGATAGCGGTAATTCTGTATTTCTGTCAACAGGTATTAAGGTTAATGAATTTAATTCTGTTTTTTCATTAATTGCCTGTTCTATATGTTTAGCAAATTGAAAGACTGTGGGTGATGCAAATAAATGACGTAGTGGTATTTCTACCCCTAATGCTTTTCGTATTTGGGAAATGACTTGAGTTGCTAATAAAGAATGTCCTCCTAAATTAAAAAAGTTATCGTGAATACCTACTTGTTCTATTCCCAAAACTTTCGCCCAAATTTCTACTAATATTTCTTCAGTTGGGTTACTGGGAGGAATAAAAGTTTGTGTTAATTCTGGGTGAGTGTGTTCAGGCGTTGGTAATGCTCGACGATCTATTTTACCATTAGGTGTTAATGGTAAACTATCTAGTAACACAAACACAGAAGGGATCATATATTCTGGTAAGTGTTTCTGTAAATAATTTCGCAGTTCATTAATAGAATAAGCAGCGTTGTCATGAACAACTATATAAGCGGCAAGAGATTTATTTTCCTGCAAAATAACCACAGCTTCCCGCACAGCAGAATGTTTACATAATACTGATTCAATCTCTCCTAATTCAATTCTAAAACCTCTGAGTTTGACTTGATTATCTATTCTTCCTAAATATTCAATATTACCATCTGGTAAATATCTTGCTAAGTCTCCAGTTTTGTAAAGGCGACTTTCTGGTTGATTACTAAAAGGATTAGGAATGAATTTTTCCTTGGTTAAATCTGACCGATTTAAATATCCTCTAGCTACTCCTACCCCACCAATATGTAATTCTCCAGGAACGCCAATAGGTACTGGTTGTAAATGGGAATCTAATAAATAAATTTGGTTGTTGGTAATTGGGCGACCAATGGGAACTATAGATTTATCACTGTCTTTTTGACACTTCCAGAAGGTAACATCTATCGCGGCTTCTGTTGGTCCATAAAGATTATGTAGTTCGGCATCTAAAGTATCAAAAAAGCGTTGTTGAAGTGCGAAAGGTAGAGCCTCACCACTACAAATAACCCGCTTGATAGATTTTAATTTTTCTACTCCTGGAGTTTCTAAGAAGACCTGAAGCATTGACGGTACAAAATGTAGAGTGGTAATACTTTCTTGGGAGATTAAATTAACTAAATATGTACTATCTTTGTGTCCTTCTGGTTGGGCAATTACTAAACGAGTGCCTGTGATTAAAGTCCAGAAAAATTCCCATACTGATACATCAAAACTAAAAGGAGTTTTTTGCAGTACAGTATCATCTGCTGTTAATTGATATACTTTTTGCATCCACAGGAGACGATTACAAATTCCCCGATGGGTGTTCATTGCTCCTTTGGGTTTTCCTGTAGAACCAGAAGTGTAAATTATATAAGCTAAACTATCAGGTTTAATGTTGGTAATTGGGTTATCTTGTGTAGATTCTGCTATCCTTTCCCAATCACTATCTAAACAAATAATTTGACCTTGATATGCCGATATTTTTGTTAATATTTTTTGTTGTGTTAATAATAGTGATGCTTGGGAATCTGCTAATAGAAAAGCTAAACGCTCTAGGGGATAATTAGGATCTACTGGAACATAAGCACAACCAGCTTTTAATATTCCTAAAAGTCCTACTATCATTTCTGGGGAACGTTCTAAACAAATACAAATTCGCTCCTCTAGTTTAATTCCTAAAAATTGTAAGTAATGTGCTAATTGATTGGCACGTTGATTTAATTCTTTATAAGTAAGTTTTTCATTTTCAAAAACTACTGCAATAGCATCAGGTGTTTTTTCTACTTGTGCTTCAATTAAATGATGTAGGCATTGTTCAAACTGGTTCTGTGGAATTTTTAATTTATTTTGGTTAAATTCTACTAATAACTGATGCTGCTCAGAAGGTGTTAATAATGGCAACTTAGAAATACATTGATCAGAATTAGCAATTATCCCCTCTAATAAAGTTTGTAAATGTCCCACCATACGATTAACGGTGTCACTATTAAATAACTCGGTATTATATTCCAAAAACCCTATTAACTCTTCCTTTGTATCTTCCACATATAATGTTAAATCAAACTTAGCAGTTCCGTTATCTATCATTAAAGGAGATAAGGTTAAATTTGGCATTTGTAGAGCTAACATTGGTGCATCTTGGAAGACGAACATCACCTGAAATAGAGGAGTGTGGCTTAATGTTCGTTCCGGTTGTAGTTCTTTAACTAGCTGTTCAAAGGGCAATTCTTGATGAGTATAAGCAGCTAAAGCAGTCTCGCGGACTCGTTTTACCAAATCTCTAAAACTCAATTCTCCAGATACTTCAGTCCGTAAAACTAAAGTGTTAACAAAACATCCAAGTAAATTCTCAATTTCGCTGTGTGTGCGGTTGGCAACGGGAGTCCCAACTAATAAATCTGTCTGTCCTGTGTAACGGTAAAGCAGGGTTTTAAAGGCTGCCAACAATACCATAAACAGGGTAACGCCTTCCTGTTGACTTAAAGATTTGAGTGCATTTGTTAGTATTTGCGGAATTATAATAGTTGCCCGCGCACCTTTAAAGCTTTGCTGTGCAGGACGGGGATAATCTGTTGGTAAATTGAGAATTGGTGGTACATCTTTGAGTTGCTGCTGCCAATAATTAAGCTGATGGGATTTCTCATGTAAATCTTGTCTTTGCCACAGTGCAAAATCTGCGTATTGAATAGGTAATTCTGGCAATTTTGCCGGAACATTTTGACAGACACCTTGGTATAATACTGCTAATTCTCGATAAAATATTTGCCATGACCAACCATCAGAAATAATGTGATGCTTAGTAAGTAGCAAAATATGTTCTTGCTCACTAATACGAATTAGCATACCCCGAAACAGTGGTGCTTGGCTCAGAGCAAAAGGTTGACGAGCTTTTTCTGTGACAATTTGATTTACTTCTGTTTCTGAGTAGGTTGGTAATTCAACAATTGTTAGTTTAAATGTAACTTGAGGAGCAATAACTTGTAAAGTTTGCTCATCTACAATCTGAAAGCTAGTGCGGAGAATTTCGTGCCTGTTAATAATTTCATTAATACTTTTTTCTAAAGCTATAGTATTAAGCACACCTGTCAGACGCAACAGGCTAGATTCATTATATAAAGGTGTATCTGGTTGTAGTTGATGCAGTAACCACAACCTCTCTTGACTTAAAGATAACGTTAAAATATCCGATGCTGTTCTTTTCGGAATTGATGTTGATTTTTTAATCTGTAAATTTTTTTGCTTCAGCCGCATTTCAAACAATGCTCGTTGTTCGGGGGATAAGGCGGCAATTCTTTCATTTATATCTTTCATAATTAATTCACCCAAATAAGCTGAGACTAGAATATTTACTTATGTTTTTTATTGACTGATAGTTTTGCTTGAAGTCTGTTAATTTATTCAAGCTTGTCATTACTGTATTAAATTCCAAGCCAAAATCAACCAAACAAGCTATTTCATCTACACCAATTTCTGTTAAGCGATCAATTGTTTGACGACAAGTTTCTGGCGTACCAATTAACACTCTACCTTGTTGGAAATATCGCTCAAAGGCAAATTCTAAAAGCTGTTGTCTGTCTTCTTCTGTAAAATTTTCAGGACTGAATTGAAAGTTGATGCGTTTAGCTAAGGTTTCAACTAAGCCAAAATGTGTTTTCAGGTAATTACAAAAAGGTCGCTTTACTTGTTGTTTAACTAATTGTTCATTATCTCCTATATAGGTGTGCATCATTAAAGAAACTTTGCAACTTTTTGGATCATGTCCATATTGTGCCAAAGTTCGACGATATAGGGATATTTGCTGGGCTAAATCATCAATAGTTGCATATAATAAAGAAGTTAAAACATTAGCACCTATTTTACCTGCACCAATAAACGTAGAATCTGCTTGACAAGTAACCCAAATTGGTACTTCAGGTTGTATGGGTCGAGGAAATGTTTTTACCTTAACTTTATTACCTGAACCATTAACAAATTCACTTTCTTTACCTTGCCAAAGATTTTGTAAAATCTCGATGTCACGCCACATAATTTCTTTACGTTCAGTGTAATTTTCTGGACGTAATAAAAAATCATCAGCGTGCCAACCAGGTGCAAAACAAAGTCCAACTCTACCACCAGATAAATTATCAACTACTGCCCATTCTTCAGCAACTCTAACAGGATGTTGTAATGGCATGACAACACTACCTGATCTCAGTTGAATGTTCTCAGTTATCATTGCCAAAGCTGCACTAATTACCGAAGGATTGGGATACAAACCCCCGAAAGGATGAAAATGGCGTTCGGGAGTCCATACGGCTGTAAACCCATTTTTGTCAGCCAATTTAGCTGTTTCTAGTAACAGTTTATATTTATCTGATTCTGTTGTTGAACCATCACCGGAAAAGTAGAGAATACTGAATTTCATATTGCTGTTTCTTGAGCTAGTTGTTTTTGTAGTTCTGCATAGGAAAGATTTTCTACTTCTGCTAATAGCTGCGCTATTTCATCAAGTTCTTCTGATTGTGGTTGTTTTGCAATGATAATATTAGATAATTCGTTAACTGTAGGAGCATCAAAGAGAAGGGTACGCAGTGGTAATTCAATTTGAAAAGTTTCTCGAATCCGGGATATAGTTTGGACTGCTAATAAAGAATGTCCCCCTAATTCAAAGAAGTTATCGTGAATCCCTACTTTTTCAATACCTATGAGTTCTTCCCAGATATTCACAATAGTTTGTTCAATTTCGTTACGAGGAGCTACATAAGTATTTTCTTGCAGAGTACGTGAATGTCTACTAGCAGATACTTGAACAGTATTTGCTGGTTTTTGAGCAATTGATAAAGATACAATCAATTGGTTAAGTTGCCCAATCCCTGTTTGTAAATCTTGGGTAGAAACTATAACTTGTGGTAGAACTTGTGGTAGTGAATTAGCTAAAATGCGGCTAAAGACATCTATTCCTTCTGTGGGTAGAATAGCATTTTTTAAAGTTTCTTCCCGCCAGTTTTTGATTTCATTGGGAACATTGGTATTAACTGCCATGCCAACTTGTTGCCAAGCATCCCAATTAATAGCAATTGTTAATCTGTTATTTGTTGTTTTATTCCATTGTGCAAAGGCATCTAAAAATGTATTGGCAGCACAATAATCTACCTGTCCAAATCCTCCTTGAATTGAACTTAAAGATGAACAAAGAACTAAAAAGTCTAAATCTTGATTTTTGAGGACATTATTTAATACTATTGTGCCTTTAACTTTAGGATCAAAAACACTTTCGGCAATTTCTGGGGTTTTGAGTTGAATCATTCCCGCACCAGCAACCCCAGCAGCATGAATCACACCATTAATTTTACCAAAACTTTCTAAAGATTGAGCAATAACATTTTGCATTTGCTCATCATTTGTCACATCAGCAGCAATTACCAATACTTCCGCACCCAAAGCTTCTAATTCCTTAATTTTTGCATTTTCCGATGTTACCGAACGTCCTAATAAAATCAGTTTAGCTTGTACGGTTTTGGCAAGGTATTCTGCTAATGTGAAACCCATACCTCCCATACCACCTGTAATTAGATAAACTCCGTTTTTTCTTAACTTGACTTTATCTGCGCTAGCTGGTTCTAGAGAAATAGGTTCAAAAGTTTGTACCCAACGGTAATTATTACGGTAAGCAATGATAGCATCTTGTGATTCTGCGGTTAATTCTCCTAGTAATTGCGCTATAAAGTCTTCACTGGCTAATGTTGGTAGTACAATATCAACCAAACGACAAGTTATATTCTGATATTCTTGAGGAATGACTTTACAAGCACCCAAGATAGTTGTTTTTTCAGGATATAATTCTTCATTTCCTGTAATATTATGCAGATGATTGGCAATCACAAACAGTTGAATTTTATCACTTATCTGCTGTTGTCCAATAGCTTGCGCTAGATAAACAAGACTGTAAAAACCTAAATTCTGAGTTGTTTCCCAAGATAAAGCTTGTGATTGGGAAACACTCCACAAATGGACAATTGTATTAGGTATTTTACCTTCTTCCCGTAACTGTCGCAGCAATTGATGATAATCATCTGCTTGTTTGGGGTTGATAGTGTAAATATCACTATCTACTTGCTTAAAGATTTCTCCAACTTTGACAGTAATTACATCCTGTCCTAGTTCTTGAAATCTTTGCCCAAGTTCTGAACCTATACTCGATTCATCTACAAAAATTAACGAGCAACCAGAATTAATATCTTTGGTTTTAATAATGGGAACTCGTTTCCAAGAAGGAATATAAAACCATTCATCAATATTAGCTTTTTTACCAGCTTTATTAATTACTGGTTTTTGTATTTCTGGTTCAATCCAATAACGTTGACGTTCAAAAGGATAGGTAGGTAAAGGTACACGGTAACGTTGTTCATGGCTATAATAACCAGACCAATTAATCTCAACTCCTGCTAACCATAAACGCCCTAAAATATTGAGCAAGAAATTAATATCTGATTTTTCTTCCTGGGGATGACGCAAAGAAGGTAAAACAACTTGTCCTGCTGCTTGTTGGGTGTGTTGTTTAACTAGACTACATAAAGTTCTTCCTGGTCCTACTTCTAACAAAATGCTTTCAGTTTCTTGTAATAAAACTGATAAACCAGCAGAAAAATTAACAGTTTGCCGTAAATGCTGCGCCCAATAATTTGGAGATGTTGCTTGTTCTGGTGTAATCCAAGTTCCTGTTAAATTAGAAATGAAAGGAATTTGCGGAGGATTCAGTTTTACTTTTGTCACTTCCGCAATAAATGAATCTAACATTTCCTCCATCATGAAGGAATGAAAAGCATGGGAAGTGTGTAAACGACGAAATTCTATGTTTAATGTAGTTAATTTTTCTTGTAGTTCATCAATAGCTTGATTAGTTCCTGAAATTACACACAAAGAAGGTGAATTAATAACAGCTAAATCTAAATTTTCAGTTATTAAATCTTTAATTTCATTTGCTGATGCAGAAACAGAAAGCATTGCCCCTGGGGAGATTTGCTGCATCAATTTTCCTCTGACAGCAACTATATTTAAGGCATCTTTTAAAGACATGATACCAGCTAAACAAGCGGCTACATATTCCCCTATACTATGTCCAATCATTGCTTGAGGAGAAATACCCCAGGATATCCACAGTTGAGCTAAAGCATATTCAATTACAAACAATGCTGGTTGTGCTAAGGATGTCTGTTTTAATTGTTCTACTGTTGCTTGTTTTTCTGAGTCTTGGGGATAAATAACTGCTCGTAAATCTAAACCTAAATAGGGTTCGAGTAGCAGACAACAACTATCAACCTGTTCCCTAAATGTCGGCTCATTTTCATAAAGTTCTTTACCCATGTTCACATATTGAGAACCCTGTCCAGAAAACATGAAAGTAATAGCCCGTTTTGTGGGTTCTTCAAAGTGAGTTAATACTTGTTGGTTGTCGGGATTTTCTAAGGTATTTATTGCCTCTTGAATGTTTTGACAAACTACAAACCGACGATAATTAAAAATACTTCTTCCTACTTGCAATGTATACGCTACATCTGCTAAATCCAAATCAGGATTTTGTTTTAAATGTTGAACTAAATTTTCGGTAGTAGTTTCCAAAGCTGAATCAGTTTTAGCTGATAAACATAATAAATATTGATTTTTGACTTTTGACTTTTGATTTTTGACTTGTTCTGGGGCTTCTTCTAAAATCACATGAGCATTAGTTCCACCAATACCTAAAGAACTAACTCCAGCACGTCTGGGTATATGATTTGTATTCCATTCTGTCAGCTTAGTATTGACATAAAAAGGACTGTTTGCAAAGTCAATTTCTGGGTTAGGTTGTTCAAAATTTAAGCTGGGAGGAATTAATTTATGTTGCAAAGATAAGGCGGTTTTAATTAAACCTGTAACCCCTGCTGCTGCGTCTAAATGTCCAATATTTGTTTTCACTGAACCTATGGCACAGAAACCTTTTTTATCTGTCTCTGCACGGAAAACATTGGTTAATGCAGATATCTCTATGGGGTCGCCTAAAGCTGTTCCTGTTCCGTGAGTTTCAATGTAAGTGATGGTTTCCGGTTCTATGTCTGCTAAAGCTATGGCTTCGGCGATCGCCTCTGCTTGGCCATTTACACTGGGTGCAGTGTAGCCAACTTTACTAGAACCATCGTTATTGATGGCACTACCTTTGATGACAGCATAGATATGATCACTATCTGCGATCGCATCGGATAACCGCTTTAACAACACCACACCCACACCGTTACCAATAACCGTTCCTTGGGCTTTAGCATCAAAAGCGCGACAATGGCCATCAGGTGATAAAATTCCCCCTTCTTGATGCAAATACCCGGTTTTTTGAGGTACACGCACTGACGCACCACCAGCCAAAGCCATATCACATTGGTAATTTAATAAACTTTGGCAAGCTAAAGCAGTGGCAACTAAAGAAGTAGAACAAGCGGTTTGTATTGTTAAACTCGGTCCTGTGAGATTTAATTTATAGGAAACGCGGGTAGACAAAAAATCTTTATCATTCCCAATTAATTTCTGAAAACTATGAGCAGAACCAATTTGATCAATATTTAAATTAAAAGATAGATAGTTATTTAAACTAGCACCAGCATAAACCCCTATTCGACTTTCACATCTTTGCACATCATAACCCGCATTTTCTAAAGCCTCCCAAGCACATTCTAAAAATAACCGATGTTGGGGATCAGTCATTTCTGCTTCTTTGGGGTTAAAGCCAAAGAAACCAGCATCAAATAAATCAATATCTTCTAATACCGACCCAACTTTTATATAGTTAGGATTATTTAGTAATAATGAATCAACTCCCGCAGCAATTAATTCTTCATCGCTAAATTGAGAAATAGCCTCAACTCCATCATATAAATTCTGCCAAAACTCAGTTATATTTTTAGCTCCTGGAAACCGTCCAGAAATTCCGATAATCGCAATACTTTCCATAACTTAACCTTTCAAATTGCTGATCAAATTACTTAAAATTCTTTCGTTTCTTCATTAATAATTGATTGCGTTGGTTCAGAACCTCTCTTTGTTTACCAACTCTTTCGCGCATTTTGCCTAAAGTTGTTGCTTCTGAATTGTTACTTAAATATTCAGCTAATGACTTAATAGTAGGATTTTGAAAAATATCTACAACTGATAAATCCCGGTTTAAAATTTCTCTAAGTTTATTATTTACCTGTACAACTAATAAAGAATGTCCACCCAGGTCAAAGAAATTATCATTAACACCTACTTTTTCTAATTGTAATACTTGTTTCCAAATTTTAGCAATTGATTTTTCTACATCAGATTCAGGAGGTTGATAATTATTTGCTAATTCTGGACGTAAATTATCCGGTGCTGGTAAAGCACGACGATCTACTTTACCATTAGGTGTCAAAGGTAATGCTTCTAAAACCACAAAGGCAGAAGGAAGCATATATTCCGGCAGTTTTTGTTTAATCAACTGCTTTAGTTCAGTGGTTGAAAATGTCGCTTTTTGCTCAGGAACTACATAAGCAATTAACCGTTGTTGATTAGCAATAACTACTGTTTCTTTAACTTGAGAACATTGTACTATAACTGCCTCAATTTCTCCTAATTCAATGCGAAAACCACGCAGTTTTATTTGATGATCAATTCTACCCAAAAATTCAATATTCCCATCAGCACGATAACGGGCTAAATCTCCTGTTTTATAAAGGCGTTTTCCAGCATCAAAAGGACTAGAAATAAACTTTTCATTTGTCAATTCTTGTCTATTCCAATAACCTCTTGCTAAACCCATACCACCAATATACAATTCACCAGCAACACCAATAGGAACAGGTTGCAAATGTGAATCTAAAATATAGATTTGGGTGTTAGCGATAGGACGACCAATAGGAACTATATTTTCTTGATAGTATGGTTGACATTGCCAGGAAGTTACATCAATTGCAGCTTCTGTTGGTCCATAGAGATTATGTAATTCTACATTATTTAAGCCTGTAGATTGCCAACATTCAAAAAATCGCGTTTGCAGTTCAGAAGATAATGCTTCACCACTACAAATAACCCGTTTTAAACTGTGACATTGTTCTAATGTTGGTGATTCTAAAAACACTTGCAGCATTGATGGTACAAAATGCAAGGTTGTAATTTTTTGTTGCTGAATACACTCAACTAAATAATTTGCATCTTGATGACCACCTGGTTTAGCCACCACTAAGGTTGCACCAGTAAATAAAGGCCAGAAAAATTCCCAGACAGAAACATCAAAACTAAAAGGCGTTTTTTGTAAAACCTGATCGTTGGATGTCAATTTATAAGTATCTTGCATCCACAATAAACGGTTACATAAACCTTGATGAGTGTTAATTGCTCCTTTGGGTTTGCCTGTTGAACCAGAAGTATAAATTACATAAGCAATATTTTTTAATTGTACATTACTTTCTGGATTTAATTCACTATAATTCGCAAATTCACCCCAATTTTTATCTACATTTATAACTTCCGTTTGGTGAGGTGGTAATTGTTCAACTAGATGGGTTTGTACTAGCAAGAATGATAATTGAGCATCTGTTAACATGAACTCTAAACGCTCTTGAGGATAGCTAGAATCTAATGGTAAATAAGCTCCACCCGCTTTCATAATGGCTAATATTCCCACTACCATTTCTAAAGATCGTTCCATACAAATACCCACCAAGGTATCTGGTTTCACGCCTAAAATTTGCAGGTAATGTGCTAATTGATTGGCTTTTTTATTTAACTCCTGATAGGTAAGTTTTTGATGTTCAAATACTACTGCTACAGCATCCGGTGTTTTTTCAACCTGTGCTTCAAACAGATGATGAATACAAGCAAATTCAGGATACTCAACTTGAGTATTATTCCACTCAACTAACAATGTTTGACTTTCAGCAGGTGTCAATATTGGTAATTCGGAAATAGACTGATTAACATTATTCGCTATACTTTCTAGCAAAGTTTGAAAATGTCCAATCATTCTGCTAATAGAATCAGCGTTAAATAAACCAGTATTATATTCCAGAGTTCCTGTTAATTCTCCCTCACTTTCAATCATTGATAACAGGATATCAAACTTAGATGTTGCTGTCTCCAGTTCTTCAGTTTTCCAAATTGTATCTGAATCAGAATTTTGAAGTACAAACATTACCTGGAACAATGGGTTATAGCTAAGATCCCGATTTGGCTGTAAAGCTTCTACTAACTTTTCAAAAGGTAAATCTTGGTGAGTATAAGCCTCAATTGCTGTCTTTTTAACCCTTGCTAACAATTCTTTAAAGCTGGGATTTCCTGCTAAATTGCTACGTAATACCAAAGTATTGACAAAACAGCCAATTAATTGTTCTAATTCTGCACGGTTACGGTTAGCAATTGGTGAACCTATAATAATATCTTCCTGACCTGTGTAGCGATAAAGCAATGTTTGAAATACCGCTAACAAAGTCATAAATAAAGTAGCATCTTCCCTTTTACTTAACTGTTTAATTTCTTCAGTTAACGCTTTGGAAATTGTAAACTTCTGCTGCGCTCCTTTAAAAGTTTGTATAGGTGGTCTAGGTTGGTCTGTTGGTAGTTGTAAAACAGGTAAATCACCGCTTAATTTTTGTCGCCAATAATCTAAATTTTGTGCTAAAATTTCCCCTGTTAAATATTGCCGTTGCCAATACACAAAATCGCTATATTGTAAAAGCAGTTCTGATAAATTAGCAGGTTCACCAGCACAGAAGGATTGATAAATTGTTGATAGTTCTTTAACTAAAATATTGATAGAAAAACCGTCACCTACTAAATGATGTAATGTCAAAATCAAGATAGATTTTTCTGGGTGCAGTTTTAGCAACTTCGTTGTTAATAACGGTGCTTTTTCTAAGTCAAAAGCTGTCTGTGCTATTTCTAAATATAAACGTTTTATCTCCGTTTCTTGCTGTTGCTGTTCAAGATGCTGTAAATCAATTTGTGGTAATGTAAAATTCACAACATCAACAATTTTCTGCACAGTTTCACCATCTACTAAGGTAAAGCAAGTGCGTAAAATTTCATGTCTTTGAATAATGGCATTGAGGCTATTTACCAAAGCTGAAAAATTCAAATTTCCGGGAATGTGAACTGCTACAGGAATATTATATGTAGCTGTTCCTGGTTGCAGTTGATTGATAAACCATAACTGTTGTTGAGTGAAAGTTAGCGGGTACTGATTAGTATTTTTCTCAACTTTAGAAATAGGCAAGTATACATGATTGACATTATTATTGACTTGCTCAAGAATTTGATGTGTTAACTCAGCAATACCCGCACCATCAAATAATTCAGCTATAGATATAACTACCTGAAAATCAACTTCTATCCGATTTTTTAACTCAAATACTTTCAGAGAATCTAAACCCAAACTACTTAAAGGTTGTTGAAAATCTACCTGTTCAGGTTTTACTCTCAAAACCCTAGATACTAATTTTTGTAAGTGAGAATTTAATAATTGTTGTCTTTGTTCTGGTACAGTTTTTAATAAGTCACTGCGGGTAAGAACTGTTTCCGGTTCTGTTGCTTGGTTAATTTCTAAAATACTACTACCAACAACTTCTAATGTACCTTCTAAAAATCTCGCTTTTGTTGCGCGACGTTGAATTTTACCACTGGAGGTTTTAGAAATTGTGCCACCTTTAATTAAAATAACAGCATAAACTTGTATTTCATGTTCTTCTGTAATAGCTTTTCTAATCGCATTTATTACTTCTTCTATATTCGGTTTCGCACGAAATTCTAATTCTTGAACTACTACTAACTGTTCTTCTTTTTCTACCTCCACCGCAAAAGCAGCAACACTTCCTGCACGCAACATTTTATGACTACGTTCTGCTGTGAGTTCAATATCTTGGGGGTAAAGATTACGTCCTCTAATAATTATTAAATCTTTTGCACGTCCAGTTATGAAAAGTTCACCATCATGGAGAAAACCTAAATCTCCCGTCCGTAAAAATGGACCTTCTCCTGTATCTTGCAGATATGCGTTAAATGTTTGCGCTGTTTCCTCTGGCCTGTTCCAGTAACCATGACCAATACTTGGCCCTGATACCCAAATTTCGCCAACTTCATCAGCACTGCAACGGGTTAAGGTGTCTGCGTTAGCAATAACTATCTGTTGTTGCGGTACAACTCGACCACAGGAAACGATGTGTATACTGTTCTCTGCGTTAGTAAGACTATCTATTACATAATTGCATTCTAAAGCGGTTTTTTGTAAATTTTTGTTTCTAACTAACGCAGATTTAACGCTACCAGAAACCATTAAGGTTGCTTCTGCCATACCATAGCAAGGATAGAAAGCTTCTGCACGAAAACCGCATTCTGCAAAGGTTTGTGTAAATCTTTCTAAGGTTTCTTGACGGATAGGTTCAGCACCGTTAAATGCTACATCCCAACTACTTAAATCTAAGGTTTGCCGTTGTTCTGGAGTAATTTTGTCAATACATAATTGATACGCAAAGTTAGGTGCGCCGCTAGTAGTTCCACGGTAATCAGAAATGGCTTTTAACCACCGATAAGGACGCTGTAAAAAGGATGTTGGGGGCATGATCACACAGGGAAATCCACCATACAAAGGCTGTAAGATACCGCCAATTAATCCCATATCATGGTAAGCAGGTAGCCAAGTAATAAATTTACTACTAGCTGTATGTTCCATGTATTGCCTGGTAACTTCGGCGTTGTGTAATAAATTACCATGAGTTAGCATGACCCCTTTAGGTGTACCAGTAGAACCAGATGTGTATTGCAAAAATGCTAAAGTGTCCGTATTTATTACGGGTTCTTGCCAATCTGCTTCTATACCTGGTTCAAGGTCATCGGTAGTTAGCCAATGAATATTATTAGTATCAAATGTATCTTTTAGTAAAGTTTGCACCTGTGACAATATTCCTGATGTGGTCAGGATAACTGACGCTTGTGAGTCTTTTAAAATCGCTAAAATTCTCGGTGTGTTGCGGTGATTACGGGGAGGATAGGCGGGAACTGCTACTACTCCAGCATATAAACAACCAAAAAAAGCCGCTAAATAATCTAGTCCTGGTGGGTACAGGAGTAATGCACGTTCACCAGTTAATTTTAATGCTTGCAGTTGACAAGCTATGACTCTACTTTGACAGTCCAAATCTGCGTAATTCCAAGACTTTCCCTGTGCTTCTCCATCTGGCAGAAAAGTAAAAGCCTCAGTATTTAGTTGTTCCAAAGACCTATAACGCAGTAACTCTACAAGCGTAGAAAAATCATTAACAGATTGAGTCATTTTACTTTCTCAGCCTCGATGCACACAAGAAAATTGAATTGAAACCTGTCTAGAAACCTTAACAAAGAGCTAAATTTCCAGTGCTTACCTGTCAGTTTGCAGATATTAGCAGCGTCTCATTTGCGTTTAGTTAGTCTCTTGCTTCCAGTTAGCAATTAACTATTGGTTAGTTATTGCTATTTATTTTCAATTAACAAATTCACCTTATAGCAATTTATTGAAAATTACAACCATTAAGTAATTAATAAAAATTATTACTTTATTGATAACATATAAGTTTTTTGCATCCTCATAAATTACTCCTCTAGATAGATGACACACTGTAATATCACGGAATTGTGACTTAAAAGTGACAGCACAGGGTTTTATATAATCGCCTCAAAGCCTTATTTAATAAGTATTTTAGTCCAAAATTGCATACACCCCATAGCTTTCCCTTCAGTCAGCACAGCCACGGCTAGTTTGAAAAAATACTTGCTTTGTAAAAATCTTTGTGATAATAGTTCTTAATAGTGATGGCTCTAAATGCAAATGACTTGCAGCTACTTTAGTGAGAAATCTTGTATATATTGAGATAAACCACTATCAAGAAAGTCTTGCGTCATAGATTTTAGGCGTGACAGTTTCTGCTGTTTGAGGAAGCACACAATTACAAAACTTAGGGAAAACTCTGTTTACAGGTGTAGGGGAAGGAGTAACGGAAATGAAGTTTGAGTTAATGAAAGAGATACATTCGGCGGGATTAGCATTAGCTGTTATCGGCAGCTTAGTACAACCAGCCTATGCAGAAAAGCAAATCAAAGAAATATCTAGCGTTGAAGATAAAGAGCATTATTCACTCATGGCAGCGCAAATACTAGCACAAAACCGCAATACATCAGCCACTAAAATCACAGGTGTTAAAGTTAATACTACTGATAAAGGTATTGAAGTAATTTTAGAAAGTCCCAATATAGAAGCACTCCAGCCAGTCAATAAAAGCCAAGGCAGTAATTTTATAGTAGAAATACCAAACACTGTCCTATCATTGGGTACACAAAACAGTTTTAACCAGAAAAATCCTGTTGCGGGTATTACTGATGTTAGTGTCACACAAACTAACGCTAACACCGTCCAACTAACAGTTACAGGTGAAAAAGGTGTACCAACCGCAGAATTATTTGATGGTGATGAAGGGTTAATTTTTGAACTTACACCCCTTGCATCTGCTACAACTTCACCACAACAAACTCAAACAGTAGTTAAGATTAGTGAAGTTAAATTTAACACCACCAGCAACGGCTTAGAAATCATCCTAGCTACTCCAGAAGGTGACAAACTACAAGTATCACCGCAAAAAGACGGTAACACATTCATTGTTGATATTCCTTCAGCCCAACTGAGTTTACCCAATGGTGATACAGTTAGCCAAAAACAACCTGTTGCTGGAGTTAGCGAGATTACAGTTAGTAACTTTAATACCAACACCATTAGAGTTACCGTGACGGGAACAGATAATCCCCCCACAGTAGAATTATTTGATAGTGACGAAGGTTTAATTTTTGGTGTTGCTGCAACTGCATCTACCCCACAAGCAGAAACACCAACCACTCAACCAGAAACCCAACCCACACCAACAACCCCCCAGTCAGAAAATGAAACTCAACCAGAACAACCAACATCGGAAGCTGATCAACCTATTGAATTGATAGTTACAGGCGAGCAAGATAGATATCGTGTAATTGATGCTACCACTGCTACTAGAACTGATACACCACTACGGGATACACCACAATCAATACAAGTAGTTACTGAACAAGTATTAAAAGACCAAAATGTTATTAAACTTTATGATGCACTCCGCAACGTCAGTGGTGTTAGCACTGGTGATAACTTTGGGAGTACAAAAGACAGGTTTGTGATTCGTGGTTTCTCCAGCGACGATATTCTTACCAATGGTATAGCTAATAATGGTTTTAGAGGTGGCTTGAACGAAACTGCCAATTTAGAACGATTAGAAGTTCTCAAAGGTCCAGCTTCAGTTTTGTACGGTAATTTAGAACCAGGAGGAGTAATTAACTTAGTTACCAAAAAACCTCTATTTCAACCTTTTTATTCTGCTGAATTTCAGGTAGGAAATTACTCATTTTATCGGGGGACAATAGATATTTCCGATGCTTTAAATCCTGAAAAAACTGCTGCTTATCGGTTGAATGCGGCTTATGAAAACTCAGGTAGTTTCCGTAATTTTGACCAAAGAATCAATCGTACATTCTTCGCGCCTGTATTTAGTTTCCAACTTGGTAAACAAACAGATTTAACTCTAGAATTTAGTTATTTGAATGATGAAAGACCTTTTGATCGTGGTCTATTTGCTGTGGGTAATCAGGTGGTGGATGTTCCCCGAAACCGGATTTTTGGTGAACCAGATGATGTGAGTAAGATAGAAGAAATTAGTGCCAGCTACCAGTTAGAACATCGGTTTAATGACAATTTAAAGCTACGGAATACATTTAGATTTTTATCATCTGATACTTTTGACTACCGTGCAGAAACTCTAGATTTTGATAGTGCTACTGGCAATTTAGAAAGAAATTTTCGATCTAATGATGATATTGCTCGAAGCTATGCTGTGCAAACTGATTTAACCAGTAAATTTAAAACTGGTTCTATAGAACATACTCTTTTATTTGGTGTTGATTTTGCCAACAGAACATCGGAAGGAACACAAAAACGATTACCTGCGGGTTTAACTCCAAGCATTAATGTTTTTAACCCAGTTTACAATCAAATAGCCAGACCGGCTCTTTCAGAACTTACAAATGTAGTGCGGGATAATAGAGATACGAGTAGTTCTTTAGGAATATTTTTACAGGATCAAATTACCCTAGCGGAGAATTTAAAATTAGTATTGGGGGGAAGGTTTGATTTTGTAGACCAAGAAAGCAGATTTAACGATGAAACTTCTAATCAATACGATACCGCTTTTACTCCTCGTTTTGGTATAGTTTACCAACCTATTAAACCTATATCACTGTATGCCAGCTATAGCCAATCATTTCAACCCAATTTTGCTACCAGGGCTGATGGTTCTTTCTTAGATCCAGAACGTGGTACACAGTATGAGGCAGGAATTCGTGGAGAATTTTTAGATAGCAAATTGGTAACTAATTTAGCTGTTTATCAAATTACTAAATCTAATGTCGCTACTACCGATCCCGACGATACAAGTTTTAGTATTCCTGTAGGAGAACAAAGAAGTCGGGGTGTTGAACTTGATATAACTGGGCAAATTCTTCCTGGTTGGAATATTATCGCTGCCTATACCTATACTGATGCCATAGTTACCGCCGATAATGACGGATTAAAAGGCAATAGATTAGCTAATACTCCTTATAATTCTGCCAGCCTTTGGACTACTTATGAATTTCAAAAAGGTAATTTACAAGGAATAGGATTGGGACTAGGAGCGTTTTTTGTAGGTGATAGACAAGGTGATCTAGAAAATTCTTTCCAAATACCCAGCTATGTGCGTACAGATGCTGCGATTTATTACCGAAGAAATAATTGGCGAGCATCTCTTAATTTTAAAAACCTGTTTGATGTTAATTACATCCGTTCAGCCGAATTTAGAGAAGCGATCGCTCCTGGTGATCCTTTTACTGTGGTTGGTTCAATTGCTGTAGATTTTTAAGGTAATTACAGGTATAGTTGCTCATGAATGACAGTGATATGAAAATCAAAATCTTAACTCACTGGTGGCGATTTGTGTTCACAATATTGTGTACTCTAATCGTAACCGTAGCTTGTCATTATGGTGGTTCTATACCTGTTCATCACCAAATTACAAATACAGCTTGTCGTCAAGTAGAACACGCTGCGGGTATCAGCTGTATTCCAGATAAATTAGAGAGAGTTGTGACGTTAGATCCAGCTTCTTTGGAAAATGCGATCGCACTCGGTATTCAACCTGTTGGTAGTGTGATATCGGATTTTTCATCATATTTACAAAAACAGTTGACAGGAGTAAAAAACATTGGGCAAATTGGTGAACCTAATTTAGAAAGTATTCTTGTACTTAAACCTGATTTGATTTTAGGACTTGACTATCAAAAATACATATATTCTCTTAGTTCAAAAATTGCTCCTACAGTTTTATTAGAATTTGAAAATAGTAGTCAATGGAAAGAGGTGTTTAAAAATTTTAGCTTGGCGTTAGGTAGGAAAGAACTCGGTCAAGAATTAATGGAACACTATTATCGTCGCCTTGAAGAATTTCAGCAGAAAATGGGTGATAATTTATCAAAAAATCAAGTTTCTGTAGTGCGAATTTATCCTAATAATGTTAACATTTATTTACTTGATTCTTTCTGTGGAACTGTTTTACAAGATGCCGGATTATCTCGTCCAGAATCCCAAAATATAAATGCCTCAGAGGCAAAAAAATTATTTGGTAATTCCGTACAAATTTCTATAGGTAATGAATTAATTGAAAAAGCAGACGGTGATGTTATATTTGTCTGGACAGGTGAAAATACCAGTCAAGAGAATGAAACAGCCAACAAGAAATTAGAACAACTTAAATCAAATCCCCTATGGAAAAATTTAAAAGCTGTAAAAGAAAATAAAGTTTATTTAGTTCAAAGTTATTGGATTGGTAGTGGTATTTTAGCTGCAAATGCAATTCTGGATGACTTATTTAAGTATCTAATTAACACGCCTTGAAGTTTATGGAGTTAGTGATAATTATGCTAATTTATCGCTTGATAATTCATCAATGTCATAGGAGTTAAAAGTGAGATTTTTAATGATTTACACAAAATCAGCCATTGAAAATTTTACATTGGCAATATACAGATTTAACTAAATTATCCAATATTCTCACCAGATATTCCTGATGAATGAATTATAAAAAGAATTAGTTGAAGTAGTTTTTAGTAACTTATCAGTTATGACACCTCATACCTTATTTGTTTGTAAATCTTGTAGTGCTATTTTTGGTCACGATGAAGAAGATGAACGTGCTGAAGGAAACCAACTATTGATTAAAATTCTGGAAGCTCAAAACAACAATCCAGTTTACAAAAATATCAATATTCAGGCTGAAGATTGTTTGTGGACTTGCGATCGCTCTTGTGTTGTGACATTTGTTTGTCCCCAAAAATATACATATCACTTTGTTAAGTTGACAGAAGAAAACATCAATGACTTGTTGCAATTCAGCCAAATGTATCACGATAGTAAAAATGGATATGTGTTACCCCCCAAAATGCCAGGAAAATTGCGATCGCATCTCTTAGTACGCATCCCTCCTACACCATGAAAATCGGACTACAGCAATACTGGAACTTACTTGTAGAATATCTCAAACCCCAAAAAGGAAGGGTTTTAAAATTTGCGATCGCGCTCCTAGCCAGCATCGGATTACAATTAGTCAACCCCCAAATTCTCCGCTATTTCATTGATACAGCCGTAGCTGGTGGTTCAGGACAAAACTTACTCATATCCGCCCTACTATTTATAGGTGTAGCTTTAGTAACTCAACTAATCACAATTGCTGCTACCTACTACGGTGAAAACGTCGCTTGGAGAGCCACCAACGCCTTACGCGCTGACTTAGTTGAACATTGTTTACGACTAGATTTATCCTTTCATAAATTCACTACACCCGGCGAATTACTAGAGAGAGTAGACGGTGATGTTCACACCCTTTCGGAATTCTTCTCCAAATTTACCGTTTACATCTTGGGCAATTTATTATTAATGTCCGGTGTGATTGTAGTGCTATTTGCCGAAGATTGGCGTGCTGGGATTGCGATCGCCTTTTTTAGTCTCACAGCATTAGGAACACTAATCCGTCTACGTTCCATAGCCGTTCCCTATTGGAGAACTTATCGCCAAATTAGCGCCGATTTTTTTGGTTTCGTAGGTGAACAACTCGCCGGCATGGAAGACATACGCGCCAATGGTGCTAAAAGCTATGTCATGCAACGCTTCCACAAAATCTTGCAAGGCTGGCTACCCATCTATCACAAAGCCCGCTTTGCCAGTACAATTCTTTGGGGTACAACCAACGGTATCTTTACATTAGGAACAGCGATCGCCTTAACCGTTGGTGCTTACCTTTGGAGTCAAAATATTATCACCATCGGTACAGTATATATACTGTACTACTATACCAACTTACTCAGCGAACCCATCGAGCAAATTCGCAACCAATTTGAAGAACTCCAACAAGCAGAAGCCAGTATTTACCGCATTCAAGACTTACTGCAAGAAAAATCCCAACTCAGTGCAGGAGGCGAACAACGACTTCCTCAAGGCGCACTTTCCGTAACCTTTGATCACCTTTGGTTTAGCTACAATGACCGGAAATCGGGAGAAGGAGATTTGGTACTGCAAGACATATCCTTTAATTTACCTGCTGGACAACTATTAGGTTTACTGGGGCGTACAGGTAGCGGTAAATCTTCCCTAGCGCGGTTATTACTGAGACTATATGACCCAAAATCAGGCTCAATTCACCTGGGAGGCTTACCAATTAACCAGACTTGCTCAACAGACTTACCTCAAAAAATTGGATTAGTCACCCAGGATGTACAACTGTTTCAAACCACAGTGCGGAATAACCTCACCTTTTTTAACCAGGAAATTAGCGACGAACGCATCTATGAAACCTTAGAAATATTAGGATTATCCGAATGGTTGCATTCATTACCCCAAGGCTTAGATACAAATTTGGGGCCAGATAGTAGCGGCTTATCTGCGGGACAAGCGCAGTTACTAGCCTTTACGCGTGTATTTCTCAAAGACCCTGGTTTAGTGATATTAGATGAAGCCTCTTCACGCCTTGACCCTATTACCGAAAAACTGATTGAAACAGCCATTGATAAATTACTAACTGGACGTACAGGCATAATTATTGCCCATCGTTTAGCCACCGTCCAAAAAGCAAATCAAATCTTAATTTTAGAACAAGGTCGCATTAGTGAATATGGTCAACGCGAAGAATTAGTTAAAAATCCCAAATCGCATTTTGCCCAGTTATTACAAACTGGCTGCTCCGATTTATTAATCTAAAAAGATGAAACTAACTCAATCTTGTATAAGGAAAAAAAAATTCCTGCTCCTTCTCCTTACTAAGGAGAGGGTTCGGGTGAGATTCTAAAAATTAACAACTAGGAACTATAATGAATTCAACAAAAAAGCGCAAACATTGGGAATTATTATGGCAACTTATTCGCTACAAACCAAAACTATATATCCTGGATAGTATCTGCTGGATTCTAATTACGGGTTTGCCTGCCCTACCTGGATTAATCATCCGGGAATTTTTCAATCGTTTGACAAACGAGGAACAATTGGGATTATCACCTCTAGCTTTAATTGTATTATTACTAGCCCTAAATTTAGGACATATTGCAGTTATATTTGCGGGGCGAGTTACAAAAACCCAGCACCGTTTTCTAATGCGGTCACTACTGCGACATAATTTGTTAGACCGCCTATTTAAAAATCCCACAGCCCAGCCAATAGTTGTTACTAAAGAGGCGGAAACAACTGTGTCTCAGGGTGAAATAATTAGCTATTTTCGTGATGATGCCGAACAAATAGAAGACAACATTGCATGGATATCAGAACTCTCAGGGGAAGGAATATTTGGTATTTTTTGTTTAGTGATTCTATTGAGTATCAACGTGCAGATGACGCTGTTTGTATTTCTGCCATTAGTAGCAATGGTAGCAATTATTCAACGAGCAGAAACTCGGATTAAAAAGTATAGAAAAGCCAGCCGCCAAGCTACAGAAAAAGTTACAGGAATTTTAGGAGAAATATTTGGTTCAGTGCAAGCAATTAAGGTGGCTGGTGCAGAAAAAAATGTGCTTGATTATTTTCGCACTTTGAATGACCAACGCCGCCAAACTATGATTAAGGATAGTTTATTTAACGCTATTCTCAATTCTTCATTTCAAAATATGGTGAATCTGGGGACAGGAATAATTCTACTACTGGCTTCTCAATTAATGAAGAGCGATGTTAATCAGTTAACAGTAGGTGACTTTGCCTTATTTGTTTATAACCTGTCATTTGTGACTGGATTTTTTACTTCTGTTGGTGGTTTTATGGCATTGTCTAAGCATACAGAAGTGTCATTTGAACGGATGGCTGGTTTACTATCTGGTGCATCGGCTGATACATTGGTAGCGCCCAATCAACTTTATCTGAATGACCTGAATGGTCGCCAGAAAAATTTACCAGCAATAGAACAACCTTTAAAAAATGAGAGAGATAATCTTCAATCTTTGAGAGTTTCTCATCTAACTTATATTTATCCTGGTACTAACCAGGGAATTATAGATATCAGCTTTGAAATTCAGCGCGGTAGTTTAACAGTAATTACTGGTCAGATTGGTTCTGGTAAAACTACATTGCTGCGGCTGTTATTAGGATTATTACCTATACAAAACGGATGTATTTACTGGAATGAGAATATTGTGGAAAATCCTGCTACTTTCTTTGTTCCCCCTCGCAGTGCTTATACTCCCCAGATTCCTCAGTTGTTTAGCTATACCCTGCGAGAAAATATTTTATTAGGATTATCTAAGGATGATTCTGACATCGAAACAGCTTTAAAAATGGCTGTATTTGAACAAGATTTAGCAACTATGAATGAAAGTCTAGAAACTTTAGTTGGTTCCAAAGGTGTGCGGCTTTCTGGTGGACAAATGCAACGAGTAGCAGCAGCACGGATGTTTATCCGTAAACCCGAATTATTAGTGTTTGATGACCTTTCCAGCGCCTTGGATGTGGAGACAGAATTGGCATTGTGGTCGCGGATATTTGTTAATACAGAACAGGGAGAAAATCCTTGGACACCAACTTGTCTTGTGGTTTCTCATCGGCCTTCTGTGTTGCGTCGTGCTGACCAGATTATTGCCATGAAAGCAGGTAGAGTAGAAATGTTGAGGGGGTGACAAAGAAGCTAAAAAGTTTGCTGGATAAGTATCATAGACCTCAGACCCTGCTGATAAAATAGCTGCTTATTGCGAACTAAAGCCATGATTAAAAAAACCAATTCTTGGAGTTATGAATTAGAAAATATTGATAGAAGTGCTTGAAAATATGTTAAACAAAAAACCATGTTTAAAATTGATTTTCCCAAATATTGTCCTGATACTTTAGAACAACTTTTAGATGAAAATTATGTGTAATTTAATCCATGTAGAGACATTTCCTATAACATCTCTACAAGATTTATTGATAGCACTTATAGCTGTGAACAGGGTGGTGAGGACATCAATTGATAATGAAACTTCCACTACAAGAGGGTTTTACTCCTGACTCCTGACTCCTGACTCCTGACTCCTGACTCCTGACTCCTGACTCCTGACTCCTGACTCCTGACTCCTGACTCCTGCTATAAAATCTGGTCTTATTGATTATGTAATTACTAAATTTGGCTTTTCAGCTAATTCTTTAGGGGTTATATGTTCATAAATTTCAAAAGGTTGATGAATCCAAGGATTATCAGGTAAATAATCAGTATAGTAATCTGGAGCAATCACTGAACAAGCTTTATACCAAATTACAGCAGTGCGAATTTCTGCAATGAGAAACTCGCTATTTGCTTTTAACCAAGGAATAGTTTGTTGTAGCGTAACCCCAGAGTCTACTAAATCATCTACTAACAAAATTCGGGAACCTAACCTGTCGGTAGTCATCGTTAAGTGAGGGGAAACAATTAAACCACCCCTTTCTTGTTTACCCGCGCCACTGTATGATGATGTAGCTAAAATTGCTAATGGTTGATTATATATGCGGGAGAGAATATCTCCTACACGCAGTCCTCCTCTAGCAAGACAGACAATTTGATTGAATTCCCAATCTGATTGATAAATCTTAACTGCCAATTTTTCAATTTTATGGTGATAATCTGACCAAGATATGTAAAGGTCTGACATAAAACTCAAGTAAGTATTTTTTAGTTAGCACTGAAAGCAAATCCCAACTATCTTAATATGAGCGTAGGTTATTATGAACGATGTTAATAGTGAAAATTTAGCCAGTGAAAAGTTAGATTTGAAAACTAAATTGGCTTATGGTGCTGGAGATTTAGGACCTGCGATTACTTCTAATATTGCCATATTTTTTCTGCTGGTTTTCTTTACAAATGTGGCTGGTATTCCCGCTGGTTTAGCTGGCAGTATTTTGATGATTGGCAAAATTTGGGATGCTGTCAATGATCCAATTGTGGGGGTATTAACAGATAAAACTAAATCTCGGCGCTGGGGTCGTCGTTTACCTTGGTTGTTGTATGGTGCAATTCCTTTTGGTATTTTCTTTTTCTTGCAATGGATTGTACCACAATTTAGCTCTGAACCAAGTAGTAATATTTGGCCATTGTTCTGGTATTACGTTGTCATTGGAATTATATCTCAGGTGTTTTTTACTGTGGTTAATTTGCCTTATACGGCAATGACTCCTGAACTATCTCAAGATTACGATGAAAGAACGAGTTTAAATAGCTTTCGCTTTACTTTTTCCATTGGTGGCAGTATTTTATCATTGATTTTAGCACAAATTGTTTTTACTATGATTGCCAATCCTCAACAACAGTATTTAGTTTTAGCAGCAATTTGTACTGTGATTTCGACTTTATCTTTATATTGGTGTGTTTATGGAACACGCGATCGCATTATGGCTTTTGAAGCTAAACGTATCCAATTGGAAGAACCAGCAGAGATTCCTTTTATTGAACAAATAAAAATTGCCTTCAGTAACAAACCTTTTTTATTTGTAATTGCTATTTATCTTTTTTCTTGGTTAGGGGTACAAATTACAGCCAGTATCATTCCTTATTTTGTGCTTTATTGTATGGGGTTAAAAAATTCAGAAGTTCCTACAGTTTTGATTGCGGTGCAAGCAACGGCTTTATTAATGTTATTTGTTTGGAGTAATTTAAGTAAAAGGTTTGGTAAAAAACTTGTTTATTTCTTAGGAATGAGTTTATGGATAATTGCTGCTGCTGGACTTTTCTTTTTACAATCTAATCAAATTGGTTTAATGTATCTAATGGCTATCATGGCAGGTTGTGGAGTTTCTACAGCTTATTTAATTCCTTGGTCAATGATTCCCGATGTGATTGAATTAGATGAATTACAAACCGGACAAAGACGGGAAGGAGTTTTTTATGGTTTCATGGTTTTATTGCAAAAGTTTGGTTTAGCTTTTGGTTTATTTGTAGTAGGTAATGCTTTACAAGCATCGGGTTTTAAAGAAGCTGTAGTTGGACAAAGTACATTACCTATCCAACCGGAATCAGCATTGTTAGCTATTAGAATTGCAGTGGGTCCTATACCCACAATTTGTTTAATTATTGGTTTAATTTTGACATTTTTCTATCCCATTACCCGTGAGATGCACGCGGAAATTATGTTGAAATTGCAAGAGAGACGGGAGAAAATTGGATGATGGGGTGATGAAAAATTCACTATTTAAAACACTCAATCCCAATTAAAGGCTCACAATCAAGACAATCCTGCCAAAATTCTTGACCAAATTCCTCTATTCCTTCAGGAGAAACTTGTGTTTTTTGCCAACGAATATCTTTAAACCCAACAGTTTGAAATGCCCATTGATATGTATCTTTGCTGAGGTAATAGTTATCAAAACTGAATTTCTTTCCATCAACAGAAAATGTATATTTTATAGCTGTTCCTGCTTGAAGTGGTTGAGAGATACTTTTGATAAATCCATATTTTTCAGTGTTCAGATAGGAACTAGGAGATTGTTCACCATTGTTGTTTAAGGTCACAAAACGACCTCCCGGTTTGAGGTTAATGAAGATGTTTTGACACATTTCTAATAGTTGTTCTTTTGTTTGGGCATAATTTAGTAAATAAGAAGCCACTACAAGATCGAAACTACCAATTTTACCTAGTTCAAGTACATCAGCAACAATATATTCAATATCAAGTTGTTTTTTAGCTTCTTCCTGTCTTGCGAGTTCTACCATTTTTTCGGAAATATCAACTCCTACAACCAGAGATGCACCTTTTTGTTTGAATTTTCTGGTGTAAAATCCTTCCCCACAAGCCAGATCAAGAATTGATTTACCCGTCAAATCACCAAGCATATTAAAATATATATATGTTTCAATATACAGGCGGATTGGCAACTCTTTAGATTTTTTATATTCTTGGGATATATTATCGTAATGCTCTACCATTTTTTTGACCTATTTCTGACTACATTTATAGTTAAATAACTAACCTAAATTTATACATCTGTTATTGGACATAACCCAAAATTGAAGTACCCCAACCAATTAAACCACCACCTAATACCAACCATGCAGCATTGATGCGATAGCGAATAGCTAAAACTGCGGAAATAAAGAAAATAACTAAACCAAAAAAATCTATATAAGGCACTTTCTCTATAGTTAAAGTAACTATTCCTAATTGCAATGTAGTCACTACCATTAAAGCCACAGCACTGACATTAACTGCATCTAAAAAAGCCCTTGTCCAAGATGAGGAACGTAAGCGAGGAATGAGAGGATTTAAGATCAGAACAAATAAAAATGAAGGGAGAAAAATTCCTATAGTTGCTACAATTGCCCCTGGTATATCAGCAATTATATATCCTATAAATGTAGCTGTAGAAAGCACTGGTCCGGGAGTAAATTGACCAATAGCGACAGCATCTAATAACTGTTTTTGTGTTAACCACCCATATTCATCTACTAAGCCACCTTGCAGAAATGCAATTAGTAAATAACCACCACCAAATAACACACTACCAACTTTGATAAAAAATAAACCTAATTTCCATAAAGGTACAATAGGAGTTATGGTTATTACTGGTAAAGTTGTAGAAATAGTTAAAGCAGTAATTATTAAATTAGTTTGATTACTATTACGTAACCAAATCATTCCT
>JBJOKS010000001.1:0-247117 GCA_046045965.1 Cyanobacteriota bacterium | reverse complement strand
ACGGCTGGCAATCACCGACAACAGTAATTGCACGGATTACAGATAGTAGCGGAAATGTGTTACTCGACAACACACCTAAACCCCAGCGAGTTCTTGATTCTTGGGCATCAGCAGCAATTATCAATGTGATGGAATCTGTAGTTACCAGTGGTACGGGTAAAGGCGCAGCTCTAGACCGACCATCAGCAGGAAAAACGGGAACAACTTCCTCAGAAAAAGATATTTGGTATGTGGGTACTGTGCCACAACTCACAACTGCTGTCTGGGTGGGAAGAGATGACAACCAGCAATTATCCAGTGGTGCTACCGGTGGGGGTATGGTTGCTCCCATCTGGCGTGACTTTATGGTACAAGCTCTCAAAGGTGTACCTGCGGAGAAGTTTAAATCACCTTCTCAGTTTCCTCGTCCTAAGTCAAATTAAAGGAGGCAGGAGGCAGGAGGCAGGAGGCAGGAGGCAGGAGGCAGAAGAAAGATAAATATTCCCAATTCCCTGTTCCCTGTTCCCTGTTCCCTGTTCCCTGTTCCCTGTTCCCTGTTCCCTGTTCCCTGTCATACCTGTTTTTCCAACTCAGCTTTCATTCTTTGCAGAGTCATGTTCATCTGATCAAACATTTGTTGTGGTGTGACACCAAACTGATTTAGCTGAGTTTTTAGTTGCTGTACAGTCATTTGCGCCATGAAGTCTTCTGATAGCTCGAACCGCTTCATAAAGACGCGATATCGATCCATCATCGCTTCCATCTGTTCAATAAACAGCTTTTTGCCCTCACGGTCAAATTTGCCGTAGTTGTTGCCAAGCGCAATCAGTGCTTGATAATCTTCAAACAGCTGTTTGGCTTCGTGTTGAACTATCTCCGAGTCAAAGAATCCCATTTTGCTTATATTTAACTGAGTGCTTGTACTCAGTAGCTTAAAGTTTTGCCTCTCATTCTATTTTAGTCTAGTGAGCTAATCTAGGGAACAAGCTACGCTTACAGTACGGTTTTTTACCGAAATTTCACTACTTGACTGGGGACTGGGGACTGGGGACTGGGGACTGGGGACTGGGAAAAATCTTTGCTTCCCCTACCTCCCCTACCTCCTGCCTCCTGCCTCCCAATACTGCCTCCTGTAACTAAGGCACAATCAATACAGGACAAGGTGAAAGATTAATTACACGGGCTGTAACACTATCATTTGCACCTTCCTCTGTTAGTCCCAATCCCCGACAAGCCATAATAATTAAATCTGCCCCTATCTCATCAGCAACATCACAGATGGTAAAAGCAGGTTTACCTTGTCTTTCTATGACTTCAGCGGTGATACCCTGGTCAGAAAATAAGGTTTGGGCATTTTCCAGTAGTTTAGCAACGGCTTCTGGTGACACCATAGGATCGCCAGCAGGTGCTTCTGGGGTTGCTTCTTCTACGACTGAAAGCACTACTAGACGACTGGTACACAGTTGCACAACCTTGGTAACTAGGTCAGCTGCTTCCCGTGCTTCACGACTTTGATCAATGGGAAATAAAACTGTTTTAAACATATATCACCTCAGCACCCCGCACTCCGGTAAAATCTTGATGGTTATACTTTCAAAACAATAACAAAAAGGCAATCAGGAGGATCTGGCTGTGTCGAAAAAAAGTTTAGCAAGTTTATCTGCGGCTGATATATCTGGAAAACGCGCTTTGGTGCGGGTTGATTTTAACGTGCCTGTGGATGAGCAAGGCAACATTACCGATGATACCCGGATTCGGGCTGCGCTGCCAACTATCCAAGATTTGACCAAAAAGGGTTCTAAAGTCATTTTAGCAAGTCATTTCGGTCGTCCCAAGGGTGTAAATGACAAATTACGTCTCACACCTGTTGCTAAACGTCTTTCCGAGTTGTTAGGACAAGAAGTTGTCAAAACTGATGACTGTATTGGTGATGAAGTTGCTGCTGCGGTTGGTGCGTTGCAAAATGGCCAAGTGCTGTTATTAGAAAACGTCCGCTTCTATGCTGAAGAGGAAAAGAACGATCCTGAATTTGCTCAAAAATTGGCAGCTAACGCTGATTTTTATGTTAATGATGCGTTTGGTACTGCTCACCGCGCTCATGCTTCTACTGAAGGTGTAACTAAGTATTTAAGTCCTTCCGTAGCTGGTTATTTGGTTGAGAAGGAATTGCAATATTTACAAAGTGCAATTGAAGTTCCTCAACGTCCTTTAGCGGCTATTATCGGTGGTTCTAAGGTTTCTAGCAAAATTGGTGTGATTGAAACCCTTTTAGAAAAATGCGATAAGTTGATCATCGGTGGGGGAATGATATTTACATTCTACAAAGCGCGTGGTTTGAATGTGGGTAAGTCTTTGGTAGAAGAAGATAAGTTAGAGTTGGCGAAGTCTTTGGAAGCGAAAGCTAAAGAAAAGGGTGTAACTTTCTTATTGCCTACTGATATCGTTTCCGCAGATAAGTTTGCGCCTGATGCTAATGCTACCACTGTGAGCATTGAAAATATCCCTGCCGATGGTATGGGTTTGGATATTGGTCCTGACTCTGTGAAGGTTTTCCAAGAAGCTTTGGCTGACTGTAAGACTGTGATCTGGAATGGTCCTATGGGTGTGTTCGAGTTTGATAAATTTGCTGTAGGTACTGAAGCGATCGCTCATACTTTAGCAGAAATCGGCAAAACCGGCACAACAACCATTATCGGTGGTGGTGACTCTGTAGCGGCTGTAGAAAAGGTTGGTTTAGCTGATCAAATGAGCCACATTTCTACCGGTGGTGGTGCTAGTTTGGAGTTGTTAGAAGGTAAGGTTTTACCTGGTATTGCAGCTTTGGATGAAGCGTAATTATTAATAGGGGTGAAGGATGAAGTTTTTAGGCTTTGTCCTTCATTTCCAATAATTAACTTAAATCCAATCTTTTATCAGTTGAATATTTGGTATTTTCCCATGAATATAATTGTACAATTTTTCATCAGCAGTAATAAATTTACAGTTTTCTCTAATACTTAAAACTACGTAAAGACTATCATAAAAAGTTCTTTGATAATTGACTGCAAACTGATAAGCATCTTTTAATAATTCATTAGCAGGAACTATTTAAAATCGCATTTGATATAATAAATCAAGTATCATTTCAGCATCTTGATTATTTAAACCTTGAAATCGTTGTATTTTCCAAAGAATATTACCAACTTCTGCATAAATTAAGTCTGGTGCAATTAAGGTAAGTTGTGGTGATTTATAAGCATCAAGAATTTTATTTGCTTCTAATGAATAATCTTGAGCAATAAACCATTTAATGACTATACTACTATCAATGACAATCTTATCTAAAATCATCTTTCTCTATCTTCTCGCAATAATTCGGTTAAATTAGGAAATACTCCATATTTTTGCTTTAAACTTTCCTGTAAATTGTGTATTTTATTCACCAGTTCAGTTCGTTCTATTTGGTTATCTTTAGAAAGATTGATTTGATTAATTTTTTCATCTACAATTCTATTAATTAATGATTCTAAATCCTCTAAAGTCATTTCAGTAATAGACTGATTGTTTAGCATTTATGATTTACCTCCAGTGGTAATATCCATTTCTTTTAAGCTAAAATTTTACTAAACTGATTATTATTGTAGCATAAATCCTTACTAAGAGAAGAACCTACAACGTTTGGCAGTATATAAACGTGTAACCTGTTACATTTGCACAGTATTTTCACTACAAGATTTTATCAAAAAGTAATTTTCCCTATTTTACCTTCACCTATAGAAGTTCCTACCCATTCAATGTCTACTTTTTCTAAAATTTCTTTTTCTCCTAATAATTTGGTAATCATAATAAAATCACATTAGCGATCGCCGCAATTTTGCTATATGCACTCAGACGCACAAAAATGGCGACTGTGATTAATGTATTAAAAATCACTAATGTCAGAATATAAAAATTTGTTAAAGAAACCCAGATAAATATTTGTTTATGATACATAACATATAGTTAGTGTTCGTAACTATACTTATTGATTGACAAAGTGGTGAAGATGCTCACTTCTCCAAAATTATAAGTGTAATTAGCTTCTCTCAGGGTTATGCATAAAAGCCGCAGAAATGGACAAATTATGCTTCCATCTGCGGCAATATTAGCCTGCTACTAACAGCTAGGCAAGCATTCTGTCCATCCATATGGTTTGCATTTCTTCAAGTACCAACTCATCTTCTACGACTAAAAAAGAGTACAAATTCATGGCAGACTCTCTAGTTAGGTTGAATAGCATTTCCCAGTCTATTTCGTTATTTGCCAAAAGCGCGGCAGCTGCATCTGTGCTGGGTTTGGCTATGCTCCCAGCAGCAGGTTATGCTCAAATAGTGCCAGATATCCAAATCAGGATTGCTAAAGTCAATCAAAAGCCCACAATATTAGGTGCAGGTCCCAAGAGCGGTAGTTTTAACCTAGTTGTTAGTAATCGCGGTACAGCAACGTTTGATAGACCTTTAAATGTCAATGTATATGTATCGCCAGACTCAATTCTTGATAAAAACCCCCTAAGTACACCTAAAACCGTCCTGCAAGTATCGACGTTGGGTACTACCATCAACGATCCTCTGGTCGGTACAGACGAGCTGCTGGGAACTTACACAATTCCATCTCTGAGGTTGCTTCCTGGTAGGTCTAAAACTGTGACGGTGAACCTGGCTGGCGCTAATTTCGTGAGTCCCAGTGTTGTCGCCCCAGGAGCTTACCATCTTATTGCTGAGGTTGACACTAACATTCCTCAGACCTCTCAAACAGGTAAAGTGGCGGAAACGTTGATTAATGCTGGCGACCCTGTCATTATTTGGAATGCGACGCTTCTGAATGCCATCTTGATCACGGGGATTGAACGTGAAAATGGCGCTGTTTTAGCTAGAGGTGGCACTGCACCCCCAATAGCAGCACGTAATCAGGCGATCGTTCACCTGTCAATCTATGATGCTGTCAACTCGATCAGCCGCATCGGTAGACCTTACGCTGTCACAGTAACCCCTGCCAGCCTTGGTCTTACCGGCCCTGCCAACCCGAGAGCAGCAGCTAACCAAGCGGCTTATACAGCTTTAATTAATCTCTTCCCAGATCCCAATCTCAGACCTGTATTTGATCGCCAATTGGCAGCCTCTTTGGCAAAAATACCCAATGGTACGGCTAAGAGCAATGGTATAGCTGTAGGAACAGCAGTTGCTAATCACATACTGAATTTGCGGAGCAATGACGGTTTAGCGGAAGCATTGCAGTCAGTTTACACAGGTGGAACTGCACCAGGCGAATGGCAACCGGTTTTCCCCAACTTTTCAGCAGCAGCATTGCCAGGCTGGGGATCGGTTAAACCCTTTTCACCTAACATACCCGTTCGCGACCCATTAAATCCTCTTCCTCGTCTGCAAGAGTTTGGACTATCTGGACCACCAGCATTTAATAGCCCACAGTTCCGAGATGAACAGAATCTTGTTCGGCAAGTAGGTGCTTTCCGTAACACTAATAAAACGACCATTACTCGCACTGCCGACCAGACCAAAACTGCGATCTTCTGGGCTTTAGATCGTGCCAACACCTTTAGACCACCCGGACAGTGGAATCAGTACGCCCAACAAATTGCTTTAGATAAGGGTAATACGCTAAATCAAAACGCCCTTTTATTTGCTCAGTTGAACGCTGCACAGGCTGATATAGGCATTCTCACTTGGGATTCCAAGTACACCTACAATCAATTACGACCGATTCAAGCCATCCGCCAAGACAACCCCCTCTTCACATCAGGAGCAGTTCGCGATCCCAACTGGCTACCACTGATTTCCTATCATGAACCTGAACGGTTCTTTGAAACCCCCATCACCCCACCTTTTCCAGACTACAACTCTGGACACGCTGCATTTGGCTCCGCCGCAGGACAAGTGTTGATTAATTTCTTCGGGGATAACACACGTTTCACCGTTCCTTCCCAAGACCTACCCGGTGTGGCTATCACTTACAACACCATCAGTGCAGCCGTAGAAGCTAATGCTGCCAGCCGTATTTTTGGCGGGGTGCATCTGCCATCTGCGGGAGTAACTCAGATACCGGTCGCTGAAGCAGAACCTCTAGGTAGAATATCTGCTGCTCAATCACCAGAGGAAGAACTCTTTATTATCAAGACTCCTCAGGGTAATGTGAAACTCCAGATGGATCGACTTCCTGAAGTCCAAGCAGGTAAAGGCGTGGCTGACCGCGTAATTGATTTCTTCGGAAAATAGTGATCTGTCCATAGATCAACTACGTCGAAATTCTCCTTGAGAGTCCCCGTTTAGGTACGGGGATTCCCATTTCATGAAACAACAAAATCAAACAAATAATGCGCCATTTCCAATTTAGAACAAGGGGGAATTTCTACCTCTTTTCCTTGTTTATCTAAAAACACCGCTTGATTATTATCACTACCAAAACCACTATCAATTTTATCAATGGGGTTGGCTACAATTGCATCTAATTTCTTTGTTTGTAATTTCTCTTTTGCAGGTGTTACAATATCCCCTGTTTGTGCTGCAAAACCAATTAAATATTGATGGGGTTGTTTAATTTTCCCTAGTTCAGCAACTATATCCGGTACTGGTGCAAGGGGTAAATTTTCAGGAAGCGATCGCTTAGGTAATTTTTCTGTACTATAATCTTTAGGCTTTACATCTGCAACTGCGGCAGACATAATAATTATATCTGCATTGGGTAAACGCTCTAACATTACCTGCTGCATTTGGTCTGCACTAATTACAGAAATTGCTTCCACTCCCAAAGGTACATCCCAACTCGCTGGACAATGCACTAATGTAACTTCTGCGCCTCTGTGCAGTGCTGCCTGTGCTAATGCTAAACCCATTTTACCCGTTGAAGGATTGCCAATAAACCGCACCGGATCTAAATATTCTCGCGTTCCCCCAGCACTGATTAAAACCCGCTTCCCGCTTAAATCTCGGTTTCCTTGGGTATGTAATAAAGATTGAATATAGGCAAATATTTCTTCAGGTTCTGCCATTCTACCAGCACCGATGCGATCGCAAGCCAGCAACCCAGACCCCGTACTCATACCACAAAATCTATTATCTGTCAATACCTGTTGCCAATTTCTTTGCACCGCTACCTGTTCCCACATATCTGTATTCATTGCCGGTGCTAACAATACGGGACAAGTAGAAGCGAGGACTGTATTCGTCAACAAATTATCTGCCATCCCATAGGCTAACTTAGCCAAAGTATTAGCAGTTAAAGGCGCGATCACAATTAAATCAGCCCATTCACCTAATTCTATATGCAACGGACGCTCATAGATAGGTTGCCAAAAATCTGCATCTGTATAAGCTTGATGACGAGATAAAGTTGCTAAAGTCAAAGGTGTGATAAACGCTTGAGCAGAATTAGTGAGAATAACCCGCACTTCTACCCCAGATTTAAACAAGGTAGAAACCAATTCACAGACTTTATAGGCTGCAATACCACCGCCTATAGCAATGAGAACTTTTTTTGATTTGGGATTTACAGATGATGGCATTATCTCTTTATTTTATTTAATACTTCTTTAGGAACTTGATCTTCAGAAATTGGAAATCCATGATAAGTTGGATAACCTTGTTCATCAAAAGTATTATCTGCATGAAATACATAGAATTTATCAGTTTTCTTATCATATCCATAAAGCTAATGAACTGGATGAAACATCTTGTTTTTGATAATGACATTGGCAATTATTGAGTAAATCCTGTACATCTATAAAAGGACCTTTGCTTAAAAGTCTCAGTAAAATCATAGCAATCTTTTGTTGATCAGAATTTTTTGAGTTTTTATTCTGAAAAATCCATTGACTAATCGTTAATTCAGATGATAGTTTTTGAGCAGCAAAATTGCTATGAGTTTGGATCGGATAACCATTTTGAATAACACTGATTTCTTGAATAATTTCTAAAATATTTTTCATTAATTCATCAGCTTCATAATTATTATATGCTTGTCCAATAAAAGAAAGTTCGTTAATTAAAAAGTGCATTTATAGTAACTCCATTAAATCTTTTTCAGCTTGATCAAAAAATCCATCTGGCCATTTATCAATTCCTCCATCTGGATAAATTCGAGGAGTAATAATTTCTGTAGTTGGTTGTCCTTTTTTTAAATATCTTTCAAAATAGTTAATTTGCACTTTATCAGCCTCAAGTTTTTTATATTTTACTGCTTTACGAATACCATTGAGAACATGATCGCTATGAGTTTCTAATATTATTTGAATACCACAACTTGCTGCTAATGCAATTAGTTCTCCCATCTTAGATTGTCCTCTAGGATGAAGATGTGCTTCTGGATTTTCTAATAAAATCAATGTATCTGAACTAGCTGATAATATAGCAACAATAATTGGTAAAGTATAGGTAATTCCAAAACCTACATTAGTTGAACGATAGGAATTATTATCTTCATAAGAATATTGTAAATTTACTACATCCATTGCTGAATGCAGTTCTATATCAATTCTTGTTCCTGGGCTAATTTCTCCAAGCCAAGCTTCAACTTGATTTCGTAAATTCTCAGACTTTAATGATGGGTGTGATAGTTGATGATGTGGAATTTTTTTAAATTCATTTATAGCTAAAAAATGAGCAGTAAATTCTCCTTGGCTGCCAATTTGATTATGTCGTTTAACCTGAAAATCCGACATTTCAAAATAATTTCTAGGTGCTATTCTTTCGGCTTTTAAGTAATGAAATTTATCGGTAAACAGACTTGAACTATAAAGTTTGTCATCAACAATAGAAAAGTCAGATATTTGGATTACATCTGATTGACGATCATAATCAAAAATCCAAGTACCTTTAATATCATTATTCATGCCAATTTCTAAAGTTATTGAATCTTCTTTAGCTCTTTTGAAAAGTGCATCTTGTCCAGTACCTATAGAGACTAAATCACCGTTTAATGCCAAACCTACATCATATAATAAATCTTGTTGATAGGATTGACGTAAAAGTAATAAAGATTGCAGTACGGAGGACTTACCAGTGCTATTTAATCCTGAAAGTAATGTTAATGGCTTTAAAGAAAAAGACTGATCTTCAAATGGCTTAAAATTTTTTAAAGTTAAAGAATTTAGCATGATAAAACCTCTTGAACTATTTGATTAATTTGTTCAAATCTGTACTTAACTCTATTAGCTGCTTGAGAAATAGATTTATTAAAATCATTATCGGTTCGCATTTTTTCGATAAATCTTTTTTTTAATAATTCTTTTTGATTAATCAATATATCAATTTCTTGTGAGTTTAATTTACTTAAAGTAACTGACCATGTTTCAAAAAGAGATTTATTAACAGGAGAACTTGATGATTTACGAAAAGCAGAATTGCCAAAAATACGATCTGCTGCTTTCATTGATTTAATAAAACTATGTCTAATATCCTCTATTAAAGAATTATCTAGTTTATTTAATTTTTCCATAGCTTTATTTAAAAACTCGTTTCTTCCTTCCTCCACTGGATAATTTTCATAAGATGTTAATGAAAAGGCAATAAAACCTATAATAAATTCATGATCATCCATTCTTTGTTTTTTCTTATCACTGAGATTAATTAATCGCTTAAACTCTAATAATTTAGCAAATTCCTTGAGAACTGTTAAAGATTTACCAGGGTTCATTGCTTGGCGTAATTCTTGGTTATTAAGAGGTAAACCACCAGTATTTATTCTTTGGAAAATATTATATTTAACTTTGGAAGGAGTTCCGGATTCAATTAAACAGACTGTTAACTCCGTTTCCTCTATTCTTCTTTGATAAGAACGAGGTAACTCATTATATTTTTTGTCTTCTAAATCTTTAAGAAATTGCAGGTCAGTTAATGTAAGTTCTTGATCAAGAATGAATTTTTTAAATGTACTAATTCTTTGTAAACCATCTATTACTAACCATTTATCATCATTAGTTGCGTCTATATAAAATGCAGGAAGAGGAATCCTAATCAAAAGAGATTCAATTAAACGACTCTTATTTTTATCTGTCCAAATACCAGCATGACGCTGAAATTCAGGGGCTAAGTCAATTTCATCATGTTTAATTCTTTTAAGTAGTAGATCCATTGTCATGAGTCTAGTTTTGACTCTAATTTCTGTAGGATCAAAGGGTTCTAAATTTTTATCATCTTCTTCAAAATTAAAATCATCATCTAAGTCCTCTTCTTGATCTAATAATTCCATCTGTTCATTATTTGTTACCATTATGACAACCGTTCCTAATTAATTAGATACAAAAAACTGTATATCATTCTATCTATAATGATACCAAATAATTAATCTATACAAATTATCTAGGTGTTGAATGATAGCATAGCTCACTCTGTATGAGCTTGTATTGTTGTTGCATCCATTTGTATGGATCTATTTGGCTCATGTACTGATTCATTGCATAAAATGATTTTTATAAGGGTTCAGCATTGCTAAACCCTTACAGGATGCTGAATTGTTAGCTAAAATTTCTATGCTTCGTCGTAGGGTTCTAAATCTAAAAGATGAATATAAGGCTCAACTAATTCTGGACGCTGAAACGCGATTGCTCGCAGTAGATGCCAATCATTCAAACCCTCAAAAGCATTGCTGTAATTATCTAATTCCAGACGCGTAGCCAAGTCTTCTACATCTGTTGCTGTCATGGCAGCAATTTCTTTCTTAGAAATGCTTAGAGTTGTCATAATACTTGCCCCTCCCTTTTGCAGCATTCGCATTCAGCTTAAGGTGGAGTTGCGCTAAAATCTTCCACCCAATCTATATTACTCATTAGTGGGCATCAAATTTGTAAACATTTAGCTGATTTTTATCCTAAATATGTAAAAAATTGATAACTTAGCTGTTAGCAATTGTCTTGATCACAAATTTTCGCAATACCTCCAACATTTGCAAATTGATTTCATGTCCCATCTCAAATTCATGATAATCTACTGTCACTCCTAATGCTTGTGCCACTTCTCTAGCTTTAGTAGCAGCCGATAATGGTACAACTTGATCTTGTGTTCCGTGCATGATTAATGTGGGGGGAAAACTGCTTTTATTCAGGGTGGCTACACCAGGATGCAAATACCCACTCATCACCACCAAACCAGCCAGGGGTAAGGTTAATCCTACATCCAAAGTCATAGCACCACCTTGAGAAAACCCACTCAAAATAGTCCGCGATAACGGTACTCCTGTATTTTTCTCTAAAGATTGCAACCAATCAATTAACAATTGGCGACTTTCTGGCAATCCTTGATACATATTCTCATTTCGCAGATCATACCAAGCTCTGCCAGTGTCTGCATAAGGATAGGGATAAGGTGCATTGGGAAGCAAAAATTCATAATCAGGTAAGTTGAGATAAGGCAATAAAGATGCTACATCTTGAGCATTTGCACCCCAACCGTGTAAGGTAACGATTAAAGCGGATGGTGTTTTACCTGTGTTTGGCGAAACTCTGATGAAATCTAAGGTCATAGTCATTAGTTATTAGTCATTAGTCATTGGTTATTGGTGATTGGGTTATTAACCTCCCCTGCTTCCCCTGCTTCCCCTGCTTCTTTCCCAGTCCCCAGTAAAGAGTCCCCAGTCCCCTGTATTTACCAATTTCTCCACCCTCCCTTGGGTGCGGTTTCAGTTTCACCTTTAAAGCCGTGATTTTGCAGTAGCTTATGGTATTCTAAACTACTACTCCAGCGGTCAATTTCCCTAGCTCGCAATACTGGTACTGGGTGGCTTAATTGAGCAGTGCGAGCCTCTTTCACCATTTCCCCAAGTTCTGTTTTACTGATGTCATCATAAGCACGAGCTTGAGCAACAAAGGCATCAAGATTTAATTGGGGTGCTAAAGTGGGAGAACCGCCGGCTAACTTCATTAATACAGACATTACCACCTTGGGGTTTTGGGTAGCTAACAAAGCCGCGCGATCGCAAGTAAACTCCGCACAACGTACCCATTCTAATAACTGTGCTTGCAAAGTTTGTGCTAAAGCTGCACCCACATTAGGTAAAATTGCAGCTGCTAAAATGAGTAAATTCACAGGTGTTAAATAAACGCTGTGGTCACATTTGAGATGTCCCAACTCATGGGCAATTACTGCTTGTATTTCCTCTGGTGTGAGCATATCAATTAAAGAAGTATGCAGCACTACAAACGGCTGTTTACCCCGCATCGCAAAAGTATAAGCATTAGGGGCGGGATGTTGACGAACGTATAATTGCGGTGGTTCACTGTCTAGAGTTTTACAAGCATCTAATAATAACTTGTGTAGATCAGGTAATTGTTTTTCCCCCACCAACACACTAGAAGCAATATTTTCTACATAAAAAACCTGTTCGGCCATTGGACCGAGAAAATTTCTGACCATCATATCTATCCCAGGAATTTGCTTGAGAGTTTGAGTTGCTTCCAAGTCCAGAGGATGACGGAATGAGTCAGCTTTTAAACCAATTAGGGGGGTTTTAACTAAAGACATAATTATGGTCATCAATAAAAAATATAATTCCCATAGCTAGTATAGCGATTGCACAAGATAACAGCAGACAAAGATTAGTTAATACCGGGATTACCTGGAAAACTCACCTCTTAAAGATTCGTCAGTTTTGATAGGGGAGTTACATCTGTGATTTCGTTGTCTTCAAGCACAAGCTCAGTTAAATTTGTCAGTTTTGCTAAAGGACTGACATGACATCTTTGATTTTATTCAAACGCAGTACCAGCAAATTCAAATTATTCAGTTTTGCTCAAGGGCTAACATCTGTAATTTGGTTGTCAGTAAGAATCAGTCGATTTAAATTTTTTATGTTTCCTAAAGGGTTAACATCTTTAATTTTATTATCTTCTGAAAACAGAAAATTTAAGTTTGTCAAGTTTGCCAAAGGACTTATATCCTCAATTTGATTACCTGCCAAATTCAGCTTATTCTAGTTGGCAATGGGTTGTGAAGCGATCATTGATCCACAGCTTTTTTCCAACCGTTGGCAATTGGTCGAACTTGAATAGCACGTTGATTTAGGAAATTCAATAAATTAATGGCGAAATTTACCAACTTGATATTTCATCAACAGGTAAGATCCGCCATTAAATAACCAGATACCAATCCCCTAACCCTAGATAGATACCGAAGCTGGGGAATTACTGTTATTGGTACATAATTCTGCATCTGCCGATGCTTCACCTACACGGATAATTTTCGCTCCTAGTTGCTGTAACTTCATATCCAGGCGGTCATAACCACGATCTAAATGGTTTAATCCTTTAATAGTGGTTTTTCCTTCTGCTGCGAGTCCAGCTATTACCAAGGCTGCGGATGCTCGTAAATCCGTACCTATAACTGGTGCGCCAGATAACATTGACACACCCCGCACAAAGGCAGTATTACCTTTAACGCGAATATCTGCCCCCAAGCGGTTTAACTCAGAAGCATGACGCAGACGATTTTCAAACACAGATTCATTAATGATGCTGTCACCTTCCGCCAAAGTTAGCAATGACATAAATGGCGCTTGCATATCTGTGGGAAAACCCGGATGAGGTAAAGTATCAATATCTGTAGCTCTGAGTTTTTGTGCTGGCAAAACCCGCAAACAGTCTGATCCCTCTTCAAGGATAGTTACGCCAATATCGCGCAACTTGGAAATAACGGGGATTAAATGATCCGGTGCTACTGGAGACAACAACAGTTCTGAACGAGTAATAGCTCCAGCGAGTAACAAAGTTCCTGTTTCAATGCGATCGGGAATAATGGAATAGTCAGTAGAATGTAATTTTTCAACACCTACTATGGTAATGGTACTTGTACCTGCACCTTGTATTTTTGCACCCATTGAATTACAGAAGTTAGCTAAATCAACTACTTCTGGTTCTCTGGCCGCATTTTCAAGGATCGTTTCCCCATCGGCTAGGGTAGCTGCCATCATCAAGGTTTCGGTTGCACCAACGCTGGGAGTGTCTAAGTAAATTTTCGCTCCTTTCAATCTGTTATTGCTACCAGGAACGTAGGCATTACAAATGCCATGTTCAATTTGCACTTCTGCGCCCATTGCTTGCAGCCCCCTGACGTGCAAATCAACTGGTCTTGCACCAATGGCACAACCCCCCGGTAATGGCATTTGTGCTATTCCCAGTCTGGCCAAAATTGGACCAATGGCAAAAAAACTGGCTCGCAGTTGGGTAACAAGTTCATAGGGCGCTTTAGATGTGCTGATTTCTCTAGCATTGACATCTAAAATATCCCCTTGTCTACTTAATGACAAACCTAATGCGGATAGAACTTGCGCCATGCGCTCTACATCCGCTAATAAGGGGACGTTACGAATACGACAATCTCCTGAACAAAGCAAAGCTCCAGCCATGATTACCAAAGCTGAATTTTTTGCCCCGCTAATTCTTACATGACCTTGCAAAGAATGTCCACCCCAAATTTGCAGAACTGAGGAGTCTGCTTCAGGTGACAACTTGCCATCTGGTAAGCTGCTAGAAGAATTAATAAGCCTACCTCCAAAAAATGAGTAATAATAAAGGTTTGAAGTTGGTTTCGATTCTACAGTAAAGAGTTGGTTTGTCTACATTTTGTTTGGTGAGTGGTGAGTGGTGAGTGGTGATTGGTGATTGGTGATTGGTAATTGGGTTATGAACTTCCCCTGCTCCCCCTGCTTTCCCATCTCCCCAGTCCCCAGTCACCAGTCCCCAGTCACCTGTTCCCTATAAAGAATTATATTGACAATCTTCAAGATTTACGCAATAATAGGAAATTGGTGATAAGATAATAAATGCCAGCGGAACTGGCGGAATTGGCAGACGCGCTAGATTCAGGTTCTAGTGCCGCAAGGCTTCCGGGTTCAAGTCCCGGGTTCCGCATCTAGGTATATTTCTTGAGTTTTAGATTAATCTAAAATTCCAAATCTAAAATCTAAAATTGTGCTAACAAGTTTACAAAATTCCCTCGTTAAGCAAATCCGCAAGCTGCACTCTACCAAAGAGAGGCATAAGCAGCAGTTATTTTTACTGGAAGGGACGCACTTGTTAGAAGAAGCTTGTGCGGTGAATTACCCGTTAGAGGTAGTATGTTGTACTCCTCAATGGGAACAGGCACATCAAGAATTATGGCATTTGGCTTGTAGTCAGTGCGAGCGCGCAGAAATTGTGAGTGAAGATATTTTAGCAGCGATCGCCACTACAGTACAACCAGATGGTGTAGTTGCGACAGCAAAACGAGGTGAAGAAAACCAAGTTCCTTTGACTGGGTTGGTTTTAGCTGTGGAAACTCTGCAAGATCCTGGTAATTTAGGAACAATGATTAGGACTGCGGCCGCTGCGGGTGCGTCTGGTTTATGGTTAAGTGATGATAGTGTGGATTTAGATAACCCCAAGGTTTTACGTGCCTCTGCTGGGCAGTGGTTTCGCTTAAATAAGGCAGTGAGTCAGGATTTAAAAGCGACAGTTCAACAAAGTCAGCAAGCGGGAATGCAGGTAATAGCCACCTTACCAACTGCTAATTTAACTTATTGGGAGGTAGATTGGCGCAAACCGAGTTTGATTTTACTGGGAAATGAAGGTGCTGGTTTGTCAGATGATTTAGCCGCAATGGCAGATACCCAGGTCAAAATTCCTCTCAGTCCTGGAGTTGAATCCTTAAATGTGGCGATATCAGCGGCTGTAATGTTATATGAAGCCCAGCGACAAAAGATTTATGGGTGATCAATTCTTAATTTTGCTGTTTTTTGTGTTTCTGTTCCAAATATTGTTCAATATCCGCAACAGCATCTTCTAAAGCAGCCATATCAATGTGGTATGTGTTTTCACTTATTTTTTCGCTGATAGAGTTACTATAATCAAGTTCGGCATTTGCTTGATTATCAGTAGAATTTGTTTGTAAAATATCTTCCAACTGAGTAAGGGATTGTTGAAACTCTTGAGCAGCATCGCAACGCTGATGATGGTGAATAGGTTTCATAATCTTAATGTGAGAATAATTATTTAGTGGTTTAATCGTGAATTGCAGTGGCTCATACCGTAAATTTGAGAAAGATTAAATTACTATCATAGCTAACTGCTCACCACGATTTATTTACTATCAATTTTACACATTAACAGCCTTTGTAAAATCAGTAATATTGCGAGGTAGGACGAAAAATGCAAAACACAGGAGTTTTAGAATTTATCTATTCCCTGCTTCTGATAAATGAATAGTAATGAATAGTGTGGTGGTGAAAATGAATCAATTAATTAAACAAGTTCTGATTTGGTTGGGTGCAGTTATCATTATTGTAAGTTTGATGGGATGTGATCTTCTATTTGCTGGATCTGGTGAACTTGTGGAAAGAGTGAGTGATGGTGATACATTGGTGTTAAGAGATGCTGAAAATCAGAAATTTACAGTTAGGTTAGCTTGTGTAGATGCACCAGAAATAGCTCATTCAAACAAAGAAAAGAATAGTAAAAGGGTGCGGGATATAAATCAATTTAGTTGGGGTGTGAAAGCACAAACAAGAGTAGAGGAAATGGTGAAACAGTCAGGAGATAGCGTGAAGTTGGATATTATTGAGAGCGATCGCTATGGTAGAAAAGTGGCAGAAGTGCGTTTAAAGAATGGTACTTTTGTGCAACAAGTTTTATTACAGGAAGGTTTAGCTAAAGTTTATCATCCTTATTTAAGCAAGTGTCCCAGTAAAGATTTATTGCAGCAAACAGAAGCACAAGCGCAACAACAAAAGATTGGTATTTGGAATGATCAAAAATTTGTTGATCCTTGGGAATATCGCAAACTGAGTAAGCGTTAATTACAAATTACAAATTACGAATTATCAATGATGCAATTTGCACCTCTATTTCCCATAGTTTACCGCATACTTCAACCGAGTTTTCCCCACTGTCTTTGGTGTGGAGATAGTCAGAATAAAAAGATAGCACTTACGTTTGATGATGGACCCCATCCTCAACACACACCCCAAGTATTGAAAATTTTAGAACATTACAACATTACAGCTAGTTTTTTTTGGTTAGGTGTTTGTGTCAACCGTTCACCCCATATAGCTAAAGCTGTAAAAGATAGAGGACACTGGATAGGTTTACATGGTTATGAACATCATTTTTTTCCTACCCTTTCCCCAATTCAATTGAAACAGAGTTTAGAAAAAACCCAAGTTGCTATTTACAATGCTTGTGAATTAGAACCTGAACAAGTCCGCGATGTTCGTCCTCCCAACGGTTTTTTTACACCCAAAACATTACAATTATTTCAACAATGGAATTATAGACCAGTGATGTGGAGTGTTGTACCAGAAGACTGGGTGCGTCCAGGTGTATCTGTTGTTGTGAAACGAGTTTTAAAACAAGTAAAAAATGGATCATTGATAGTATTGCATGATGGGGTTTGTGGTGGACAGGATGTAGCAGAAACAATTAAAATTTTAATTCCCCAACTATTACAAAAAGGCTATGAATTTGTCACAGTTGATCAGTTATGGAGTTGATCCCCCCAACCCCCCTTGAAAAGGGGGGCTAAAGTTATCAAATTGTCCTTTTTAAAGGTGATTTTTATAAAGATGAAACTGCACAAACTTGTAAACCGACAGGAGTTTGAATAATTAAAGATTCAACACCAAAAACTTCAGCAATATTATGTGGTGTTAGCACAGTTTCCGGTGTACCAACTTCCCAAAGATGACCTTGTTTTAATAAAGCAATGCGAGAACTATAACGGGAGGCTAAATTTAATTCATGTAAAACCGTGACGATAGTTAATTGTTGTAATTGATTGAGATTTTTGAGTAATTCCAATAACTGAAGTTGATAATTAATATCTAAATAAGTTGTTGGTTCATCTAATAATAAAACCTTGGGTTCTTGTGCTAAAGCCAAAGCTAAAAAAGCCCGTTGTCTTTCACCTCCAGAGAGGTTTTCTACTAGGCGATCGCTAAACTTTTCCAACTGTGTTTCTTGAATTGCTGTCTCTACAATTTGTTTATCATTACCTGTTAATTCCCATTGCCACCAAAGTTGATGAGGAGTCCTACCTAAACTAACTAATTGACGCACAGTTAACCCACTAGGGACAGGTTGTTGTTGTGGTAAAAGAGCTAATTTTTGAGCAACTAAATTAGGGGGTTGGGAATGAATAGCTTTACCATCAAGTAAAACCACCCCACCTTGAGGAAAAAGAATACGACTAATTAACTTTAATAAAGTAGACTTACCCGAACCATTAGCACCAACTAAACTTAACCATTCCCCATTTTGCAAAGACAAATTCACATCTTTAACAATGGGTAAAGCAGTGTAACCACCAGTGAGATTTTCTAATTCTAAAGGCATAATTAACAAGTCAAAAGTCAAAAGTCAAAAGTCAAAATTAAAGAAATTATCAACCCTGTCACCTGTAACCTGTCACCTGTCACCTCCTATAATTTACCTAAACCACCTGCACGACGATAAAGCAACCAAATAAACAGAGGAGAACCCAACAAAGCAGTAACCGAACCAACAGGAAGTTCCACTGCACCGAGTCGTGCTAATAAATCTGCAAACATCAATAACCAAGCACCAGCTAAAGCAGAAAAAGGTAAAACAAAACGGTTATCTGTGCCTACAATTAACCTTACCGCATGAGGAACAAGTAAACCGACAAAACCAATTAAACCAGCAATACTCACAGCACCAGCGGCTAATAAAGTGGCAATACCACCAATTAATAAACGAGAACGTAATAAAGAAACACCCAAACCCACAGTTAACTCATCACCCAAAGCCAAAACATTGAGCGATCGCGCCAACAAACATCCGCAAAATAAAGCTACAATAATATAAGGACAAGCCGTAGAAATTTCCGTCCAACCGCGACCATTTAAACTACCAACCAACCAACTCAAAGCAATTTGTACCTGACCATCTTCCGCCATTAATAATAACGTACTCTGCACAGAACCAAACAAAGCACTAACAGCAACCCCGCCTAAAATCAACCTTTCCACAGAAATTCCCCCACCAGCACGACCGAGGAAAATAACAAGAGCAGAAGTCAAAATTGCCCCCAACCAAGCAGCAAAAGGAATAGCAATTGGGAAGACTTGCAAAACAATCATAATAATCACAATTAACCCAGCACCCGCAGAAATTCCCAAGATAAAAGGGTCAGCCAAACTATTACGTAACATACCCTGTAAAAGAGCGCCAGACATACCCAAAGCCGCCCCTACAACCAAAGCTGCTATAATTCTAGGAAGTCGTAAATCCCAGAGAATAGTTTGTTTAATGGGGTCTCCTTGACGTATCAGAGCTTGGTAAAAATCGGACATATTTAAAGGAACAGCACCTTGAGAAAGAGAGATAAAAAAAGTCAATCCCAAAGCACTGACGAGAAAAAAAATAGACCAGAATAGACGATATTTAGTAAATAAACTCTGCATCTAACCAACCGATTCAAAAAACGCAGCCGGGGAAATATGAAAAAACTCCGCAAGCTTGTGAATATGATCAACAGTTAAAGGACGTTCTTTACTCAAAACTTCAGATAAAATCACCTCAGTTTCAAAAATAGTAACTAAGTCATTTTGCTGCACATTAAATTCATCTATCAACGCTTGCAGTAAATCCACACCATAAATATCTGGTATAGTATTGTGCTTTTCTTCGTACTCATAAACTAGAGTACCTAAAACATCTAAATAATCTTCCTCATCAGGAGTTAATTCACCTTTATCAATCAAAAAATTGATAACCTTTTGTGTAGCTAAAAATTCCTCCTCAGAAGTAATAGGACGAGGGGGGAAAGATTTAAGTAATTCAAGATAAGCGTTGTTGTTACGTATTCCAAGGGTCATTTTTCCAGTCCTCCTTATCATATTCTGCATGGGTGAGGACATGACGGATAAAAACTTTTTGAAAATTGTAATTTACACGAACAATAAGCCGATAGTTATTACCGCCAATGTTAAAAACAGTGAGATTACCAACTTGATCAGCAGAAGGAAAACTTTGACGTAACTCTACAAAATTTTGCCATTCAGCTTTTAATGTAATCTTATACCATGATTGCAAGCTAGTTTGTGAGTTAGGGTGCTTTTCCCAAAATTCTGAAAGTGTCCGACGGGTGATAATGTGCATAAATAATATTCACTACTTATCTCATGATTCTTACCTCTAACTTACAAGTAACGACATCCTAACCCAAACACAATAGTTTTCCACATAATTTTCCACAAATGTCAAAATTCCTCTGAAATACTCTTTCCTTTCACCCTCTTCTTTGCGCCTTTGCTCCTTAGCGCCTTTGCGCGAAACAATAACCCATCATCACCAACCCAAAATCTCTCTAAAACTCTCTTCCCTTCGCTTCCTTCGCTTCTTCGTGGTTCGTTAAAAAACCTACAAAACCTCCAAAACCCGCCCCATATCAACCAAAGTATTAGCACACAAAATACCCGAAGCAGCGACCGCAGGAACACCAATACCCGGTAAAGTGCTATCACCCACCCGATACAAACCCTTTATCGGCGTATACATACCTGGAAACATCCCCTTACCCGCAGCAATAGCAGGACCATAAGTACCTTGATAACGCCGCAAATAACCAGCATGAGTCAAAGGAGTACCAACCAACTCCAACACCACCCGCTCCCGAACATCAGGGATAACACGCTCCAAAGCCCGGTATAAACTTTGGGCTTTTTCCTGTTTCTTATTTTCATAATTATCATTACGTTCCCATCCCGCAAAAGGTTCTAAAGTGTAAGCATGAACCACATGATGTCCTTCCGGTGCTAAAGACTTATCCCAAACACTAGGAATAGAAATCATGCAAGTATTTCCAGGAACAGTAATATCTTGATTTGCATCATGAACCACCACATGATGACCCGTTAAATTTTCCAACCCTTCCGCTTTTATCCCTAAGTGTAAGTGCATAAAACTTTCAACCGCTGGTGTATCTAAAGCAGCTTGGCGATAATTTGCAGGTAAATCTTCAGGACGTAGCAAATTATTATAAGTATCCCAAAGAGTCGCATTAGAAATAACTATAGACGCTCTTAAAATCTCCGCATCACCTTCCAAATTCATAACCCCAGGTTCTAAAATCATAGCCCCCCTTTTTAAGGGGGGTTGGGGGGATCTCAACTTCACACCAACCGCTTTCCCCCCTTCCACCAAAATTTGCTCAACATGACAACCCAAACGCAACTCACCACCAAAACGCTGTAAACCCCGTACCAAAGCATCAACAATGGATTTACTACCTCCTACGGGATACTCAACCCCAGCACGGGAACGTTCACCGAGCATAAAAGCTACTTCAGGGGCAATTGTTCCTTCTGCCTTTAAACCAGATAAAAGAAAGCATTCTAGGTCAATTAGTCGTCTTACCCAAGGATCTTTAATAGTAGCATCCATCACACTACCAACAGAAGATTGCACAATGGGCAAATTTAACAACATTTTACCCAAAGAAGGTAAATAACGCTGTAACAATAGAGGTATAACTTGCCAATCAGCCCTGAGTGCTAGGGTAGGAATACCTTTCATTGCGTCGTAAAGTCCCAAAAGACGCTGTTCAAACTGTTGAAATTCCTTAGCACCAGCAGGGGTGATTTTCTCCAACTCCTGACGGTAACGCTCCCCATGACTATAAACTGCAAAAGTGCCTTCAGGAAAATGATAATGTCCTAAAGGATCGTAAGGTATAACTGGGAGAGATTCGCCGATCGCATCGAGAATTTGTTTGAGGGGATTTAAACTCTGAGAACCACTTAAACCACAATAAAAGGAGGGTCCAGAATCAAACTCAAAACCGCGTCTTTTAAAACTGTGCGCTGCACCACCGGGAATAGTATGACTTTCACAGACTAAAACCCGTTTTCCATAACGTGCAAGTAAGGTGGCCGCAGATAAACCACCGATACCACTACCAATTACAATGACATCAATATCTTGCATATTAAAAGAAGGAGTATGGCTAACGCCACGCTTCGCTATCAGGAGTTCAGGAGTTCAGGAGTTCAGAAATAAGAATAAATTACCAATTACCAATTACCAATTACCAATTACCAATGACCAGTTACCAATCACCTATAATAGAACCAAGAATAGAACCATTAATTGAACTGAGAGGAATTTCTAAATCCTTTGGCAAAAATCAGGTTTTAGATAATATTGATTTGCAAATTTTCAAAGGAGAAGCAATAGGGATTATTGGACCTTCAGGAACTGGTAAATCAACGATTTTAAGAATTATAGCTGGGTTATTGCAGCCCGATGAAGGAGAAATTTATATTCAAGGACAAAAGCGAGATGGTTTAATAGAAGATGGTGCTGATCCTGTAGGTATTGGGATGGTATTTCAGCAAGCGGCTTTATTTGACTCCTTGAATGTAGATGAAAACGTTGGTTTTTCATTATATCAGAATTCAAAACTAGAGCGATCGCGCATTCGCAAACTTGTCAACGAAAAATTAGAAATGGTAGGTTTAGGAGATATCGGTCATCTTTACCCCTCAGAACTATCGGGAGGGATGCGAAAACGGGTAAGTTTTGCTCGTGCAATCATGTCTAATCCTGATCATCCCAAAGATAGTCCAGAAGTTTTATTATACGATGAACCTACAGCCGGACTTGATCCGATCGCCTCAACGGTAATTGAGGATTTAATCCGCAGTTTACAATGTACACAAGGAGGCTGTAGTACCTACTGCATTGTTACCCACCAAGATAGTACCATTCGCCGCACAGCTGACAGGTTGATATTTCTTTATCAAGGAAAGGTGCAATGGCAAGGTACAGTTGAAGAAATAGATTATACTGACCACCCTTTAATTAGACAATTTATGAGTGGAAGTATAAATGGTCCGATTCAAGTAGTGGGTTGATAATATATTTCAAGAGTCAGGAGTCAGGAGTCAGGAGTCAGGAGTCAGGAGTCAGAATAAAAATAATTATTTCCTATTTCCTATTTCCTATTCCCATATTTACAAATTAAGAATTACGAATTACGAATTACGAATTACGAATTACTATTCAGGACTATTGTTATGGAACGCGAAAAAATGCGAGGTCTAATTAGCGGCTTTACCTCTACACGAACTTTTAGAGAAGGCTCAGTGGGATTGTTAATTTTACTGGGTTTAGGAGCATTTGGGGTAATTCTTATGTGGTTAAATAGAATCACTCCCGGACGCAGTTCTTATAAAGCAGTGGTCGAATTTGCCAACGCTGGAGGAATGCAAAAAGGCGCACCAGTTCGTTATCGTGGTGTGAAAGTGGGTAGTATTTCCAAAATACAGCCGGGAGTAAATGCCGTTGACGTAGAAATTGAAATCAATGATCCTAATTTGCTCATTCCTGCTGATTCTAAAATAGAAGCCAATCAAAGTGGATTAATCAGCGAAAGTATTATTGATATCACTCCAAACACCACCCTAGAAACTGGAAGTGATATTGCTAAACCTTTAGATAAAGATTGTAATCCCAGTCTGATTATTTGTAATGAATCCAGTAAATTAAAAGGTAATATTGGCATCAGCGTTGATGAACTAATTCGCCAATCATCTGAGTTTGCTGCTCAATATAATAACGAAGAATTTTATCAAAACGTGAATCGACTTTTAGTAACCTCTGCGGATGCGGCTACCAGTGTCGCTAAACTAAGTCGAGAAATGCAAAGTGTCAGCAAAAGTTTTCAAGGACAATTAGGAACATTTTCTAATACAGCTGTCACCATCCAACGAGCAACAAATGAACTCACAGCTACAACAACAAAAACCGCAAATCAATTAGGTACAACAGCCAGCGATTTTAGTACAACTGCAAAACAAGCAAGTCAGCTTTTAAATAACTTAGATGAATTATTAACCACAAATCGTTCTGCTTTAGTAGCTACTTTAAATAATATGACCCAGACCAGTAACCAACTGCGTCAAACAGTGAGCAGTTTATCACCTGCGGTTAATCGTTTAACAGAAGGAGAATTATTGAAAAATTTAGAACTTCTTTCTGCTAACGCTGCGGAAGCTTCAGCTAATTTAAAGGATGCTTCTAAAAATTTAAATGATCCTAAAAATATCGTCCTTCTACAACAAACCCTAGATGCAGCCAGGGTGACATTTGAAAATACACAAAAAATTACATCTGATCTCGATGAATTGACAGGCGATCCTAAATTCCGCCAAAATCTTCTGCAATTGGTGAATGGTCTGAGTAAACTGGTATCTTCTACACAAGATATGCAGCAGCAAACAAAGGTAGCTGTCACCTTAGACTCACTCAAAGCATCTGTCAATCAGCCAAAAGTTATCACACCCACTCCACCCCGGAAAGCTCAAGCTTTTGTAACTCCATCAACATTCATCACTCCTACTCCAGAAGTAAAAGCAATTGTAGAAAAATCTCCAAAAGTTGTCACACCCGTTCCCGAAGTCAAGGCAATTGTTGATGAACCCAAAGTTATCACACCTACCCCAAACCTGAAAGCTGATTTAGAACAAACCAAAATGATCACACCTACCCCAAATCCAAAAGAATTTATGATCATTGAACCAGATTTAGTCCCAGCTTTAGTAACTCCTACACCATCGGAAGATGCAGGGGAGCAGGGAGCAGGGGAGCAGGGAGAGAACAACAACTGACTCCTGCCTTCTGCCTCCTGCCTCCTGCCTAATTCCAATCCTCCTCTTCTTTTTTGCCCTGACTTTTATAAATGCCTCCAACTTCATGGAGTTGGCGGGTTTTGAGGAAAAGTTCTGCTTCCGTTAAACCCCAACGTTGCAAAACTTTATCTAAGTCCGTTTGAATGTCCCTTGCGCCTGGAAAGCCTTGATAGCGAATTTTCAACCTGGCTAATTCAGACAAATTGTAATCTGTTGGCTCCTGAGCGAGTAAACTATTAATAAGGGGGCGATCGCGGTTGTAAAGAGGATGCTGTTGGTCTTTACTTGCTGAAGATTCTGTCATAAATTTTACTAATGATAGGATTTCGGATTGATCAAGATTAAAGGCTAAACATTCCGCCTAGTGAGCCATAATTGGCGAATGACGGCAACTACACCTGAGCTAATACGGCTCTCACCACTGCCATCCAATTTTAAATAAAGATACATTATCTTTAAGAAAATACAAGAAAATTTAGATGAGGGTGAACTTTATCTCACCCAAAGTCCAAGCAGCAAGGGAGCAAGAACCCGCTATGTTTGAACACTTCACGTCCGAAGCCATTAGGGTAATTATGTTAGCTCAGGAGGAAGCACGCCGACTGGGACACAATTTTGTAGGAACAGAACAAATTCTCCTGGGTTTGATGGGAGAAGGAACAGGCGTTGCTGCTAAAGTGTTAGCTGAATTGGGCGTTACCCTCAAAGATGCGCGTCGGGAAGTAGAAAAAATTATTGGTCGGGGTTCTGGTTTTGTCCCACCGGAAATTCCTTTTACACCCAAAGTAAAAAACCTGTTTGAGCAGTCTTTTAGAGAGGCTCATAGTCTTGGACACAACTACATAAACACTGAACACTTATTGTTAGGGTTAACTGAAGCTGGGGAAGGAGTCGCCGCCAAAGTCCTGCAAAATCTAGGAGTTGACTTGCAGACCATCCGCGCTGCTGTCATGAGTCGCCTGGGTGAAGATGTAAAGGTTTTTGCTGGCGGTAGCAGTACCAGACGGAATAAAAACCTCAGTATAGAAGAGTTTGGCAGAAATCTCACCAAAGTCGCTCAGGAAGGCAGGTTAGACCCTGTGGTTGGTCGTCATCAAGAAATTGAGCGCACGGTGCAAATTCTCGGTCGCCGGACAAAGAATAACCCGGTTTTGATCGGGGAACCAGGAGTTGGGAAAACAGCGATCGCTGAAGGTCTAGCTCAACGCATCATTAACCAAGATGTACCCGAAGTTCTGCTCAACAAGCAAGTTATCAGTCTGGACATGGGTTTACTGGTGGCAGGAACCCGCTTCCGTGGCGACTTTGAGGAACGATTGAAAAAAATCATGGATGAAATTCGCTCAGAAGGCAATATCATCCTTGTGATTGATGAAATTCACACCTTAGTCGGTGCTGGCGGTACAGAAGGCGGTTTGGATGCAGCGAACATCCTCAAACCAGCTTTAGCCAGAGGTGAACTCCAGTGTATTGGCGCAACCACCTTGGATGAATACCGTAAACACATCGAACGGGATGCAGCTTTAGAACGGCGTTTCCAACCAATTTTGGTCGGAGAACCTTCAGTAGAAGAAACTATTGATATTCTCTACGGTTTGCGCTCTGCTTATGAACAGCACCATAAAGTTACTATCTCCGATGCAGCGGTGGTAGCAGCAGCACAGTTATCGGATCGATATATTAGCGATCGCTTTCTCCCAGATAAAGCCATAGACTTAATTGATGAAGCCGGTTCTCGTGTGCGTTTGCGTCACTCCCGCATCGTCAATAACAAAGAAATCAAACTGCAACTCAAAAACATCACCAAAGACAAAGCAGAAGCCATCCGACTTCAAGATTTTGGTAAAGCTAGTAAACTGCATCAAGAAGAACTGGAACTCCAAGCCAAACTTGACGTAGAAGACAACCTGAAAACCGTTAAAGCCATTGTTGACGAAGAAGACATCGCCGAGATTGTTGGTTCTTGGACAGGTGTACCTGTTAACAAACTAACAGAATCAGAATCCGAGTTATTGCTGCACTTAGAAGACACCCTGCACAAACGCCTCATCGGTCAAGAACAAGCAGTTACAGCCGTTTCTCGTTCTATTCGTCGCGCTCGTGTTGGCTTAAAGAGTCCTAACCGCCCCATCGCCAGCTTTATCTTCTCTGGTCCAACAGGGGTAGGGAAAACAGAACTGGCCAAAGCATTAGCGGCTTACTTCTTCGGATCTGAAGAATCCATGATTCGTTTAGATATGTCCGAATACATGGAAAGTCATAATGTTTCCAAGCTCATCGGTTCACCTCCAGGTTATGTAGGCTACGACGAAGGTGGACAACTCACCGAAGCCGTGCGGCGCAAACCCTACACAGTGTTACTTTTCGACGAAATCGAAAAAGCGCACCCCGATGTATTCAATATGCTGCTGCAAATCTTGGATGACGGGCATCTTACGGACGCAAAAGGCCGGAAAGTAGACTTCAAAAACACTTTGATTATCTTGACATCTAACATTGGTTCTAAGGTAATTGAAAAAGGTGGTATGAGTTTAGGCTTTGAATTTGATAACCAAGTTGATGCTAGTTATCAGCGTATCCGCAACTTGGTAAATGAAGAACTGAAAAATTACTTCCGTCCTGAGTTCCTCAACCGTTTAGATGAAATTATCGTCTTCACTCAGTTGAACAAAGAGGAAGTCAAGCAAATTGCTGAGATCATGCTCCGCGATGTTGCTAATCGCTTGACAGACAGAGGAATTAAACTCCAAGTCACAGAAAGCTTTAAAGAACTGGTTGTCAGAGAAGGGTATGATCCTAGTTATGGTGCTAGACCCTTACGCAGAGCGATTATGCGCTTGTTAGAAGATTCTCTGGCTGAGGCTATCTTATCTAACCACATTCTGGAAGGTGATACAGCCATTGTTGATGTCGATGATGATGGCCAGGTGAAAGTGAGAAAAGCAGAAACTCGCGAGTTACTGTTAGCTAAAGTTGGTTAATTTTGAATAGCATCTCAAAACTACTTGGTTAAGAGGGTAAGGGGTAAACCTTTACCCTTTTGCTTTTTATCAAAAAAATTTAGGCGGGATTTTGTACCAAATTATAGGAATAAAATTCATACCTTAATAGTCATTATCAGCCACACATATACCTTTACATTTAATACCGTTTGTAGCAGTGCGCTGACAATGAGAACAGAGAACTTTTTCGGTTTCTGTTTCTTTATTTATCTTTATACTATCAATTGCCTGTAGGTTGTCTTTTTCGGTTTGGAGTTTTTCATTCATAAAAATGGCGGAATTTTTTGCTGTTTAAATTTTACAAGCACTGTATTAGTCCCACCGCCGCCCATTGCCCCAGACCGTTGTCTAGTCTGCATTTAACAGTTTGCGGAACACAATTTTATCATCACCCGCCGCGTAGAAATCACGAATGCGAGCCTCTTCCTGGTAGCCACACTTCACGTAGAATGCCCGCGTGCGTTCAAAGTCCGGGAGTCCTGACGTTTCCACAAGTAGCATACGTCCACCATGCGCCATCAATGTTTGTTCAACATAGTGCAGCAGTTTCCCACCTCGTCCTTGTCCCTGGAGGTCTTCTCGGATGGCAATTAATAGCAAATTCCACGTTTGATGAGTCATCCGTTCCGGTTCGCAGTAAGCTACTCCAACAGGCTCCTTTTCTTCGTAGGTAATCCAAAAGCTTTCGGTTTCGCCGTCTTTAAAGTAATCGGACAGCATTTTTTTCAGATAATCAAGCTCTTGAGACTGAAAGCCAATAGTTTCAGCTACGGCGATTATTGCGTTTGTGTCATCGGGTGTAGTCAGTCGAATCATCGTCAATAGTAACAATCGTTATGTCAGCCACACCAATTGTACTACAGTATGCTACAAAAGCTGGTTAGCTGTAGGTTGAATAAAATGAAACTCAACAAATAAATCTCAACAACAGGGATAATGTTGGATTGCGTTCCTTAACCCAACTTTACTATAAAGATGCAGCATACAAGCGATCGCCAATAATCCCCCGAATTTGATCAACTAACTGACAATAAACATCATCCGATAAAACCGCTTCCGAACCTTGTAAAGAAATTTGTTGCTCTAAATCAATCCAAGATTTACAACCACCGTATTTAGGCAAATAAGGAATATACTGTACCTGGGGTAATTTATAAGTTCGTAACAAAAGAATATATAAAGGTTGACGAGCTTTCCATTTCAGGCGATCGCTAATAAAATACTCGTTCCAAATATGAAAAGGCAATAAATCACTGACAATAGACTCTTCTGTAACTGGTAAAATATCCGTAATTTCCGCCCAACTACCAATGCGAATTGTTTCTGGATGCCATCCTGAAGTGACTGGATAAACCAAATTAGCATATTCAGCTTTAAGCATAAACGACTGTTGATGCTCGTAAGTAGGATACAGTAAAACCTGTTCATGGGCAACAGTAAAGCGTCCTCCCCGTTCATGGATGCCGCCTTTACGCAGCAACATAATTGTTTGTCCGCTTTCTAAAGCATTTACGGCCACAGCCCATTCTTTGAGAGCATGAAAAGTAGTAGTCAGTTCCATGAGCATCTTTTATTAGGTGACAGGTGATAGATGACAGGTTACAGGTAATAGGTTAAAAGTCTAATGGTTAGTTGTGAGTAGAAATTTAGAGAAAAACTATGGAAAGGAAAAACGCACAGTGGGTACATCCACCGTTAAAATTACACCCATTTTAATGGGAACTTAGCAAGCTGGAAAGAGAATGTGGGTGGGAATAGAGGATGCAGACTCAATTAAAACCATTCGCGCTGCTTATGAAGCGGGAATAACAACTATACATACTGCTGAAATTTATGGTGATGGACATTCTGAACAGATTGTAGCTCAAGCCGTGGCTGATGTGCGCGATCGCGTGGAATATGCTACTAAGGTTTTTGCCAATCATCTCAAATATCAACAAGTGATAGAAGCTTGTGAACGTTCTCTCAAAAATCTCCAAACCGATTATATCGACCTTTACCAAATTCATTGGCAATCTGGTTCTTTTAAAAGTGAAATCGTTCCCATATAAGAAACCATGAGCGCCTTAAATCACCTCAAAGAACAAGGTAAAATTCGTGCCATTGGTGTTTCTAATTTTTCCCGTGAACAAATAGCAGAAGCTGCCCAATATGGCAGAATTGATAGTTTACAACCACCTTATTCTTTATTTTGGCGGAATGTAGAAACCGATGCCATGCCATACTGTGTGGAAAATAATATTTCGATTTTGGCTTATTCACCTTTAGCACAAGGACTGTTAACTGGTAAATTTGCCCCAGGACATAAATTTGATCCAGAAGATAACCGAGCGAAAAATAGGTTATTTCAAGGAGAGAATTTTGAACGCGCTCAACAAGCATTAGAGCAACTTAAACCCATAGCCGAAAATCACAATTGTAGTTTAGCGCAGTTAGCATTGGCATGGTTAATTGCCCAACCTCAAACAAATGCGTAGACGCAAAGCGGCTTGTCGTCAGACATCGCTGGTGCAAGATATCCCCAACAAGCACAAGATAACGCTAAAGCCGCAGAAATCAAACTTTCTCCCGAAGAAATAGCCCAAATAGACAATATTGGCCGCATCGTTACCAACCATTTCGACAATACCGGAATTATGTGGGAATGGTAATTGATAATAGGTAATGGGTAATTGGTAATTCATTAGTTATTCTCCCCCTGCTTCCCCTGCTTCCCCTGCTTTATTCCCAGTCCCCAGTCCTCAATGTTGCTAATTGAAACAAAACATCAAGTTTAGTAAACAAGCGATCGCATCTGAATTCAGGTTTGCTAGATTATATTCATAAGGACACAGAACAAAAACAACCAACCCAACGGGCAATGACCTGTGTGTCCCCTGTCAAAAGCCCAAACAAGTTGTTAGCATTTACAACTTAAAGTGGCATTCCGACTGTTATTGATAGTCGCGCCAAATCCCTAAGCGGAAAAACAGGAAAATGCTAAACTTGTGAGATTGTCCACCCCTAGTTATTGACTTTCAAACACTTACTTAACCTTAAAAATTTGAAACTTCTCAATTCGCTAGAACCTAGTCAACCCTGACTAGGTTTTTAGATGTTTATTGAATAATAGAGAAAACCCAATTACGGAAAAGAGGGTTTATTTGATCTGGTGCTTCATCATGGGGACAATGACCAGCAGTGATAAAATATTCAGTTAATTGGGGATAATATTCATGAAACTTTTGGGAACGTTCCCGCGCTTTCATCCAAGGATCTGCTTCTCCCCATAATAACAACAAAGGACAAGTTAATTGTTTGAGTAAAACATCAACCTTTTCCCCTTGAGGAGTGCTAAAAACCGAGACAAAAACATCTAAAGCACCTTGATCATAAGCGGGACGTTGAATTTCTGTAACTAATTGATCAGTAATTGCAGTTTTATCTAAATAAACCTTTTCTAAAGTACGACGAATTACCCAACGTTGACGCACATATTGAAATAATAAAGCTTGAACTAACCGCCTTTGAAAAGTCCATTTGACAGTTTTACCAATTAATTTCTGTAAAGGGTTTTGTGGAGGTTGCATTTGCACTTGTTCCCCTTCCGTTTGAGAAAAAGGACCCGCACTATTAAGTAATACTACCCCCGCAACCAGATCAGGATATTTTGAACCTACACATAAACAAGCATAACCACCAAGAGAATTACCTGCTACAACTGTTTTTTCACCAATAACTTCACTAATAAAGTCTCGCAGTTGTTCACGCCATAAGTCTCCACTATACTGTAATTTCGGTTTTGCTGAACGTCCAAACCCTAAAAGGTCGATAGCAAATACTTGAAAATCTGCACAAAGTCCGGTAATATTTTTTCGCCAGTGGTCAGTAGAAGCACCAAACCCATGTACTAAAAGTAAGGGAGGACGCTGAGGTTGTTTCTCTCCCGCTTGTACATAGTATACATTATGTCCTCGCCATTGCCAGTATTGTCCGGGAATGGGAGTTGTAGAGGGTGCTATAGTTGTTTGCATAATCCGAATCAATGTTAAGTATTGTTAATATTCTTAGATTAGCAGTCAAATTACCAATTGAGTAGCAGGTTTAATCAAATATCCTGATGTTAAAAATAGCAGGGGTTTAGTTTATATGAGGAAATAAATACAATTTAAACTCTGTCAACTGTTATATATTTAGTGTTAACCGAACCAGAAATATTAGTGTAAACCGAAAAATTGATAGGTTTAAATATCGGTACGGTAATCATCATTTAATCAGTGATAAAAACCGAATTTACATTATTTTTGAACATCACTAATATAAAAATCAAAGAGTTGAAAAAACAACTCAAAGCAACAAACAACCAACAATATAGAGGGAAAAGTATATGACACTCATTCGTTACAACCCCTGGAAAGAAATTGACACCTTAGAACGTCGCTTTAATCGCTTATTTGAAGAAATTGTACCAGCTAATTTAAAAGATTTAACTAATGTTGCTAGAATTCCTGCTGCGGAAATAACTGAAACTGAGGATGCAGTAATTCTCAAGTTAGAAGTTCCTGGTATGGAAGCAAAAGACTTGGACATTCAAGTTACAGAAGATTCTGTTTCTATTAGTGGTGAACGGAAATTTCAACACAAAGAAGAAGAGAAAGCTAAAACCAGAAGTGAATTTTATTATGGTCAATTTCAACGGGTAATTCCTTTACCTGTACCCATTCAAAATACCAAAGTCACCGCTGATTATAAAGATGGTATTTTGCATCTGAATCTGCCCAAATTGGTAGAAGAAAAGAACAAAGTTGTTAAAATCAATTTGGGAGAAAATTAAGATTTAGGTAAGGAGTCAGGAGTCAGGAGTCAGGAGTAATTAATTCTGAATCTTGTATTCTGTATACTCCATCTTTACAAAGTAATTTACTATTTAATCATCGGTGATGAAGTGGAAGTGTGAAGTGTTGTTTGGGTTGATGTAGAAATTTAATATCTGACATTTAGCCTGGTTGTTTGATACAACTGGGCTATTTTTTTGGGGGAAGTTACCAAAAATAAGTATAATTGCAATACGTTTTTTAAAAAACATGATGTTTATGAATAACCAAGATCAGAAACAAGAAAATAATTATTGTCAGAAGATTACTGGAAAATCTAAACTTTTGGGAGTTATTGGCCATCCTGTAGAACATTCCCTTTCACCAGTCATGCACAATGCAGCATTGGGTAAATTAGGATTAGATTATGTTTATTTACCTTTTCCCATTGCACCAGAAAATTTAGAGAGAGCGATCGCAGGTTTTGCTAGTATTGGTGTAGTAGGATTTAGCATCACCATTCCCCACAAACAGGCAATAATACCTTTATTATCAGAAATTTCCCCCATTGCTCAAGCTATAGGTGCTGTTAATACTGTAACTCGTCAAGGTGACATTTGGGTGGGAACAAACACAGATGTAGAAGGGTTTATTGCTCCTTTACAAACAACATATCAGCAAAATTGGAGTCAGAAAACCGCAGTAATTTTAGGAAATGGTGGTGCAGCGAGGGCGGTTGTTGCCGGTTGTATTCAACTAGGTTTGGCAGAAATTCATGTAGTAGGAAGAAATATCTATAAGTTAAAAGCATTTAACGAAAGTTGGCAAAATTCACCCTTTGCAGATAAATTTCAAATTCATACTTGGGAAGAATTACCAAACTTAATTCCCCAAGCTAATTTGTTAGTCAATACCACTCCGATGGGGATGTATCCTCATGTAAATGAATCGCCTTTGAGTGCAGAGGAGATGATTAAATTACCTGCAAATTCTATCGCTTATGATTTAATCTACATCCCCAAACCGACTAAATTTTTACACCTGGCAGAAAAACAAGGTGCAATTCCCATTGATGGTTTAGAAATGCTAGTTCAACAAGGTGCAGCAGCATTAAAAATCTGGTTGCAAAGGGAAGAAGTGCCTGTAGACCAAATGCGCCAAGCATTGCAAAATCATCTGGGTTTATAGGGACTGGGGACAAATCAAGTCAAAAGTCAAAAGTCAAAATTAAAGAACTTTTGACTCCTGACTCCTGTCACCTAATTCCCAATTATGAATTATGAACTATGAATTATGAATTATTGTGGCTTTTTCATATACCTTTCTTGTCCTTGAGAATTATAAAGAAATATGGGTAAGTTGGCATTGTCACTAATTACTCCTAGAGCCTGTTGCAAAGTTTGGAAGTGATTTTGTATATCAGCACTAGGAGTTTGTAGTCGTTGGTCATAGTCTGGGGTTAGACGGACAATAATACCTCTATCTTCAATTGTGAAAGTGCATAACCGTATCCCACTAACACATATTTTTCCTAAATCAGCGCGACTTTGTGCCAAATTCCCATAAAGTTGCTGTTTTTGCTGTGCCTGTGTTAAGGCTGTGGAATAGGTTTGAATGAGTGACTGTGCTTGACTGTAGCTGGAACTATCTTGAGAAACCTGTTTAGCCGTCTGTACAGCTTGTCGCCAAGATGCTATTGCTGTCTGCCATTGATTTTGTGCTTCATAGACTTTAGCCTGATTAGCCAATTTGACAGCCTTTTGATAGGTTGTAGCTGCCGTAGTTTCTCTTTTAGCTATATTGCGTGCCAATGTGAGTTTCGGTTGATATTCCACTAACAGGTTTTTAGCTTCCTGGTGTGCTGTGCTGGTTGCGGGAATACTTGTCAAATTATTGACAACCTCTTGCCAAGCAAATTGTACTCTTTGCCAGTCATTACCAGTTTTAGCAGTAACTTGGCGTTTGCTGGCTGAATCAGCTAAAGTTTTGGCTGTGGTAAGTTTTTTCTGCCATGATTCTTCATTGAGCAACTGCTGATTGATCGCTTGTAAATTGCTTTTATATTTTGGCAATTTTCCCTGCACTAGACCATAGAGTTCATCACCTGCTTTGATAGATTCTAGTGGTGTAATTACTTGTCGCCATAAAGCTTGTCGGCTGCGTAATTCATCCAAGCTAGTTGCCGGAGTTTGGGTTTTTTGCTCTGTTGCTGATGCTGCTTGTAAAGCTTTTACCACCTGGTCAATTTTTCTTGAGTGGTCAGAAAAACTTAACGTCAGTTCCTGCGCTGGTTGATAACGAGGAGACCATTGAGGAATGACTTTGAGATCAGAAATAATTTTATCTAGTTTTTGTTGTACTGCTATTAGTTCTTGTGGAGATTTAGCTTTACGAATTAATTGCTGAGTCTCACTTTTGAATTGCTCGGCTGTTTGTAATTCTTTACATTCGCCAATCACACAAGCGCGGTTAAGAAAGAAAGCACCACCTCCCAAAATAACACTGACCCCCAATACTCCACCTAAGAGGATGGGTAAAGATGGCAGTAATATCATCTGTCTTCTGCGCTTTGGTAGGTTTTCTGTTCCTGCAAAGGGGTCAAACTTTTCTTCGGCCGCTACATCATTCTCACTCTCATCCAGAAACGACCTATCTGAACTCAATGTAGCATCCGGGCTAAATGATGTATTTGGTCTGAGTAGAGTATCTGAGCTAAATGAGTTATTTGAGCCAAATGAACTGTCTGAACTCAATGGATGATCCGAGATATTGTCATCAGTTGGGGAACTAAATGAAGTATCCGAGTTATGATCATCTTCTAGCGAACTAAATGAAGTATCCGAGATATGATCATCTTTTAGTAAACTAAATGGATGATCCAAAATATTATTGTCCGCAACAGCAGATGAGAGTTCGGGAATTTCCAGTGGTGGAAAAATTAGCTGGTTTTTACCAGCACTGTGATCTAAGCCATTGTTTGATTCCGGCAACAAAATGTGCTGTTCTGCCTCGATCCCCTTAGCTTTGATAATTATCGAATGTTTAGCATAGGGTAGCTTTTCTCCTGAAACCCTGACATAAAATTGTACCCTTTGACCATGGTATTGAGATTGCCACTGGAGCGATTCTTCAAGAATAGTAAATATTTTTTCTGTATCGACTGCTACACCTGGAGGATGTTGAGTTAAAATCATCAGTTCGTCATTTTGGACAGCGCATTTAACCTGGAGAACAGGGACAGATGGCAGTTCCATCAGTATTTGTTCCTGTAAAATACTGGCTAGAAGTTGGATATCTTCTTTTTGGAATGTTACTTTCATAATGGCTACTGCTAATGTTCTATATAGTTTTATAGTTTTTATTATCTTGGAGCAGATGAAATAGAGTAATGGTCTTTGTTACATAAGGATACATAGTTTTACTAATCCCAGTTACCTGTCCCAGAGAACAACTTCTAAGCACAAAGTTCTATCTATCACCAGTAAGCAAGGGAGCAGCGATGTTTTTGTCTTTGGCTTTTTTATACTACTAGATAATAAATTGGACAATCCAAATGCGAGTATAAATTATTTGGGGAAAAATATACAAGAAGATCCTAGTAATTTTTGAGACTGGCAAGTTTACCAAAGAGGAGCAAAAAGTCTGATCAACCAAATAGCAGCGGTTGAGATTCTCAAAATGAATTTACCACTATTACTGAATTCGATAAAATTGATTCGTGCTAAATCAATTTTCTGGCCAACCAAAGCGTGATTATGTAATCTAAGTGCTGTGTAAACGATTAGACATCACTAGGAATCAGCTTTGGAATTGTTAATACAAGGTGTGTGTCAATGGATTTATTGGAGTACCAAGTTAAAGAATGGTTTAATAAGATGGGCATTCCTGTCTTACCATCTCAACGAATTGACCATCCTACAGATTTAAAACGGTTAAAAATTCGCTATCCCATTGTACTAAAATCGCAAGTACACGCAGATGAACGGGCTAAAGCTGGTGGTGTCAGAATTGTAGAAACCACTATTGATGCGATCGCAGCTGCTCAAAATATCTTTAATTTACCTATTTGGGGAGAATTACCAGAGGTTTTACTGGCGGAAACTAAGTATGATGCCAAGGATGAATTTTATCTGGCGGTAGTTCTAGATACAGCCCTGTGTCGTCCGGTGCTTTTAGGTTGCAAAGAACCGGATATTGATTGGGAATCTCCAGGGGAGAAAATGCAATATGTGGTTGTAGAACAGGAATTTTCGCCATTTTATGCCAGAAGATTGGGATTGAAAATGGGCTTACAGGGTGCGCTGATGCAGTCGGTAAGCAATATTGTGGAAAAAATGTATCAGTTATTTGTGCAGAAGGATTTAGATTTAGTAGAGATTAATCCTCTAGCTGTTAGTGCTTCTGGGCAAGTGATGGCACTCAATGGTAAAGTCAGAGTCAATGAAAGAGCAATTAACCGACATCCAGAAATAGCTCAAATGGCGGCAAAAATGCTGGGTCGTCATAAGATTAGTAAGATTAACAGCATCTTGGGTGATAGTAATGGATCGGGAAACCAGAGCAAAATCGGTATATTAGGCAATGGTACTGGTTCAGTGTTGACAACCTTGGATGCTGTAGTTAATGCAGGTGGTAAATTTGGTGTGTCTTTGAATTTACGACATTCTTTTTTGACTGATACCGCACCAACTACTTTTTGCGATCGCCTAGAAACAGGTCTAAAAATTTTAGCTGCTGACAAAAGCATTCAAGTAATTTTGATGAACTTTTTGGGGACTATTCCTCAAGTTTCCCAAATGCCGGAAGTTATTGCTAATTTTATACAACTAGATCCCAAAGAACTCAAATCTCATCTTACCAATGGCAGTAAAAATCTGCCCAAATACTTACCCAGGTTGGTTATACGTCTGGCTGGGGCTGATTTTGATGATGCTAGGAAATATTTAGCTGCACTCAAACCAGAAGCTGAGACGCTAATAGTAGTAGAAAATTTAGATGAGGCCGTAAAACAAGCAGTTCGTTTGGCTAAGTTACCAGCTTACAAAAAGTAGTAACAGTTATCAGTTATCAGTTATCAGTTACATGACTAATAACTAATAACTAATAACTAATAACTAATGACCAATGACTAATGACCAATAACTAAATTTTATGAACTTAAAACCAGACAGTAAAGTTTTAATTCAAGGGTTCTGTGAATTTATATCAGCAACTCATATTGCTCAAATGAAAGCTTATGGTACTAATTTGTTAGCTGGTGTTGATCCTGGATCTGGTGGAAAGCAAATCTACGATCTACCAGTGTTTGACTTAGTAGAGGAAGCAATATCAAAATTTGGGCAAATTGATACGACGATTATTTGTGTACATCCTTACCAAGTTTTGGATGCGGCCTTAGAAGCGATCGCTGCTAATATTAGACAGATAATTATTATTTCTGCTGGTGTACCACCTTTGGATATGGTGACATTACTCCGCAAAACAGAAAGTCATGAAATTCTCGTAGTAGGTCCTAATAGTCCGGGAATTATTGTTCCTGGCAAAATTCTTTTAGGAACTCAACCTAGTGAATTTTATACTCCTGGAAATGTGGGAATTGTTAGTCGTAGTAGCACTCTTACTTATGAAGTAGCTTGGGAATTAACTAAAGCTGGTTTGGGTCAGTCAATTAGTGTCAGTATTGGTAGTGATGCTATTGTTGGTTCATCCTTTTCTCAATGGTTACAAATTCTCGATGAGGACGAAACTACGGAAGCGATCGTTTTAGTCGGCCAACCAGGGGGAGAAAGTGAAGAAGCTGCTGCACGGTATATAACTGAAGCTATTGATAAACCAGTTATTGCTTATATTGCTGGTAGACACGCACCAACAACTAAATCTTGGCATCAAACAGGAAATTTAGCAACTGTTGTTAGACGTGATCCTAATTTTGGCACGACTCAAAATAAATTAGCTGCTTTCCAAGCTGCACAAGTTCCAGTGGCTGAATATCCTGCTCAAATTCCCCAATTTTTGAAGAAGGTGATGGGGAATAGGTGACAACCCAAGTCAAAAGTCAAAAGTCAAAAGTCAAAATTAGAACCCTAATGACCAATGACTAATGACTAATGACTAATTCTGATATTTTTCCAATAATTCAGGAATATAATCATAACCGTCTACACCGATAACAGAAATAATTTTGGGGCGGTTTTGTTGCAGTAAAACTTGGAATTTATCTTCTCCCAGTTGTCTTTTTATTGTGCTTAATAAACCTGCGGGTTGTTTCCACTCTTGAGATGAAATTTGCTCTAATAAATACATTCCTAAAGCACCAGTATAAATGGCTTTTTCAAAATTTAATAGGTTGTAATATGCTTCTGATAAATAGGCTAAATTTCGACCTTGAGTATATAAATCTCCCGAAACTTGGGCGGTTTTAAAACCGATTTCTAGATATTTAATAGCTTTTTCGTGTTGTGCAGTGACTAAATAAGCAATACCTAAACTGCTAAAACATAAAGATTGAGTTTGAATATCACCTAATTTTTCCGCTAACTTTAAACCTTGTTCTAAATAATTAATTGCGGCTTCATAAACTTCTGCGTCGATGATTTCTAATTGCTGTGCTTGAATAACTTCACTATAACCTAAATTTACCAGCGCGTTAGTTTCTCCAGTTTTGTCTCCAGTTTGTCTACTTAATATTAATGCTCTTTGACTATGGTGAATGGCTTCAGCATAATTTTTTTCCTGGAGATAAGTACGACTAAGATGATTAAGATTAGCAATTTCACAAGCTGTATCTCTAGCATTTCTAGATATTTCTAAAGCTTGTTGATGGAAATTTATTGAGCGTGGATAATTTCCTAAAGCTCGTTGAGAATAACCCAATAATGTTAAAATTCTGGCTTTTTCTTGTGTTCCTTCCGCAGAACGCAGAGGTTCATCTAAATAATCTAGTGCATCCCGTAAATAACTACCAGAAAAGGAAGCAAAAATCCCACCGTAAAGAGGAAAATAAGGACGTTGGGCAAAGGTTCGCAAAATTTGGAGCATTATTTGTGAAGCACCATTACTATATATTATTGATTGATTTTGAAAACCGTTTGCTAATTGACTCCAAATTACGGCAAAGGTTAAAAATGTGGAAATGGATAATTTAGGACCTGCTTGAATATCATAAGCTTGTTGATCAAACCAAGTAATTAATCCCCGTTGTAGGAATTGTAAAACTATTGCTAATTCTACCCAATTGCTGAGGTTAATGTTTTGTTGTTTTTGGGTAAATTCAATTGCAGATTGTTCTATTGCTAAGGTGTGAAAAAATGATTGTGGTATTTCGCTTTTAACTAATTTTGCCCAACTTGCCCAAGGTCCACTTTCTCCGGGTACTCCACCAAAACCGAGAGAATTTTTTTGTTCATACATCCAACTGAGGAGGTTTTCTTGGATACGTTGCCAAGAAGCGATACCCTGAGTAATACCTATGGATATCTGCGTTAAATCTGTGTTAGCTGCACCAAATTGTTGTAAGGATTTGGCTAATTGTTGTAGTTGCGATAAATTTAAGGGATGTTTTTGATTAGGATCGGTGTAGCGTAGTAATACAGACAAACGCTCATCATTGCTGGCAATGGTAATTTCGCGTATTGCTAAAGCGATGGCTTCTATGGCTTTGTTTTGCTCTTGCCAGCGTTGCCATTGTGTTTGAATGGTTTTAATGGCTCTTAAACTACGGGTGGCTTTGGCTTTTTTGAGTTCGTCTTTTTCGCTGTCTACCTGGGTTTGGATGGTATTGAGGCGATCGCTCAATGCTAACTCAAATATTTCCCCCGTACCAGAAGCGATAGCTTTGAGTAACATTTGATATACCTGTTCTACAGAGCTAATTTTGCCCTTGAGGGTGGTTTCGACTATTTCATCAATTAATGCTAGGTATTTATCTTGTAGAGATTCAGACACTTTAGATAATAGAGAACATCACAACAATTCTAATTCTATAACAATTTACAAGATCCCTTGCTTTTTTGAGAAGTCTGGAATTTCAGTATAAAAAGCTAATTACCAATAGAAACATGACAGTTAGGATGATTTAAACCAGAATTTTGAGGTGTTACATTTGGCGCTGCTGCTGTGAGAATCACTTTACCATCAGCAGTAATGATCCATCCTTGTGCTTCCTGAATTACACGGTGAGTAATATTTGCTTGTTGATGATTTATTCTTTCTTGCTGACGCTGAACAACGGATGAAATCTCCTGATTTTGTGAACGAGTTGCCCATTCTACTAAGCCTGGAGAATTACTAATTAATTCATCAGACTCAGCAGGTAAACCACCCCTACCAATAATTGTAAAAGAACTCTTCTTAGCACGTTGTTCTGCTGAACAAATATCTTTTCCTACTAATGATTCTGCATCAATTACATTAGTTGGTAAATCTATTAACCCAGAAGTGGGGTCTACATCAGGGGTAATGATTTGCACTGTACCACTCAACTGAGGATTTGCCCCCGTTGCGGTAATATCGCTTTCAGGAGTAATTGCATCCCGGAATTCTGTACCAAAAATACCTTGAGCTTGGATGGTTATTGTACCACCGCGAAAGTCAGTGGAATTGGCACTAATATCACTATTGTTAAGTGCGGCTAAGACATCGGTTTGAATGTTGATGTCACCACCAATGACATTATCCCCTTGGGCGTTGGTAGTGATATTGCTACCACGACGTAAGATTAAATCTTGGGAACGAATGTTAATAGTTGCTTGCGGTTGATTGGGGTTTGTAGTGATGCTAGTGGTATTACCACTGATGGTGGCGTTGTTTTCTAAGCGAATAGAGCGAGAATTTATTTCTATATTACCTGCATTGCCGTTGCCAATAGCATTTACAGTTACAATAGCGCCATCTTGTACGAGTAATTTACTGGTGTTAATGGTCAAGTTTCCCCCGTTTCCCGTTGTGTTGGGATTACTGAACATTGCCCCACCAGATGCAGCAGACAAGCCGCTATTGCCGATAAGTTGAACATAGTCAGTGGCATTGACAATTAAATTTCCACCTTTCCCTGCACTGAATGTGCCAGTAGTAACTCCCGCTCCATCTTGTACAAGTAACTTATCAGTATTAATAGTCAGGTCTCCTGCATCTCCTTCACCATTAGATGAAGCAAACAAGCCGCTGGGAAAAGCATTTTCACCAGTACCAATACCAATAACTTGTACAAAATCCGTGGCATTGACAGTTAAATTTCCACCCTTCCCTGCACTGAATGTGCCAGTAGAAACCTGCGACCCATCTTGTACGAGCAACTGATCAGTATTAATCGTCAAGTCTCCTGCATCTCCTGCACCTCTTGTGCCACTTGTAATCTGCGACCCATCTTGTAAAACCAATTTATTGGTATTAATCGTTAAGTCTCCTGCATCTCCTTCTCCTTCAGATGGAGTAAACAAGCCGCTGGGAAACCCATCTGCATCAATACCAATAACTTGTATAGAAACAGTAGCATTGACAGTTAAGTTTCCACCCTTCCCTGCACCTCTTGTGCCACTTGAAATCTGCGACCCATCTTGTAAAACCAATTTATTGGTATTAATCGTCAAGTCTCCTGCATCTCCTGCACCAAATGTGTCAGAAGAGACCTGCGCCCCATCCTGTAGGAGTAATTTGCTAGTATTAATTATTAAGTTTCCTGCATCTCCTTCACCTGAAGATGAAGCAAATAAGCCGCTAGTAAACCCATTACCAATACCAATAAGCTGCACAGAATCAGTAGCATTGACAATTAAATTCCCACCCTTACCTGTACCTGATATGGTAGTAGAAACCTGCGCCCCATCCTGTACGAGTAAATTACTAGTATTAATTATTAAGTTTCCTGCATCTCCTTCTCCTCTAGATGAAGCAAACAAGCCGCTGGGAAACCTATCTGCACCAATACCAAAAAGTTGCACAGAATCAGTAGCATTGACAATTAAATTCCCACCCTTACCTGTACCTGATATGGTAGTAGAAACCTGCGCCCCATCCTGTAGGAGTAATTTGCTAGTGTGAATCGTCAAGTTTCCTGCATCTCCTTCTCCTATAGATGAAGCAAACAAGCCGCTAGTAAACCCATCACCAATACCAATAAGTTGGATAGAATCAGTGGCATTGACAATTAAATTCCCACCCTTCCCTGCACCAAATGTAGTAGTATCAACCTGCGCCCCATCTTCTACAAGCAATTTATTAGTGTTGATTGTTAAGCTTCCTCCATCTCCTATTGCATTTTGGTAAACTACAGCGCCCAAGGCACTGTTGCGACCAATTAGTTTTAGCAATTCAGTAGCATTCACTACTAAACTTCCCCCTGATACAGCCCCCAGAGTAGATGACTCGATCTGCGAACCACCAGTAATAGTTACACGCTTACCCTTGATGTAAATATCACCAGCACCCAAACCACTAGCATCTACCGCTGCTCGTTGGGATAATTGGATGTTTTTGAAGTCAGAAGTTCCTTCATATCCTAAAGAAAACCCTTTATTGATGGGGGTGAGACTGACAAAACTGTTATCCCCCAAGCTTCCTAACTCTATTCTTCCTCCAGCAGTTTTCAGGGTTGCACCTTCTAGGAAAATATCACCACCTACTAAGGCTAAGGTTTGATTTGGTTCTACTCGCAACCCTACTGTAGTATCAATCAGTTCAGATGTCGTTCTGATACCGCTACCATCACCCTGTACTCGAATTTTCCCTGGGTTCACTCCATACTGCAAACCCAGGGGAACGCTGATGGTTAATAGGGGTGTGATTGGGCTACCATTGGCATTAAATTCAAACCCATCAGCAAATTGGATACTACTGGCTGTACTACTAATAAATGAACCGCGAAGATCCAAGCTGGCATTTTCTCCAAAAATCAGACCGTGGGGATTAATTAAAAATAGGTTGGCTGTTCCTTCTACTCCTAGTTTTCCTAAAATATGGGAGGGATTAGCACCAGTAACACGAGTTAATATATTTTCAATTCCTACAGGATTAGCAAAATAAACATTTCTATTGGCATCAATATTAAAATCTGTGAAGCTGTGAAATAAATTCACGCCTCTGGTTGCACCTCTTTCTATGCGATCGCTCACTGCGTCAATGGGTGTAACAACTGAGCTTTCTGCTCCTAATGTTTGATCTGGTTGCAGTTGCGCGAAGACACTTTGCTGGAAATTGGTGAACAGTCCTGTTATTGCTAACCCAGTTGCTATGCTGAATTTATAAAGTTGTTGCTGCCATTTTTTTCTCATTTGCTGTATATCCAGTTGGGTAGATGAGTTGCAACTTTTGGGTATTTTCATCTTGTGTTGCACGTGGTTTTGTGCAACAGGCTTTTTCAGTATTAATACTGTAACTCTACCACGTTTGACAGCAGGCAGCAATCAGCGTTAATTAGTCAGCATAAAAACCTTATTGTTACATGGCTTTGTCACTCAATTTTGTACTTGATTTACTGATTGTCATGTTTATCTACTAAAAACGCTACGTTTTTTAAAATTTTTGAGCAGATATTAAAATCTTGTAACAAAGAATTCTAGCTTATTGCACAACTTTTGCATATTGTATTGCATCGGTTTTTTCTTGCCGACTTACTTAAAATTATTAAGTTGTGATCGAGGACTGCGATCGCTTTTCTGAAAGCTCAAATCCCCGACTTCTCTAATCTAAAAAGTCAGGGATCTTGTTTTTTTTAATGATGTTTACAACCACCTTCACCATGATGGTGGTGTTCGTGATTTTTGCCATGAGCGCAGCCTTGAAGGTCCTGCTGCATGAGATTTTCACTCATTTCTTTAAAAGAGTCATCCACGGGTTTTAAGCCTATCCATGCCTCGATTTTCTCGGTATCAAAGCCTATTTCCCGTTGATCTCCTACTTCCAATAAAGGACGACGAATTAATAAGGGATCTCTGAGCATCATTACTAATGCGGTTTCAGCGTCGATGTTTTCAGGGTTCACCTCTCCAGATTTTATCCGAGGTGCGGCTTTGTTAAACCATTCAATGACGGGGCGATCGCCAAAAAATGATTTTAATCTTTCCACTGTCCACGGTTCTGTTAATAAGCTATATGCTATCACTTGATGACCTGCTGCTGTGAGTAATACTTTTTGTCTGGTGTTGTTTTTACAGCCTGGTTTTTCATAGAAAATTACTCTGGCCATTGTTATTTCTCCGATTAATTTCTAGATCGAAAATAATTAAACGCGGATCAACGCAGATGAACGCAGATATTATTATATTTAACACAATAATCTGTTATTGATGTTTTTTACAACTACATTTAAAATTTTTTAGCAATATGGTTAATTACATCAAATTCAAATCTGGTTTTGGGGTCTGTTTCTCCATAAATATTAAATGTAACTGTTGGTTCTTCTCCCACTGCTTGAACTTGATGTATTGTCTTTGGGTTAAAACTAATTAAGTCTCCTGGATATAAATCAATTTCTTCCACTTTTTCAATTTTATCAGGATATTCTGGGGTGGGATTTCGTCGCCAAAATGTATTTTTTTCCTGACCTTTTAATATTGCGACTATTCCCCATGTTCCATGATTATGAATATTAGAAGTTGTTCCTGGTGCAAATGTCACTGTTTGCACAGTTAAGGGAAATCCTAATTCATCGTATAACAATAAAACCGAGTTTCCTGTTTTTGGATCTGGTTCTAAAAATTGGCTTTGTACCCAATAGGAATTAATAATCAATCGTCTCACTAACATTCTAATTTCTGAAAGACAAGTTGATTCATCCTCAACATTATTGAGAACATCTTCTATCTCAGTTAGAAACCGATATAGGCGATAATTATCACGCAATAAATCCCATTCTCTCGCTGATTTACAGAGTTTAATCTTTCCATTTTCAGCGACAAACCAATCCTTTCCTTGCATAATTTATATACTATAATCTAAACTGTGAAGTTTGAGGTAAAAATAGCATGGGAGGATTTGCTTGAGGCATTTTAGTTACAGGAGCCATAGGAGATTCAGGAAGTCCTGGTAGGATAATGTTATTATTAGTAGATACTGAGAAAGTATAATCAGCAATTCGGGTAGATAACCAATTATTCATGATGATTCTATGATTGGTGATTAGTGATTTCTCCAATATTAACACAGTTTCCAAGATTCAATAAATCCCAATATATACTCTTTAATAAATGTATTGATAATTACGAATTACGAGTTATTAATCATCTTCTTCTGGGGGACGTGTTAAAATATCCAGAAGAATACCAGCACCAAAATCATTTTTATCATCAATACCTTTAATTTGGGTACTGATTTCTTTAGCTTTTTCTAACTTTCCTAGTTTAGCTAATACTAAACCTGAAGCAGCATAAGCATTTAAGAACAATCTGATGTTGGTTTCTTGTTGTCGCTGAACTAAGATGGGTTTAAGTTCTTCCCAGTTATCGGGTAATTTCTCGACTTCTTTAATTTTAGCAATTATTTTTTCTGCTGTTGTCAGTGCTAAACAATAATTATTTTTGTAATAAAAATATCTGTAAGCTGCTACTAAAACATCTGTGTTATCTTCTGTTTTAGCTAATGCTTGTTGCATATATTTTTCTGATTCTTCTGTGTTTTCCCAGGTTTTGGCGGCTAATATCAATAGTTCTTTAACTTCATCGGATACGTCAAACCAGGAGAATTTGTTTTGGGAAGTTTGCATAATTTTGAAACATGATAAATTGTCTGAATCAGGATGTCCAGGATTTAAGGATTTTCAGGACAGGAACGCGGATGAACGCGGAATGTGGGTTGTAAATGTAGGTTGGGTTGAGGAACGAAACCCAACTCAAACCCTAAATTTTATTAATGTTGGGTTTCCTCACGTCAACCCAACCTACATATATAGTTATAGTGATCAAATAGATAAAAACCCGCTTTTTATTCTGGGAAAAAATCAGATTTGGGAACTAAGTCAGAATGAAAAGGACATTCCCCAGGAAACACAGATATAGATAAACCTGTTTCTGAAGCAGCTAAATCTCTCGCTTTTTGATAACATTCATTGAATATTTCTAAATAGTAATTTCTTAAACTAGGACTATCCGCAAAATCATCCTCTAATCTGTTACGATGTTCTTGAATTGTAGTACGCCAGCTATTTGTCCTTTTTTCTGGTTGATATTGCCATTTTAGTAGGTGCATTAATAAAATTCTCAAGTTACTTTTAACTGATTTTTTATCATTATTCCCCATGCTTTCTATTTCAGAAATTAAATTTTCGATATCTAATTGATCAAATCTTTTTTGTTGTAATATTTTGATGGTTGACTCTACCCAAAGATGAAAATCTTGATTGTAGAGAGATTCTGATAAGGTTGGTAATGTGGTTTTCATAATCTTTGTCTCATAATTTTTAACTCCAATATCCCCAACTTCTTTGATAATTTTATCATGAATTAGAGGATTGATCTGAGAAGTCCGGGATCTAATCAAAAACAACACCACGATAAATTTCTGCTATTGGTAATTCAACCCCAATTGATTCCAAAGTAATAGATGTTTCTAAATTATTAAAATCACTTAATAACCATCCTTGAGATTGTTTACTATATTTTTCTATAAAAATTTCGTCTTGTGCAACTAATAAATATTCACAAAAACTGCTAATTGAACGATACATTCTAAACTTGTCTTTGTGGTCATAATCTGCGGTAGAGGGGGATAATACTTCTATAATTAGGGTAGGATTTAAAACTTCATCGTTGCGATTTTCATTAAGTTGTGGTTCACCTGCAAAAACCATCACATCTGGATATAAACCCCTTCTATATTCAGGTATCCATAAACGTAAATCACTATTAATTGGCTCAAATTGACTATCACGCAGCAGATATGTAAGATATGTTAATATATTACGACCGATACGGCTATGGTTTAGTGATCCTCCTGGCATTGGTACAATTTCTCCATCATGATATTCGTTGCGTCCTTCTGCTTTTTCTTCAATAGCGCGATATTCATCTAAACTATAACGACGATCAACAGTGGTAATCATTATGCTGTCACCAATTACATTGAAGTGATTATAATTATAGCAGAATTACGGCTAATTTTCAGAATCAGGATTTACAGGATGTGATTGGATGATGTTTTAATACTTATAAATAATGTTAAAATTAAACCATCAGTAATCATGGAGTAAATGTCATGGTACAAACTAAACATAGATTTGCAAGTTTTGAAGAATATTTATCTTATGATGATGGCACAGATAATTTGTATGAATTGTTTAATGGGGAGTTGATTGAAATGCCACCAGAGTCAGGAATTAATGTGCAGATTGCTAATCGTCTTTTTCTCATTTTTGCATTGTTAATAGGCATTGATAGAGTGCGGGGACATGGTTTGGAATTGGAAGTAAGAGGAGAACCGAGAAACCGTTATCCTGACCTGACTATTATTAGAGAAGAGCATATTCAACAATTAGCAAACCGGAATACTATTCGCCTCTCAATGTTACCACCTTTATTGGTTGTTGAAGTTGTTAGTCCTGGGGAATTACAAAGAGATAGAGATTTTATTGCTAAACGTCTACAGTATCAAGATTGTGGCATTCCTGAATATTGGATTATTGACCCCCAAACCAAAAGTATATTAGTTTTAGAATTAATTAATGAAATTTATCATGAAATTGGGATTTTTTCTGGTGATGATTTAGTTATTTCTCCACAATTTAATAGTCTGAATTTACAAGCTTCACAGATTTTTGATTAAGGTTAAATAATTTCAGAATCAGGATTTTCAGGATTTTATTTGTCTGAATCAGGATTTTCAGGATTTAAGGATTTACAGGATGTGATTGGATGATATTTTTACAATTGTGAATGATGTATGATCAGGTAAAAGGTAATGGGTGTATAATTACCAATTACCCATTACCAAATTAAAATGCGTTCAGAATGTAAACCAAAGTGAAGAGAATGATCCAGATTATATCAACAAAGTGCCAGTAAATTTCCGCCATTTCGATGCCTGTATGTTTAACAGCAGAATAATGATTACGACGGAAAGAACGCCACAAAACACCTAAAATTAATAACAGTCCCACAAATACGTGCAACCCGTGGAAACCAGTCATTAAATAAAAGCAATTAGCGAAGACGTTGGTAGTTAAACCATAGCCTAAATTCTGGTATTCATAAACCTGACCGGCTAGGAATACAGCACCCATAACTGCGGTAATAAAATACCAAAACCGCATCCAACCAACACTATTTCTTTTAATTGCCATATCACCTAAGTGAATGACAAAACTACTAGAAACGAGAATGATGGTGTTAATTGTGGGAATAAATAATTCTACTTCTGTTCCTTCTGGTGGCCAAACTGCGGTAGTACCTTTAAAAAATATGTAGGTAGCGAAAAATCCACCAAACATTAATGATTCAGAAACTAAGAAAGTTAATAGTCCCCAAACTCTTAAATCTGGATGATGTTCGTGTCCAGCTTCGTGATGTTCACTGGTTGTAATTGCAGTCATGCTATTTTCCTAGTAATAAATGTAGGTTGGGTTGATGTGAGGAAACCCAACATTTGAGAACAGAAGTAAACCCAATATTTTGGGTGGTTTGTTGGGTTGCGCTGTTGCTTAACCCAACCTACAATTTCTGCGGTTTAACTTATTGCTTCTGTCACCGATGAAGATTCATCATGGTTATGGCCATAGTCATAGGGTCCATGAGTGACGACAGGTAAAACTTCCCAGTTTTCAATAATTGGAGGGGAGCTAGTTGTCCATTCTAAAGTTAAACTTTCCCAAGGATTATCACCTGCAAATTCGCCTTCTGTCCAGCTTTTAAAGGCGTTGTAAGCGAAGGGAATTACAGAAATACCCAAAATGAATGCGCCAATGGTGCAAAGCTGGTTTAAGCTGATAAATTGGGGGTCATACATGGCAACTCGGCGAGGCATTCCTTGTAAACCGAGTTTGTGCATGGGTAAAAATGTTAAGTTAGTCCCAATTAATGTCAGAACAAAGTGAACTCTTCCCCATGTTTCGTTCATCATTCTGCCTGTAATTTTGGGGAACCAATGATAGATACCTGCGTAAATACCAAATACAGAACCACCAAATAAAACGTAGTGGAAATGTGCGACTACATAATATGTATCGTGGACGTGAACATCAAAGGGAGCGGTTCCCATTGTTACGCCGCTTAAACCACCCATGACGAACATGGAAAGTAAGCCAATTGCAAATAACATGGCGGTGGTAAAACGAATTTTTCCACCCCAAAGTGTTGCTACCCAACCGAAGATTTTGACACCTGTGGGAACGGCTACTATTAATGTGGAAATAGTGAAGAACATCCGCATCCATCCGGGTGTTCCACTGGTGAACATATGGTGTACCCAGACGAATAAACCAACGACGCAAATAGCGACACTGGAATAAGCGATCGCTCGATAACCAAAAATAGGTTTTCGTGCATGGGTGGGAATTACTTCGGACATGATCCCGAAAATCGGCAGAATCATTAAATAAACCGCTGGGTGGGAATAAAACCAGAATAAATGTTGGTAAATAACGACGTTACCACCTGCATCTGGTTTGAAGAAAGAAGTGCCAAAGTTAATATCAAATAACAGCAAGATTAAACCTGCTGCTAATACTGGGGTAGATAAAAGTGCGAGGATGGAGGTTGCTAAAATTGCCCAGCAAAATAGGGGAACTTGATCCCATTTCATGCTAGGAACTTTCATCATCAAAATGGTGATGACAAAGTTAAGTGAACCTAAAATTGAGGAAGTTCCTACTAAAACAATGGCTAAAATCCACATTGTTTGAGCGTTGTTGGCGGTAATTAAACTTAGAGGTGGGTAAGCTGTCCAACCTGACTGAGAACCACCAAAAATAAAACTACCTAATAATAGTAAACCTGCGGGTGGGTTTAACCAAAAGGCGATCGCATTTAATTTAGGAAATGCCATATCTCTAGCACCCACCATTAAGGGAACTAGATAATTACCAAATCCCCCAATTGCACTGGGAACGATCCATAAAAAAATCATGATTGTTCCATGATTTGTCATGAAAGCGTTATACAGATTTGGATCAAGAAAATCAGAATCTGGTGTAGCTAATTCGGTGCGGATAGCGATCGCCATCAACCCACCAATCAAATAAAATACAAAGGCCGTCACTAAATATTGAATCCCAATTACTTTGTGATCAATATTAAAGGTGAAGTAATCCTTCAATTTCCATGCTTGGTGATGTTGAGTGTGAGACACCATTACAGTTTGTTGTTGACTATCTTCTGGTGGTGTATTTGGTGGAAATTCTATTTGTGTCATTCGATTGTGGATTTTAGATTTTAGATTTTGGATTTTTTTGGTTATCATTTACTAATAACCAATAACCAAGACTAATGACTAATGACTAATAACTAATGACTGAATATTCTCTGCACTTATTCCCATATCCTTAACATAGGGAATGAGAAAATCAGAAGTTGATAAATTAGCAGGATTTACTGCTACAATTTGAGGCTGTCCTTGCTTTTGTGCTAACTGATTTTCTGTTAACCAGTTATCAAAATCTTCTTGGCTGTGAACAATTACCTGTGTTCGCATGGAACCGTGATAACCACCACACAATTCTGCACAAACTATGGGATATGTACCAGGTTTTGTAGCGACAAATCTGAGTTCTGTGGGGACACCAGGAATAGCATCTTGTTTGAGGCGAAATTGAGGAACCCAGAAAGAATGAATTACATCATCTGCGGATAAATTCAACTGCACATCAGCGCCAACAGGAACGTGTAATTCACCAGCAGCAATACCTGTTTCGGGATAGTTAAATAACCAAGCAAACTGAATCCCTTTAACATCAACTACCAAATCTGCTGGTTTATTTTGAGTTTGAGGACTACCACCAATACCAATATTAGGAACAGCTAAAGATTGAGAACCATCATTCATACTAGCAGCCATCGCCACATGGCCATGAGGATGACTACCTGGTTCTAAACCTCCCATTTGGTTATAAATATTGACGCTGTAAATACCCAAAACAATTACAATGACGCTGGGTACTGCTGTCCAAAAGATTTCTAAGGCTAAATTACCTTCTACGGGTGTACCATCACTATTGTCTCCTGGACGGCGACGATAGATAAATAGGAAAATGAGAATTGTACCTTCAACTACTAAGAAAAGAGCGATCGCAATGGTAAACATGATATTAAATAATCCGTCTACCAAAGGTGCTTGTTGCGATGCTTGTACAGGCAATAAATGATGATTTTGACCAATCCAAATACTGATAGGGGAAATTATCATCCCCGCTAACAGCGTCCATAACGACACAGGAACTTTTTGCATACTACCTGTTCTCTATCAGTTATCAATGGGAACTCTTAACAGGGAACAGGGAACAGGGAACAGGTCATAATTTATCGTTCTCCTAACTCCTGAATCCTGACTCCTGAATTCTTACATTTTTGATTTTCACTTATTACCGTTTTAACTTGCACCTAATCAAAAATCGCGAAACTTCCATATTTTTTCATATCTCTCCCCGGAAATATTACAAATTATATTTTCCTCCGGTGAAAATTGAAATAATCAAATTCCCGACATCTCAAAGAAATCGGAAATCTTGTTTTTCAATTTGGTTAAGTAATAACAATTTCTAATTTATATTTTTGTTTATTATGAACTTTTTAACTAATTTTTAACTAATTTTTAAATAACTGTTTTAACTAATTTAAGTAAGGATTGAGTATTCCCCTCTAATTACCTGGCTAGGATGAACTACGGATTTAAACAATGTCTCCTTCTCATTTACTGACTTGAGTTAATTCCCAAAAGTTTTAGCTGTCTAATGTTGCATGGGAATAACAATTTTTAGGACAAATCCGAGAACAAGCTTCACAACCAATACAGTTTTCTGGATGAGCAACTACCATCACTTTGCGTTCAATTTCTTCATCATCTTCGTCTTCAACAAATTCACCTTCTTCATTCAAGGCCATCAAACCTAAAACATTGTGACCACATACTTTAATACATCTGCCACAACCGATACATTTATCCTTGTCAATTTCTGTAGCAAATTTAGGTGTCCAAGTCCCACCGCCAAATCTTACTCCTGTTAATGTTGCCATGAATCTATCCTCAGCAATTTTGCTTACAAATTAGTTGGTGATTTAATCTTAATAGTAGCCTAAAATTTTTTAGTTTTGATAATAAAAATTAACTTTTTTATCAAGTTTTGATGACTTGATTATTTTTTTGATTATTGATAATAATTGCCAATTTTAATCATCTTAAATGATATTATTTCCTAACAATAATGATTTGCCTTTTTCTTGTATAAAAAACTGGTAAATCCCCCTAAATTCCTCCTTGTTCAAAGAGGCTAGGGGGGATATAAATTCAGTTTGATACTTTGCAAACATCCTCAATGTGAAACGATATTATGAGGTGGGAGGTTAACATTTTTCGCCAAACCTAATGTTTTCAATAATCCAATCACCCACCAAGTAATATCAATTTCCCACCAACGCCAACCACATTTAGCTACATGAGGATAAGCATGATGATTGTTGTGCCAACCTTCACCGTAGGTAAGAATAGCAGCCCACCAAAGATTTCGGGAATTATCATCACTTTCAAAGGTACGATATCCCCACATATGGGTTACTGAGTTAATCAGCCAGGTGGTGTGCCAAAGAATCACAGACCTCAAAAACACACCATAAATCACAAATGACCAGCCTCCCAGGGCATACAGTAGCAATGCAACGGGAATTTGTAGCAGCAGGAAATAACGATTTAGCCAAATGTAAAAAGGATCTCGCGCTAAATCAGGTGCAAATTTCTGGTAACACTCATAATCAAAGAACTCGGAACGGGGATAAAAAATCCAGAGGATATGACTCCACCAAAAACCTTTACGAGCAGAATAGGGATCTTTGTTTTCGTCTTCGGTGTAAGCATGATGCAAGCGATGGCCAGCAACCCAAAAAATCGGACCACCTTGAATAGATAATGCACCTAAAATAGCGATCGCATACTCTAACCACTTGGGTACTTTAAAACTACGATGACTCAACAAACGATGATAACCTAAACAAACTCCAATACTGCCAAACAGCCAGTGCAGAAACAAAGTTACACCCACAGCACCCCAAGAAAAAAACCAGGGTGACAGCAATGCTAGTCCATGAATAGTACCGAAAAATACCACAGACACCCAATGAAGACGCAGAGGTTGATGGTTGTCTGGCTGATTTAATGACAAATTCAATGTTACAATCCTCACAAAATTTTTATTGGTAATAGATGAAATTACCAATTACCTATTACCTATTTACCCAATCTTGAGGCTGAAGAAAGATTTCCGTAAGTTGAGCTTCGGGACTTCCTGGTTCTGGTTGATAACCATATTCCCAGCGTGTTAGCGGTGGTAAAGACATTAAAATAGATTCTGTCCGGCCATTGGTTTGCAACCCAAACACCGTTCCCCGGTCGTACACTAGGTTAAATTCAACGTAACGACCGCGACGGTATAATTGAAATTGACGCTGGCGATCGCTATATTCTATATTTTGTCGTCTTTCCGCAATAGGTAAATAAGCAGGTAAAAATGCTTCACCACAACGTTGTACAAACGCAAACATATCTTCCCAATTACGAGATACAGATCCAACTTGCTGGCTGTAGAGTGCAGCTTGACTATCTGGTTGAGAACCTACGTAAAGTTTACCACTAGCATCTTGATAATCAAAAAATATACCGCCAATACCCCGTTGTTCTTGACGATGCCTTAAATAAAAGTATTCATCACACCAGCGTTTAAACGCCGGATAATATTCTGGATGGGAAGCATCACAAGCAGCTTTTAAAGTTTGATGAAAATGAACAGCATCTTCAACAAAAGGATAGTATGGCGTTAAATCAGCACCACCACCAAACCACCAAATTGGACCTGCTTCAAAATAACGATAGTTAAGGTGTACCGTTGGAATATAAGGACTACGAGGATGCAACACCATTGAAGTACCAGTCACAAAAAAGTCATGTCCGGCCGCTTCTGGACGTTGGGTTAAAATTGCCGCAGGTAAACTATCTCCCCACACTTCTGAAAAATTAACTCCACCTTGTTCAAATATCCGTCCTTCCCGAATTACACGGGTGCGTCCTTGACCACCTTCTGCTCGTTCCCAAAGGTCTTCCCGAAAACGTGCTTCTCCATCAAGTTGTTCTAAACCAGCACAAATTTGATCCTGTATGTCTAACATCAACTGCTTCGCTCTTTGGCGAGAATTAACAGGTGCTGTGTTGACTACGTTAACTGGAGGTGCAAGCACTATGGTTTGACTTGTGAATTCTTGCAGATGATTCTCTGAATGACGGTTCATGCTGAATACCTCTTCATCTCTTACGCAGAGTTTTTACTTCAATTCATAACTCTATAGCTATTAAGCTAAAAAACCATTAATAATATACAAAACTTAACAAGTCAGAACCTTTGAAAAAGCTGGTAATTTTTAGGATTTTTGTATCAGTTTGTAAAGCTTTAGCTACAGAATCTAGTCAAAGAACTATAGTTATCATAACTTTTTAGTTATGTAAGTATTAAACAAATAAATAGAGGAATCATGGTTAATACCCTACCCAAGCCTGGAATTAAAACCCCAAGTCAAGAAACCGTACTTACTCCCCGGTTTTACACCACAGACTTTGAAACCGCTGCTAATTTGGATCTTTCTGCCCAAGAAACAGAACTACAAGCAATGTTGGCAGAAATGCAAGCAGACTACAACCGCCATCACTTCGTGCGGGATGAAGAGTTTGAACGGTCCTGGGAACACATTGATGGTGAAGCACGTAAATCCTTTATTGAGTATTTGGAACGCTCTTGTATTTCTGAGTTTTCGGGGTTTTTGCTATTTAAAGAATTATCACGGAAGCTGAAACAACGTAATCCTTTATTAGCGGAAATATTTCAACTGATGGCGCGTGATGAAGCTCGTCATGCGGGATTTTTGAATAAAGCGATGGGTGATTTTAAACTTTCCCTGGACTTAGGTGAAGTTACGAAAACCCGCACCTATACGTTTTTCCCGCTGGAATGGGTGCTTTATACTGTTTACTTATCAGAAAAGATCGGTTATTGGCGCTACATCATTATTTATCACCATTTACAAAAGCATCCAGAGCATCAGTTTTACCCAATTTTCCGTAAATTTGAGAGTTGGTGTCAGGACGAAAACCGACATGGGGATATATTCAAGGCTTTGTTACGTTCTCAACCCAAACTCTGGAATAATTGGAAATCAAAACTCTGGAGTCGGTTTTTCTTGTTATCGGTATTTGCTACCCATACTTTGACGGTTCACGAACGAGGTAGTTTCTACCATTTACTGGGACTTGAACCCACAGAATTTGATCACGAAGTGGTTCGCAACACTAATGAAACTGCGGGACGCGCTTTTCCGGTGATGTTAAATACTGAACATCCTCAGTTTTTCCCACGTCTGCAAAACTGCTCTGATTACAATTTGCAAATCTCAGCAATTGAGCGTAGTTCTCAACCTAAAGTAGTGAAATTTATCCGTAAATTGCCTTTAATAATAGCAATTGTTTGGAATCTTCTACTTGTTTATTTAATTAAACCGATTGATACGGAAGCTTTACGGGGAACTGTGCGTTAAAAGAATGAAGAATTGAGAATTTAGAATGTAGAATTACGTTTTGCAACGGGGATTTTACCCCGACGCAAAACCCGCTGCTTGTAGAAGCCGGGGACTTTCACCCCCAAAGGTAAGTTAAATGATTTGGGTTGGGTTGTTTTTAACCCAACTTCGTTTTTTTAGAAGAAATGATTTCGCGCAATCTCCGTCAGGAGATCCCGAAGGGTAGGCGCTAAGGAGCAAAGGCGCAAAGGAGCAAAGGAAGAAAGGAAGATTGCTTAAACTCTTTGTCCTCTGTAATATGTCAACTCGCTACTGTTCCATCAGGCATAATTGCCCCTTCTAAATCAGCATCATCAAGAATTGTTCCTGTTAAATCTGCTCCTTGTAAATTTGCTTTTCGCAAAATTGCATGAGTGAGATTTGCATAACTTAAATCCGCACCTTGTAAACTAGCTCCAGTCAAATCTGTGGTAACATCTCCCCATTGAATGATTCGACCTAAATTAGCTCGACATAACTTAGCATGATCTAAATTAGCATGGTGCAGTGAAGCGGTTCTTAGGTCAGCGTAACTCAAATCTGCTCCTGTCAAAATCGCATATCCTAAGTCTGTGCGCTGATCAGAACTGGGACGTAAATCTGCTTGAATTAGCAGCACACGAGAGAGTTCTGCACCATGTAAATTAGCACCACATAAACTTGTTCTGATTAAGTTAGCTTCATTTAGTTGGGTCTTAATAAGCTTTGCACCAGTCAAATCAGCCTCACGTAAAATGGCACGATACAAGTCTGCGGAACTCAAGTCTGTTCCCCACAGGATGGCTTCACTTAGGTCTGCTTCGCGCATACAAGCTTGGCTGAAGTTACTTTTACCAAGTCGTGTTTGACGTAAGTCAGCGTAACTAAAATCTGCTCCTGTGAGGTTAGCATTTGTTAGCTCTGCTTCTTGTAGATTGATGCGCTGAAAGCTGCGCTCTCCTGCCTGATAACGGTTTAAAATTTCTTTTACATCCATAAATTTTTACAATTTTGTAAATAAGACAGTTATCGACTTATTAACTAAATAACTTTACAGTAATCTTAGCAGATCAGTTTGACTTTTTTTCACCGCAGTGAATTAACAGTTAGTTATAATGCTAATTAGTTATGAAATAACTATTGTACTAAGGATTGAGTTGTTCTATGCCAAAAACGAAGCCATCCGATGCTGATCCAGCCATTCTTTTGGCGGTTGCTGACTATTTCAAAGTGCTATCAGAGGCGAGTCGGTTACAGATTTTGACTTGTCTGAAGTCAGGTGCAATGAATGTGATGGAAATTGCGGAAGTGACTGGTTTGGGGCAAGCAAATTTATCCAAGCATCTGAAAGTGTTGACTCAAGCAGGAATTTTATCTCGTCAGACCAAAGGTACAAGTGCCTTTTATGAGATTGCTGATCCGATGATTTTTGAAGTTTGTGAGTTAGTGTGCGATCGCATTACTGAACGTGTAATCAAGCAAGCTGAAAGCCTGAAAGCTTTGCGGAGTAAAACACCAGTTTTTTAACCTGATTGGACAAGGACAAGCATTGACCATTTTTGCTATACAAAACTTGGCTAAACTTAAACTGATTTAAGTCTCATTATTTCTGGGAAAGATGAGTAATTTTCCCAATCAAAGATAGGACTTCTATTTGATCATTTAAAAAATTCGGTACACCTAATTTTATATTATCCTCTTCCCTCCTGCTTGTTGATAACGAAAATTTTTAACTGCTATACATTTTAGAAAATACTGTACCTTTAATGGCAAAAACAAGATTACGTTAAGGGTTAATAACATTATTATAGCAGATTACAGATCAATGAGGTACACAATCTAAATTTAAACCTATACACATTCGCCAGTTTTACTCCTGACTCCTGATAGCGTAGCGAGGCGTAAGCCATATGCTGCTGTAAGTTAAATTTCCCCTACTCCGAATAATTCAAGATGTTAATCAAAAACAATTTGCTGATATTTTGATGTCAAAAATAAGCGATAACGAGCCTAAAAATTTAGGCAAAGATTAAGAAATCATCCCAAGCTCATGATGAACACTCTTATTGAAATCTTTATGAAATGTATAGTTAATGAAGAAGCAATGAAGCCTGAGTTTCAAGGACTTAAATAGCTTCCCATTGGATACAAAATAACATCCTTGGATGTCAGTAATTAGTGAGGCGAGAATCACTTTTCTGGTCATGGAGATAATTTGGTAGCAAGTTATGAATCAAGAAGAGACATGGAGGGGAGACTTGAGCCAAACATCTCAGCAATTGGAGTAGGAAAAAGCCTTATGCCTTATACAATTCCTAACAAAAATTGCGATGGATGTAATAACTGCCGCCCCCAATGTCCTACGGGTGCAATCAAAATCGAAAATAACGAATATTGGATAGATCCTTGTCTTTGTAACAATTGCGAGGGTTACTATCCAGAACCGCAATGTGTAATTGCTTGTCCAACAAAGTCTCCTATACCTTGGCAAGCAAAAAAAGGCAGATGCAAAGTTGAAGCGCGAGAACCTACCAGCCCTGATTTGTTTTCTAATGGCAAAAATCACCCCTTTGCTTCGGCTATAGTTATCTGGGAAGCTTGCAACCTACTAGCACAACGTAAATCATTAAATTGGGAAACAGATGCAGAAGGTAATTTACACTATAGCCGACAAGTTAATCAAGGTCGGGGTACAATTTCTTTTCACATCCAGGACTCATTTCAAGTTAGCAACCTAGCTCAAAATGTACAAGCAATTGAAAATCTTGATATTCGTGCTGCTTGTATTCATCTGATTTTTGCTGCCCATGCTACAGCCTTAGATCAACCGTGGGAACAAGAATTTGCGATTGATGAACGCCAAATTGAAAAATACTTGGGGTTAGAAAAACGCAAAGACCTCAATAAAATCGCCAAGCTATGTTTAATCAAGAACATCGTTCAACAAGCTTGCTCACTTGTTGTTTCCATTGACTGGCCGCAACGGGGTAAAGTTCCCGGCTTTTCTGTGCAAGAAAGTCGTTTGTGGAATTTAACAGATATTCAGCATCACTTTCAAGAAGATAACCAAGGGTGTAAATATCTGATCGGGTTGACATTTAAAGTCAAAGCCGGTATTTGGTCGCAGCATTTCTTAAATAAACAAGGCTGTAAAGAGCGTACTGGTTTCTATCAATATGGTAGTCTACCAAAAACGCTGTTAACTACAGTTATGAGTCTTTGGCAGCAACATGAAGGTGCAGTAAGATTGATGTTATGGTTACTTTTTAAAACCAAAATGGGTAGAGAGCAACGCATCACTGTTCCTACTTTACTGCGTGTTGCTTATGGCGAGGAAAAAATTAACCTAGCTTCCAGATTACGGGATGAACGTAAACGTTTATTGCGAACATTTGAAAATGATTTGGAAGTTCTCAATCATTATGGAGTCAAGGCAATTTTTGACCCTGTTACCTACCCAACAGAAATCCAACCTTTGTGGGCTAAATTAGTTGATATTCCCGAAGATCCAGATGAGGCTTTGGAATTTTGGATTAATGACGGTGGTGGTGATCATCGCCTCACAGATAGCGGACCCCGTGGTAAATGGAATATGCTGATGAATGCCCGGATTTTATCTTTTGAACTACCTCCAGAATGGGAACAGTTAAGTTCAGAAGCTGAGAAAAAAAAGCGGCGTAATGTGAGGAATAAAAGAGTTCTCAAAAACCCAGATGATTTATTAGCTGAACAGGTTTTACAAGCCCGCAAAAGTATCAACATTTCCCAAAGGGAATTAGCAAAGCTGACAGGTAAAAGTCAAAGTTGGATTCGAGATGTAGAAAATGGTCGTCTTAAACCTAAACCAGAAGATCAAGCCTTATTAAGGAGGATTCTAAATATTCTTTAATCTTCTCGTCCTCTCGTTCCCAGTCTCCGGCTGGGAATGCCATTAAGAGGCTCTGCCTCTAGTTTAATAGAAATGTCTGATAGCGTACTCCCTTGGGTATTTAATAAGCAAGGCTTATGATAACTTCCAAATAGTTTAAAAATTTATAATTTTCAGAATTTCTCCTTTATATTTTCTTAATAATTAATTGAAAATTATTTCTATTTATCAACGAGGTTGCAATACTTTCAGCGATCTGCTATGATTTATGAAAATTTGTAATTTCGATTATTGTGCCTATTTGTAAGATTGAGTTGAGAGTATAACTTTGAAAGCCTTTATCTATAAACACTTCAGAAATTGCAAACTATAAATAATACAAAACTTAATAAATTAATCAAGGACTTCTGAAACAAATTTTGCCAAAATCCGATGCTGTTGTTTGAGGGTTAGAGATTGAGGCATTGACAAATAAGAGATTTTATGCTAATGAAGCTGCGTTATGCTAAACCCCTACCACAAATAATCATTATTCTTCCCACAACTTCTTAGTTAACAAAGCATCTACATCACTGGGAAATGGACAAACATCAGAAAAATAAATTTCAGGATAACCATCTCTGACATTTTCCAAAGCCATTTCATAACTCTTATCAAGAATTTCTAAAACAAAACCTTTTAAACTCGGTGAGTCTTCTAACTCAATTTGTAAACGTTGACGAAAATTCCTGATTTCAATTTCCCAACCCCGATAACAGTCTGACATTGGTACATAACACCGCTTTAACAGATGTTCCAATAAACGCACCAAAAAACTCCTGACAGTTTTACGCTGACTTTTCCCCAAAGACTCTACCTCTTCAATTAAATTATCCCAATCTAAATTATCATTGTCTCGTGCTTTTAATTTACTGACTGTATCCTCAACCCAAAGAGAAAAATCTTGTTCGTATAGATTTTTGACTGATGTTTTACTCATATTTCCTACTCGCTGTTTATTCTCATTTTAATTCATCCTCTGTTTTCAGATCCAGAAAAATCTGTTTAAAAAACAGTAAGCACCCAAACTAAAACAGCTTGAGCGCCTGAATAGGTCGCAGAGTAAGTTATGTTAGTTAATCTGCTAGTTCATCAAATTAAGCACGCACCATTTGCATGGATCTGCAAGTTTCTGCACATCTGCGACAAGCAGCGGCACAATCCAGCATCTTGCTATCATCACTGATTGTTTCACAAGCTGCGGCACAGCGATCGCACATTTCCGCACACAACATACAAGTACGATCCATAAACTCGGAACCACTCATCATCATATTCGTACACATCATGCACATTTCTGAGCAGTCACGCATGATGCTCATCATCCCCATATCCATGTACCTACCGCCTTTACTCATGCAGTAAGTCATGGTTTCCAAGCAAATTTTATGACATTCCATGCAAGCATTCATGCAAGTTTGCATTTCGGTAGTCATAGATTCAGTCATCATCATCATCATCATAAAATACTCCTGTTTTTTTGATGTGTATTTCTAGTCCTGAATTGGACTCATACAAAATTAATTCCCACTTTTTCCAGGGTAAATAATGCTTGAAACCCTGAATTTATCAGCCGATAATTCCAACAATGAATATTAACAAAAACTTCAGAGAATTTATTGCTACTTTGGCAGTATTTTCCAAACTCTCAGATTTTAAGTTCGGTGTCTTAATAAAGAGTTATTTTTAGCTCAATACTAAGGTCATCTTTTGTTGATTACAGTATTGATTAACTTCAATTAACTACTTTTTGCCGTCTATCTTTTGGCTGATTTTTGATCATAAATTACATCTTTACCACTGCATAAATAAACGGTTCTACCGTACTTGTTATGCTAATTTAACCTGAGTTCGAGGGAACAGGGAACAGGGAACAGAGATTAAGAGGGAATATTTAGACATTTTCAGCCATTTTCTTCAATAACCAACATTATTTCCCTTATACGGTAAGCCTTTTCAGATTTTATCAGAACAATTTAGCATATTAGGTACTGAAGAGCCAAATAAACAAGGATTTAGCAATGTGCTTGACCCCTAAAAATGTAGAAATATAGGACTGGTATTTGATTTTTGAAATTATCTGTGTACAGAGGGAACTCTTAACAGGGAAGAGGGTTTTGGTGAATTTACTTTTTGTTACATACTTCGGTTTTTTCCCACCGACTTACTTATTTCCTATCAGTAAACTCTCAAACATAGATGTTATAAAAATGTTCAGTATTTAGCCAGCTCATGCTCAATTCCCAATGGTTAAGATAAGGGAAATTGCAAAATTTTCGCAACTAAGTGAATATGAATGATAGATTATTGATACTGATGTCATAAACACACACTATCGCAGGTTCACAAGCCAGAATCATCATGAAATCTCTGCACCGTCCCGATTTATATACCTGGTCTTGTTTTAACCCGACAAGAAATATTGATTTCAATGGGTTCGCCTGGATTCGTCCAGAGGGTAATATCTTAATTGATCCAGTAGCTTTATCAAACCATGACTGGAATCATCTAGAATCTCTCGGTGGTGTGGTTTGGATTGTCCTGACAAACTCGGATCATCTACGAGCAGCTAAGGAGATTGCTAATCAAACATACTCAAAAATTGCCGGACCTGTAGCTGAGAAGGAAAATTTCCCAATAGTGTGCGATCGCTGGTTGAGTGATGGTGAAGAATTAGTCCCAGGACTAAAAGTGATGGAACTGCAAGGTTCAAAAACTCCCGGTGAAATAGCTTTGTTATTAGAGGAAACAACTTTAATCATTGGTGATTTAGTGCGATCGCCTTCAGCCGACACCTTAACCATCCTAGCAGACAACAAGTTACTACATCGAGAACAAGCTATTGCTTCAGTTCGCAGATTAGCAGAATTAACAAAAGTACAAGCAGTTTTAGTCGGAGATGGTTGGTCTGTATTTCGAGACGGAAGGGAAAGATTACAAGAACTCTTAGCCACTTTGTGATCACTAGCGTAACAAGATACCCGACTTTTTTTGAGAAGTCTGGTATTTTAAATTTCCCCCTGATTATACCCCTAATTATGCCAATTAAAATTACAATAGAAGTAAATATAGCTATGCCAAGCAGTCACCTATGAGTAAATTTATCAATAATAAAAAACAACTCTTTGATCGTTGGGCCCCAAGTTACGATTGGACATTTCCTTCTTTTATTTACCAAGCTATCCATAAAAGATTAATTTCCAAAATTGAACTTCCAGCAAATGCCAATGTACTTGACTTAGGTTGTGGAACTGGACGCTTACTCAATAGATTAGCAAGTCAATTTCCTAATTTACGTGGTACAGGATTAGATTTATCTCCCCAAATGTTGCGGGTTGCTAGACAAAGTAATCAGCACCGTCCCCGCTTAATTTATCTTGAAGGTAATGCGGAATTACTTCCTTTTGCTGAAGGTCAATTTGATGCTGTTTTTAACACTATCAGTTTCTTACATTATTCTCAACCAGAAAGAGTGTTAAGTGAAGTTGCGCGGGTACTTGCTGCCGGTGGACGCTTTTATTTGGTTGATATAACTGCTAATAATTTAGCATCTCAATTGATGGCAAATTCTCCAGCAAGTGTTAAATTTTATCATCAAGAACAACGTGAAAAACTAGGGTCTAATGCAGGACTTTTATGTTTAGGGCATTATTATTTATTAGGTCCAGTATTACTCACAATTTTCGCCAAACCTGAGCAAATTGATCAATAAATATAGAGGATAGAGGAATAGCAGTTGGTTTTCCAGTTTTATATTTTTTCATCCTGTTTTTTCCAACTGGTAACAGCAACTTAGGTATCCTTAAATACCTTATTGTTATAGTGTTTGCTGACATAGAAGAATTAGCAGTATGTATTACTAAATAATTATAAAACAATATTATTGATAGCTGATATTATGCAGCAGTTATAACTAGATCAAAATTTTTTCTACTTATCCATAATCCCATCACCCGCAGGCCAAAACTATGGGACTATATAGGCTGTCTTTGTGAGGTTGTTGATGAATTAGAGTCAAATACTAATCAAGCAAGCTATCACCTAATTACATTTACTGCTATGATTAAAGTAACAATTTTCTAAAAAGACACGCAAAGCATAATGATCAGGAAGAAAAAGGTCTAATACCTTACACTAGGGTATTTGACTACAGTAGTGTTTAAATCTCCGTTGTCAACAGTCTTCAATATTTAATTGTTAAGTCATTAGTTTAAAATTAAAGTGTGTGAGGAAAAGTGAAAAATCAACTCATGGTAATTAAAAATAAAAAGTTTAAAAAATCCATACTTTATCTTTTGATTTTTGCTGGGAAATTTTTTCTTCCCAGTTTTGTATTACCAGTCAACGCTCAAATAATTAGCCAAACTGTAACACAAACACCTGAGCAATTTAGGGAAACAGAAATACAACCGCCAGTATTACCTAATCTCGAACCTCTACCAGAAACACCCTTACCACCCCTAGAAGAATTACTTCCCAAACCAGAGACAACTCCAACGACTCCCCAACCATCAATAGGAGATATTCCTGGAACAATTACAGTGACAAAGTTTGAAATCATTGGGAGTACGGTTTTCAGTCAAGAAGAACTGGCAAATAAACTTAAAGAGTTTACAAATACCCCTATTTCTTTTGCTGAATTATTGAAAGCTAAGGAAGCTATTAATGAATTATATATAGAGCGTGGTTATATCACTTCTGGAGCTTTTATTCCTATCCAAGAATTAAAAGATGGAGTAGTTAAAATTGCAGTAATTGAAGGTAAAGTAGAAGCAATTAATATTTCCGGGTTAAACAGATTGCGTCCTGGTTATGTTCGCAGTAGACTAGCATTAGCAACAAAAGCACCTTTGGATCAAAATCGCTTGCTTCAGGCTTTGCAAATGTTACAACTTGATCCGCTCATTGCTAATTTATCAGCAGAATTAGCCGCCGGGTCTAGTGCTGGAGTAAGCGTATTAGACATTAAAGTACGAGAAGCTGACGCTTTTTCAACGCAGATCAGTATTGATAATCAGCGATCGCCCAGTGTTGGTAGTGTACGTCGTCAATTGCAAATTAATCACAATAATTTTTTCGGATTTGGCGATCGCTTTCAAGTCGGTTATATCAATACTGACGGTAGCAACTCCCTTGATAATCTCAGCTACACTTTCCCCATTAACCCTCACAACGGTACTATCGGCTTTAGCTACAGTCGCACCCGAACCAACATTATTGAAGATCCTTTTAACGTCTTAGATATTCAATCTGCATCCCGCAACTATCAACTTACCTACCGTCAACCCCTTTACCAAAGCCCCACCAAAGAATTTATATTGGGTTTAACAGGTTCAAGACAAGAATCAGAAACCACACTCTTAGGTGAAGGTTTTCCCTTATCTCCAGGTGCAAATGATCAAGGAGAAGTAAGAATTTCTGCACTCCGCTTTTTTCAGGAATATACACAGCGAGATAGTCAACAGGTTTTTGCATTGCGATCGCAATTGAGCTTAGGAATTAATACTTTTAACGCCACAAATAATGATACAGAGCCTGATAGTCAATTTTTGGCATGGCGTGGACAAGCTCAATATTTACGTCTATTAACTCCAGATACAACATTATTATTAAGGTCAGATATTCAACTGAGCGATCGCCCCTTACTCGCACTAGAACAATTTAGCGCCGGTGGTCAACAAAGTGTACGCGGTTATCGACAGGATTCTTTATTAGCCGATAATGGCCTATTTGCTTCCGCAGAAGTTCGGACTGCAATTCTTCGCATTCCTAAATGGCAAACCACCTTAGAATTAAGTCCCTTTTTTGATTTTGGTACTGTTTGGAATCACTCTAGTTCTGATGTAGATATTGAACAGCAAACCTTATCTTCAGTGGGTGTAGGTTTGCGTTTATTAGTAGGTCAAAATTTTAACGCCCGATTTGACTGGGGTATTCCCTTAGTTAACGTCGATAGAACCGGAAATACTTTACAAGAAAATGGTCTTTACTTCTCTGTTGAATATAGACCTTTTTAGTTAGGAGTCAGGAGTCAGGAGTCAGGAGTCAGGAGTCAGGAGCCAGAATTAGAAGCAGCTAAAAATAGTTTATCTAGGGCTTGCTGAAAAAAGATAAGACCCAGATATAGCAATCCTAAATAAGATATGAACACCTCTTTTTCTCTACCTCTGCGCTCTCTGCGTCTGGAGCGGTTCGTTTTAAAAACTCCATTCATAAATCAAATAGGATTGCTATAAATCAAAGGTTTTAGGCTGACACACAGGAAAGTAGGTGCTTTCGATATACCCTCTAGAGTCTCAAAAACCTTACACTTTTGTTGAGTTGGAGAAACGGAAAAGAAATTTTTAAATTCCCTCCTGCCTCCTGCCCCCTGCCTTCTGCCTCCTGCCTCCTACCTACTTAAGCCCTATATAAATTTTAATGTCCGAAAAATAATTGCAAATAACGGGCTATTTTATGGAAATTTCTGTAAAATCGAAATCTAAATTCAAAAAACCTTGAATTTCCAATTGCTTATGTTGCGTCAGCCAGCTTTGTTTTCTATATTGCTGAGTATATTACTCATCGGTTGTTCTTCCCCAACCACAGCCGAACCCGCTGCTACATCAACTTCTCAAATTCAAACACAAACATTTAAAGGTCAAAAATTGCCAATATCTGCTCAAGCTATCCTTCCCAACGGCACAAAAATCAACCTAGAAGTAGCAAAAACACCAGAACAGCAAATGATGGGGTTGATGTATCGACCAGCTTTACCAGATGACCGGGGAATGTTGTTTGTATTTCCCTCAGCACAACCAGTCAGTTTCTGGATGAAGAATGTACCCGTATCTCTAGATATGGTATTTCTCCACAAGGGGGTAATTCAGTATATTCAGACTTCTGCACCTCCTTGTCAGAGTGAACCTTGTCCCACCTACGGACCGAACGTACCAATAGACCAAGTAATTGAACTCAGGTCCAAACGAGCTAAAGAATTAGGTTTACAAGTAGGTGACAAGGTAAAAATTGAATTCTTAAAACCTAGCTAGTGATCAAGGGATAGGGAAATTAACTTTCAGTCTTTTGCCTTTTGAGACTGACAACTGACCCTTTGTGAAGAATCTGTCAAGCTTGTATAAAGATACTGTGGTAAGAAAACTATTCCGTAAAAAAAAGAGGTTAATATTTACCAGTAGCTCTCTTGACATCAGACCTGGCTTTTCCATACCTAAAATCCTGGCTTCAAAGTTTAATCAGAAAAATCCTTCTTTTGACATAAGTGTAAATAGTCATCCATAGAGGACTATAGGCTATGGAATCTTTTTTACTCCAAATGCAATTACATCCAGCACAAAAGACTCAACATGATGAAGCCGATTTAACTCAGTGCTAATACTAGTTCTGATGGGGGGAAATAAGCAGTAAGAAAATTGCTGTTTTGTCACAAACTCTGGCAGAAGTGAACATAAACTGCTCTCAGAGAAATAAAAAATCAACTGTCATCAACTGTGCTGGTGGTTAATTCATAAATTAATCCAATCATGGGACAGTGACACATCAAATACTGGCTTTAGATCACTGAGAAATCAAGGAAGGATATATGATAATACACTCTACCCAAGGAGGTGAGATACAAATGGCACCATCAAGATATTCTCGTTTAATTAATTTTCTCCAAGAAGATTTGGCAATTTCCGCAGCTTCTTTGTCCGTGGCTTTGCGTCATCGTGAGCAAGATACAGGCTCTTTAACCATGATCCTGTGGCAGTATGGATTGATTACCCTAGAGCAGTTAGAACAAATTTATGATTGGTTGGAAACTGCATAGGTAAGCAATGTAAACCCAGAAAATTTATTGCTGGTAATATTCTGGTAAATATTCTGTGGGCTAACTGTATACAAATTCAATGTGAAACGGTTGAGCTACTTCAGGAGAATTGAGGTATGTCAATTCAACTCTGCCCTGTGCAAAGTTTGATAGATAGAAAGATTAACTCAGACAGTTTTTACTCATTGATATCCAAAATAAAAAGGCGAGCTGTTCAAACAACTCGCCTTTTTAATGTCAGGAGGCAGGAGGCAGGAGTCAGGAGTCAGGAGTCAGGAGTCAGGAGTCAGGAGTCAGGAGTCAGGAGTCAGGAGTCATAAAGAAAGTAATATATATTCTCCCCAGTCACCAGTCCCCAGTAAAGAGTCACCTACCTTATCCAAAAACTTTCCCTGCTGCGGCTATACCAGCACCGGGAGTAAAGTTTTCATAACCGAGTTCTGAAAGCACAATTTCCAATGATGCTATACAGCTAAGAATATCGCGATCGCTCACAAATCCCAAATGTCCAATACGGAAAATTTTATTACTCAGATGGTCTTGTCCACCAGCTAAAGCAATATCAAACCGTTTTTTCATCAATGAGCGAATTTTATCCGCTTCCATTCCTGGTACTGAGACAGCGGTAATAGCCGGACTAGCGCATTCATCAGCTGCAAACAACGGTAAATTTAAAGCCTTCATCGCCGCACGAGTCGCATTTTTTTGGCGTTCATGACGAGCAAAAATTGACTCTAAACCCTCTTTTTTCATCATCCCCAAGGTGGTGTGTAATGCCACAATTAAGTTAACTGGGGGAGTGAAAGGAGTGGTATTTTTAGCAGTTGCTTTGCGATATTTACCTAAATCTAAATAATATTTTGGTAATTTCGCAGTTTTGTAAGCTTCCCAAGCTTTAGGACTCACAGACACAAACCCTAAACCGGGGGGTATCATGTAGCCTTTTTGAGAACCGGACGCAACGACATCCAAACCCAAAGCATCGACAGCAACATTATAAGCACCCAAGCTGGTGACAGCATCAACAATAATTAAAGCCTGTCCATGTGCTTTTACATGACTGTTAATAGCTACCAAATCATTAATTACACCTGTGGAAGTTTCGCTGTGGGTGATAACGACAGCTTTAATTTCTTTGTTGGTGTCAGCTTGTAATATTTCCCCAAATTTAGCAGGGTCCAAAGGTTGTCCCCATTCTGCGGTGACAGCTTCCACATTTAAACCAAAAGCTTGACCGACTTCTACCCAACGTTCACCGAATTTACCATTATTACCCACTAAAATGCGATCGCCTGGGGAAAGAAAATTAATTATCCCTGCTTCTACCGCACCAGTACCGCTAACATTCAGCATTAGCACATCACTTTGGGTTTGGTGCAGCCATTTCAGGTTTTCTGTCACCTCCCCCATCATACTGCTAAATTCACCTGAACGGTGTCCGATGGGGTGTTTGGCCAATGCCAGCAAGGCCGCTTCTGGAACTGGTGTAGGTCCAGGAATCATCAACATTAACTTATTGTCCATTATCTCTATCCTAAAAATCCAATAAGAGTCAAAATTGTGTGAGGATGGTTAAATCCAATGGCAAATTGTAGATATTCATTTACCAATTTCATCAGATTATAGTACCAACAGAGCGTGACATCTGCTCTAGGTATCAATCAGAAGTAACAGTTTTTCCGCTCTGATGATTGATGGACCACCGATGGTCTACAGCGAAAGAAGAAGCTTGACAAATTTCCTCTAATCGCTTTTGTTGTGCGGCAGCTTTTCGCAGGGTAATAATTAGCTGACTGACTTCGTGCCGTAAGTTCTGGTTATTATTTACAGCACTCATTGTTTGCTTTTCTAACAGTTGCAGTATAAGTTCATAGTGGATAGGCGCTGGTAAAGGAAGTTGCTCCATGAAATTCATATAAGATTGCCAATGCGAGATTTTATCTGATTATCTTGTTCAATAAATTGTTACATAATAAAAAAGATTTGGGCATTGGGCATTGGGCATTGGTAATTGGGAAAAATAAAATTGATTCCCCAGTCCCCAGTCCCCAGTCCCTAGTCCCCAGTCCCCAGTCCTATTTACCAAAAAGATTAGTAATTGCTAATTTCGGATCTGGTTGTTTTACCAAAGACTCACCAATGAGTACAGCTGTTGCGCCGGCTGTTTCTACTACACTTAAATCCTCTGGGTGATGAATTCCTGATTCACTCACTACCAGAATATTTTTAGCTTGTAATTGACTACCTCTGTCTTTGAGTAATTGACAGGTAGTTTGTAAGTCAACGGAAAAATCTGCTAAGTTGCGATTATTTATACCAACTAAAGAAACACCATCTAAGGATAAAACTCTGTCAAGTTCTTCTAAACTATGGACTTCTATCAAAGCAGCCATATTTAGCTTATTAGCAATTTTGACAAAGTATTGTAAATCTTGATCACTGAGAATTGCCGCTATCAATAAAACCGCATCTGCACCATTAATTCGCGCCAAATACATTTGATAAGGATAAATGATAAATTCCTTACATAACAATGGCAAATCTACGGCAGCACGTACTAGAGATAAGTTTTCAAAACTACCTTGAAAAAACTTTGTATCTGTGAGAACTGAAAGACAACTAGCACCACCGTCTTGATAGGCTTTAGCAATTTCTACAGGGTCAAAATCTGCCCGTAAAACTCCCTTACTAGGAGAAGCTTTTTTAACTTCTGCAATTAGGGCGGGTTTGGTTTTACCTTGACGTAATGCAGCGATAAAATCACGGGTTGGCGGTGCTGTGAGAGCTTTTTTCTGCAATTCTGGCAAAGGCAGCTTTTCCCGCATTTGCTCAACTTCTATTTCTTTTTGCCAAACAATTTCTTCTAAAATATGATTTGGCGCTGCATCATCTAAAACTGCTTGGTAGCGAATAATAGATACATCAATAGCGGGACTAGGTGAACGACGACGGATTTGCATTTTGGGGACTGGGGAATGGGGAATGGGGAATGGGGACTGGGGACTGGGGACTGGGAAGATAGGGACTGGGAAGATAGGGACTGGGAACTGGGAAGATAGGGACTGGGTAATCAATTTTTATGATTCCCAATCACCAATCACCAATCACCAATCACCAATCACCTAACTTGCGATCGCTCGTTTATAGGCTTCATCTAACACTTCTGATAGTGTAGGATGGGCGTGAACTAAATAAGCGAGGTCTTTTACAGATTGACGGTTAGCAACTGCGGCGGATGCTTCATGAATCAAATCAGAAGCGTGTAAACCGAAAATATGCACACCTAAGACTTCACCTGTATCTTTACGATAAATCACTTTAGCGATACCATCAGCTTCATTTTCTGCTAAAGCTTTAGAATTGCCTTTGAAGTAACTCTTACTTGTTCCAATTTCAAAGCCTTCAGCTAAACCCAATTCTTGAGCAGCTGGTTCTGTTAAACCCACATAACTAACTTCGGGGTGGGTAAAAGCTGCTGCGGGAATACTGCGATAGTCTACTTTTTTGTTTTTACCCAGGATATTTTCTACCGCAATGATACCTTGAGCCGAAGCCGCGTGAGCTAACATCATTTTCCCGTTAGCATCACCAATTGCATACAGATGGGGGACTACTTCACCTGCTGAAAGTACGGCCATTCCATCGTTAACAGGGATGAAATTCCGTTTATCCAGTTCCACACCCACAGAATCTAAACCCAGATTTTTAGTAGCGGGGATGCGACCTGTAGCTACTAAACAAGCATCAACTTCCAACACTTCTAAATCTTCTTTAGTTTGGAAATCTGCTAATTCAATCACCACTGGAGAACCAGGAATGATTTTCTTTGCGTATATTCCCACTTTGGTTTCAATATCGCGGGGAGTAATTAAAACCCGTTCTGCCAGTTTAGCAATATCACGGTCAAATCCTGGCATTAACACATCTAGGGCTTCAATCATTGTGACTTCACAACCCAAAGCAGTGTAAATATCAGAAAATTCCAAACCGATGTAACCACTACCAATAATTGCTATCCACTGGGGTAGAGATTCTAATTTTACCCCTTGGTCGCTGGTAAATACTGTTTTGCCATCTACTTCAATTCCGGGAGGAACGAAGGGAACAGAACCGGGGGAAAGAATGATATTTTGGGCTGTGATGGTTTTTTCACCGCTATCTGTAGAGACGGTGACTTTTTGTGAACCAGCGACTTTTCCCCAACCCCGGATAATATCGACTCCCAACCGTTTGAGACTGTTGGTTAAGTCACCTTGAATTTTAGAAACAAGATTATCAGCATGATTTGCGATCGCTTGCCGATCAAATTCTACATTACCAATTTGAATTCCCAAAGATTTCAGGTGGTGAGCGTTGCGTAACTCCCGCACCCTTCCGGAAGCAGCTAAAAGCGCCTTAGAGGGAATACAACCTCGGTTAACACAGGTTCCCCCCATGTCTGCTGCTTCAATAATCGCTGTTTTCAGACCATAATTGACAGCGTGTAGGGCTGCGCCATGACCACCTACACCCGCGCCAATAATCACTAAATCGTAATCAAATCCAGAACTCACGTTAGTTTCCCCGTTTCTTTAACCTACTTATTTTTAACTTGATTTTCCCCCGCTACAACATTTCACTTGGTGCGTTAGTGTTCAGAATGGGGATGACTGGGTAAAATTATAGTTATATTTGGATAATCGGTTTTTCATGACATTTTGCCATTTTAGCCGATTTTACGATCATTGAGAATTTCGGTATAGCTGATATCCCCTTTGCTACCTCTGCAAAAGCATCACTTAGCTTCATTAAGGCTGCCTCCATACTTAGGCTTTGGAGTTACCGCTACAGCTTCTACAGATTGCTTCATCTGCTTCACCAAATGCTCTAATACTTGCATCTGTTCTACTAGAGTCAATTGATCAATTTCACTTAAAATACGCTCAATTGAAACGCTCATTTTTTCTCTCCTAGAACTCACTCATCTAACTTTTTAATTAACCCACGTTTTACAGCTTCACTCAATGCAGTAGCTTTTCGCAATAAACCTTCTTGGTAAATTTGCATGAGTGCTTGTAATTCAGAATGTTCTAAATCTGTGAGAATACCAGCTTGTTGTCTGTCTAGCAATTCACTCAAACGGCTATCTTCTTCAGATTTCATTTGTAATTCTGTCAAAGCTAAAACTTGCTGCTCAGAAAGTGTTGATACAGGTTCAAGGGTTGCTGCTTCTTGGCTAACAGGTGGGATGGATAATTGGATAGTCTCAATTAAGACGCTGGCTAAATCACGGTTTGCTAAACGTGCGAAGTGTTCAGCTTTTTGGTAAACGTCATCTGGTAGAGTAATTGTGATTTGGTTACTCATATTTTTAGATAGTTTTCCTAGATATTTTGATTATAAATATTTGTTACATCTTATAAAATTTTATTTTTATAAAAAGTTACAATACAACTAATCATACAACAGCCAAACCATGTCTGAATCAGTGCAGTATATAACTAATACCCAGGGAGAAAAAGTTGGTGTATTGTTAAATCTGGAAACTTACCAACAGCTAACCAATTTATCAGCAGATACTGAATTATTGATTGGTTTAAGTTTGGATGAGTTGCAAGCTTTAGCAGAAACTTCTTTGTCTCTTAAAAGTCAGATTCGATTAGATGAGTTATTAATGAAAAATTCTGAGAATCAATTGTCAAATGAAGAAAGTGAAACTTTAGAAAGATTAATAGCACAGATTGATCAATTGAATATTCTTAAAACTAGAGCAAGATATACATTAAACCAACTTCAAAACAAATCTAGAGTAGCGTGAGTGTTTATATTTCTGTTGAATTACAAACAAAAATTCGTCATTGTTTTTCAGATTGTTGTGCTTACTGTCGTACTGCTGAATATTTAACAGTTACAACTTTTGAATTTGAGCATATCATACCCCGGTCTGCTGGTGGTGAATTATTTGCCTAAAATTGTTATCTCCATGTCTCGTCCAAAACGCAATTTTCAACCAGGTTTCTGTTATCACATCACTACCCGTTGCAATAACCGCGAATTTCGACTTACACGGTTAGAATGTCGTGAAGTTTTTCTTTATGCGATTAAAAAAGCACAACAAAAGTATGGTTTTAAACTCTATGCACTGTGCATTATGAGTAATCATGTTCATTATCTCCTAGAACCAAAACAGCCAGAAGAATTACCAAAAGTTATGCACTGGTTAAACTGGTACACTGCTATGTGTTTTAATCGGATGCTGAACCGTACAGGTCATTTTTGGGAAAAGCGATACCACAGTACAGGGTTTGAAAATACAGATTATCGTCGTGCCTTAAATACTTTACGCTATATCCACGCTAACCCGAAAGCAGCAGGAATACAACAAGGCTTTTTTTATGATTTTAGTAATTATGGTACTCATGACCGCTTGAGTAATGATGGTATCACTCAATGGCATCCGGCATTTTTGCAATTGGGGAGGACTCTGGAAGAATGTGCAGCTAAATATCGGCGGTTTTGCAAGAAGTATAAACCAAAGGCCAAACCAGAAAAAAGAAACTATTGGGGAAGTCGGTTTTTACCGTCGATGAAGAAAAGCGGTAAAAGCAAGAAGTCACCAGGACAGATGAGTTTACCTTGGGATAAGCAGAGGGTAACAGAAAGTACGGAGGTGCAGGAGATAACCCCGCCGTGCCAGGTAACGAAATTCGCAAATGTTGATTCTTCCGTGGGAAAGTAGGTTGTAATAAATATTTACAGATTTCTGAAAGCCTTAGATGTTACAGTTTACAAGTCTCGATGCGAGAGAAGAGAAACCAACCACCCAACTCATCCATACTTCCCATAACTCCCAACTCAATCCTTCTAATCCTTCCCATTCATCCTCTATCCAACTTAATCTCCAATCCAAACTTACAGGTAAGTGTCCTTTCGGGGCTGAGGTATAAAATTTTACCTTTTCTATCCATTTATCTTCTTCGTTTTTCCATCCTACTTTTTTAGCAAATCTAACCCAGGCAACTGAGTCATACTCGCCATCAGGCTTACCACCAACACTCAAGTAAATTTCCTTTTGGACGCTAAACCCAAATCGTCCATTACTGTATTTTACCCACAATTGGTCAATTGTGCGGAGGTCTTTACATGGGAAATTTAATAATTCATCACTTGTAAACCAGTCCCCAGACTTTTTACCTACAGCTTTAATCATTACTTCGTAGGTTTCTGTATCTGCTTCCTGCCATTTTTGTGCTGCTAGTAAGTCGCGCAGTGTGGTGTAGTCTATGCCTCTTTCTGATGACAGGTCATCTGTTTGAGTAGGAGCTTGTATATTTTGACCTGACTTAATAATCTCTCCAGCCTCAACTGCTGAAATGTTTGGTTGAGAACCAAGATATGAGTTAAGCAGTTCTAAAGGTTGAGTAGTTTGAGGAGGTGCAATGATTGTTTGTTCTGAGGGATGATTTGAAGACAAAATTAACCTATCGTGAATAGGTTCTACATCCTCATCTCTAAGTTGTAAAACTTGCTGAAAGTGTTTTAACTCATTTTGTGTCTCTTGGCTAAGACTTGTTTCATCTTCCAAAGCTTCTCGCAAAGCTTCTTCATACTCTTTCAAATTAGCTTGATATCTACGAATAGGTTCTAAAACTTCATCCTGTATTTCCTTAACTTCATCATCTGATAAACCCAATTCATTTTGATAACGTTTTAAAATTCGATTACCAATAGTTGAAATTTTACCATCTCGTAAATATTTTTCTACTTCCTTGCGATATTTTAATTTGGGATTACCAACAGGTGCATTTGCTACCTTAATTTTATAACCTTCTTCCACAGCATAAATTTTTGGACTCATTGCTGGTGCTGCTTCCTGCACTTTTTTGAAGGCATATTCATGTAATTCGTCCACAGAAATCATACCATCGTTGTCAGTATCAGCCGCACCAGTTTCAATACCTTCAACAATGTAACGGGTATAAACTGATAATTCTTCTCCTCTTTGTTCAAAAGAATATTCGCCACAAGAGGAAGAAGTCAAAACTGCCCTACCTTTTCCTCCTAATTGCTTATTAATATCTACACTACCACCATCTTTTACTTTCATCCCTTCCGCAAAAGCTCCGCTATAACAACAGTCAAGAATAATCACCTGTCGTTTAGACTTACAATGCCCATTGTCCATAAATTGATGTATTAAACTGGCAGAAGTAGCACTAGTTATAACTAAATTACCATTGTCATATTTGTGAGTTTGGCTATTAGTTAGATATAACCTCCCACTATCATCTGTAATTCCATGACCGGAGAAATAAAGCAACAATAAATCATCTTTCTGACGGTTAGCAAAAAGCTTTTCAATAGCATTTTCCATATCCTGTCGTTGGGGATTTTGCATGACTATAATTTCACTCTCAGCAAAACCACCCATTTCTGGATGCTGTAAAACTCGCCGCATTGCGTCCACATCTTTTACAGCCCCAGCCAGTCGATTTAAGCCTGGTTCATATTCACTTACTCCTATCAATAGTGCAATTCTCGCCATTGTCCAGCCTTATTTGTTATTAATAAAATCTTGTGCTTTTTGCCAAGCAAATTCAAATTCTTCTTTACTGCTGGCTTCGACGTTTATTTCCCGACCATCTGGGGCTTTAACATTGAGTTTAATCGGTTTGTTACCCAAACGTTCTGCCAAAAATCCAAATAATTTCAAAAAGTTGGCTGGGTTAACTTGTGCTGTTAGTAGTCCGGGTAAAAAACCTCCTCCAGCTTTGTTTCCCTCCGGGGGGTTGGGGTCAAGAACGCGGTTAACGTCTTCTATTTCATCTAGCTTCTGCATTTGACTCAGTAGCTTCTGCACTTCCTGATTTTTGTCTTCGTTGTCTAAGTCTGTATCAGTGAAAGCAATGGTAATTTGAAAATTGGATGTGTCCGACATAGTACCAGGCTGTTATTTCAAATATTTCATAAATGTACCACATAGCAGCCTGATAAATTACGTTAATAAGGTAATTTTCGCCACTTTTTAGAGCGAAAGGTCAATTTTAGCGTTTATTTTCGGATCACATTTTACCCAATAAAAAATTAACCCAGACGGCTTTTACCAATCTGGGTCAACTTAAATATTCAAATTTGCTTTATAAACGGAGAGGGAGGGATTCGAACCCTCGTATACATTTCTGCATAACAGACTTTCCAGGTCTGCGCCTTCAACCACTCGGCCACCTCTCCAGGTGCCATGAATTTCAATAATAAAACAAAAACCCAAAAAATGCAAATATTTCACAAGATATTTTTACAATGAATAAAAATCCCAAATTCCCAAGCAAAAATCAAGATGGTTCAGACCCACACAATCAGAGTTCACAACCGCCAAACAGGCGTATCACACACCCTGCAAGTACCAGAAGACCGTTATATCCTGCACACAGCCGAGCATAATGGCATAGAAATGCCTTTTTCTTGCCGAAATGGTGCTTGTACAACCTGCGCTGTTAGGGTGCTGTCAGGAGAAATTTACCAACCGGAAGCCATTGGACTATCCCCAGATTTACGCCGTCAAGGTTACGCTTTGTTGTGTGTGAGTTATGCACGTTCTGACTTAGAAGTAGAAACACAGGACGAAGATGAAGTATATGAACTTCAATTTGGGCGCTTTTTTGGTAAGGGCAAAATCAAAGCGGGTTTACCCTTAGATGAAGATTAGAGGACAAAAATGAAAATTGTACCAGGGTGCAGATACTTACAGGGTAAAATCGCCGCTTTAGTACCCGCTCTGGGCATCTTGGCGCAAAAAATGACAATTTTAACCTGTTTGTTGTTGTTGGTCAGTTGCCAAGCCAAAAATCAGCCGGTAAATATCACTGCTGAGGTGAAAGTAGCGCGGGTTGTCAGCGGACAAACTTTGGAAGTGCTGGGGATAGGTGAACAACCAAATTTAATTTCCCAAGTCCGCTTAATTGGTTTAGATGCACCTGATTTGCGTCAGCGTCCTTGGGGAGAAGATGGTAAAGCATTGATAGAAAAGTTGATTGGTGATGAGGAAAAATCTGTCAAGTTAGAGTTTGACTTGGAAAACAAAGACAAATTTGGACGGACTTTGGCTTATGTTTGGAAAAATCAGATGTTTTTGAATGAACAAGTCCTCAAACAAGGGTATGCTTTATTTGTAGGGCGATCGCCTAATCACAAATACGACGACCGCTTAGAAAATGCCCAGCATTGGGCTAGACTCATGGGACAAGGCATCTGGAACCCAGAAAAACCCATGCGTCAGACTCCTGGTGAATTTCGTCGGATGAACAGGTGACAGGGAACAGGGAACAGGGGGAAGATATTCACTTCACTCCTGACTCCTGACTCCTATACGTGAGAAGGTGATAATCTGCGTTTTGATATCCATAAAATTATCTTTAAGCAAAAGCTCAAATTGTGACTTTGGGAAGTATATATCAGCAACGCCAAAAATCACACTATGATAAAACGCACTGATAATCATGAGGCAGCAAAAGGTGAGGTTTCTGGCTCATTTTTGCTTGGTCTTATTGCATCATTCTCTAACATGAACATTCTTCCACAAGAATTACAAATCGACGAACTTAGTCCAGATCAGTGGTATCCGTATTCTATGCTGATTGATATCCTGCATCGTATCCAACAGACTCTTGATTACTCTGCAATCATATTATTCTATGCGGGCGTCAATTTTTTGCGAATATGGTACGAAAATGGACTGGGGAAAACTATGATTCACTCTGGAATGGATTGGCTTTATGTTAACCAAGAGAGTGGTGGATATAACTCCGTAGTACGTGGAGGAGGAAAAGATGAAATTGGCTGGTGCATTCTTCAGTCGATTGATAAAGATGCAGGCATCGCGGTTTATGAGAATATCACGCCACTACCTCCTGATTTTGTAAGGGGAGTCTTTTATGGTGGCTGCGTGCTATTCGATGATATGGAATATGTAGATATCGAGGCAACCAATGAGCAGTATAAACCCAATCCATTATTCAACAATACCACGCTGACTGTCAGATTCCGCTTAAAATCCAAAGCCATTAGCCAAAACTTGGATGACCGAGTCAACAGCCTTCAACTTGGACATACCACCAAATTGAGTCCAGCAGAAATTGAAACTCTTATCTGGCGCAACAAGGGACTTCAAGTCAAGATTGATTTGGAAATTGCCTATCACAAAGCTATTGGCCTACTCCTTGAGAACTTTATCACTACAATCAAGGAAAAAAACCAAGAGCTGACTCAACTCAATGCTCAAACTGAATATATGGCAAATTATGATTCTCTAACAGGATTACCAAACCGTCGCTTGGCAATTGACCGGTTGAGAATGATCAGCACTCACATGGCGCGATGCGGGGCGAAGACAGCTATCCTATTTATCGATTTAGATGGATTCAAAGTGGCTAATGATACATTTGGACATGACGCTGGCGACTATGTACTCAAGGCAGTATCTGAACGTCTGCTTCATTGCCTTCGACAAGAAGATACTGTGTCACGTTTGGGCGGTGACGAATTTCTTGTCATTGTTCATGATGTTAAGAACGATGATGTCGCAATCATCGCTCGAAAATTGGTTGACGTGATCGCTCAACCGATTTGCTATAACGAGGATCTTATCCATATTGGTTCAAGTATCGGCATTTCCATATTTCCTGATCACGCTATAACTCCTGAAGACCTATTGAACAATGCTGATAATGCAATGTATTCCGTCAAGATGTCTGGGAAGAATAATTTTGCGTTTTATACGCCGCACTAGGCTCTGTTATACTTGAAAAATTCATAACTTGCGTTTTTACATCCATATATCCTCTATATTCTCTTTAAGCAAAAGCTCAAATTATGACCTTGCGAAGTATAACTCCTGACTCCTGACTCCTTACCAATGACTAACTTACAAATTTTTCTCGATATAGCTACTGAAGCGGCTTTGGCTGCTGGTGTAATTTTGCAAGATTATTTAGGTAAAGTAGAAGATGCGATTACCGAAAAAGGAAGACCTGGTGATTTAGTTACCGCAGCTGATAAGGCTTCGGAAAAGGTGATTTTGGAAATCATCAACCGTCATTTTCCCCAACATTCTATTCTGGCAGAAGAGTCAGGTAAACTGGGAAATCAAGCCAGTGAATATCTATGGGCAATTGATCCTTTGGATGGTACAACTAACTACGCCCATCAATATCCCTGTTTTGCTGTTTCCATTGGGTTATTGATTCAGGGTGTACCACAAGTTGGTGTAATTTATGACCCTTTCCATAATGAACTATTCCGGGCTGCTGCTGGTTTAGGTGCAACACGCAACCGCCGACCTATGAAAGTGTCTCAAACTTCTGAATTGAGTAAAAGCTTATTAACATCTGGTTTTGCTTATGACCGCCGGGAAACTACTGATAATAATTATGCAGAATTTTGTCATCTTACCCATCTTACCCAAGGTGTGAGGCGAGGCGGTTCTGCTGCTTTAGATTTAGCTTATGTTGCCTGTGGCCGTGTCGATGGCTATTGGGAAAGAGGTATTGCACCTTGGGATGTGGCTGCTGGTATAATCTTGGTGCAGGAAGCGGGTGGTAAAGTCACGGCTTATGATCGTGGTGATTTACAAATTGATTCCGGTAGAATCCTGGCTACTAATGGTTATATTCATCACGTTCTCAGTCAAGAACTCATGGGAGTTCCGCCTTTGTCAGCTTGGTGACATCAGGAAAATTGCTAATAACTGTTATCTCCATATTACTGACAGGGTAAACTATAAAAAATTGCTGCTTGGGTGCAACACTTGTATATGTCTATCAAAATAGATGGCGGCTTATTCAAATATGATTTTATAGATCATCACGCAGTTTTGTGTGTTCCTGTTGACGCGAGTGCTGGCGAAGTCCGCAAACGTTATCTCAAAATTGCCCGTCGCTTGCACCCAGATAGCTCTGCTGTGATCAACAGTCATGAAAAAGATATTGCCACTGAATTATTATCTAAGCTGGTTAATCCTGCTTATGAAAAACTATCTGTAGAACGTAATCGTGCTGAATATATCCTGGTTTTGTCGCAAATAGGCAAGCGTCTAGCACAAGAGTCAGTGGAGTTGGTACTCACAACTGAGGTGTCCAAGCAATTAGCGATCGCAACCAATGTTGATTTATTGTACACAAAAGAATTAGCTAAAATTGCTGAAATCCAATTTGATGAGTTGCTGCAAACACCCCAATTCATTGCCCAAATTAGCGAATTGAATTTAGTTTACTTGATGCGGCGTGCAGGGCGGTTAATGACCACGCCCCAAGCTGTTAAAACCTCTGTTAATTCTAGAACACCGCCACCACCAAAAGAAGACTCCGTGGTGGAACAGTACCAACGTCGCGCTCAAACTTTGATTGAAAATAACCAATTTGCCCAGGCCAAAGTAGAATTACAGGATGCCTTGAAGCTGGAGCCGAAAAATAGTCGCTGCCATAGCTTGATGGCAATCGTATATTTACGGCAAAATCAGCTAAAAATGGCTAAAATTCACTTTGACAATGCACTGAAATTAGATCCCAATGAGAAATTGGCTTTGGAATGGAAACCTAAAGTTGATAAAGTTTTAGGGAATCAATCCGGTACTCATCAGGTGAAGAAATCTGCTGATAATGGAGATACGCAACCAGATAAGTCTGGAAGTGGTGGTTTGTTTGGTGGTTTGTTTGGTGGGAAGAAAAAATAATGGTGTATCAACCAGCAGCGGGAGCTAGGGACTTATTACCCTTAGATGTGGCTCAAAAACGCTGGATTGAAGATAGGTTACAACAAGTTTTTCACCGTTGGGGTTATCACAGGATTATTACCTCAACTTTGGAACGGATGGATACGCTGATGGCTGGGGAAGCGATTCAGCGCCATAAGGTAATACAATTGCAAAATGGGCAAGATGAAGAATTGGGTTTACGTCCAGAACTCACAGCTTCCATTGCTCGGACTGTAGTTACTCGCATGGCGGAAACGGCATATCCCCAACGGTTGTATTACAATGCTAATGTATTTCGCCGCAACTGGGAAAAGCGTCATAATCGTCAGCAAGAGTATTATCAAGCTGGGGTGGAGTTGCTCGGATCGAGTGGTTTACTGGCAAATGCAGAAGTGCTGTTGTTGGTGGCTAACTGTTTAGAAGCTTTGGATTTGCGCGGATGGCATCTGATTTTAGGTGAAGCGGGAATTACTAAATCTCTGCTTGATGCTTTTCCCGCTCATATCAGAAGTCAGGTGAGAAATGCGATCGCTAATTTGGATCGTGTAACTCTCGATACTTTGGCTTTAAGTGAAGAACTGCACCAACGCGCTAGAATCATGTTAGATTTGCGTGGCAATAGTGCCGATGTGTTGCAAAAAGTCAGCAGTTTAAATTTGGATGCAGACCAACAAGCGGCGGTAAATCACCTGAAATCTCTGGTAGAATTACTAGAATCAGAAGGTAAGTTTTCTTTAATTCTGGACCTGAGTTTAATTCAAACCATTGACTACTATACAGGTATTGTGTTTGAAGTAGTCAGTGATATTGATGGTCAAGCACAGGTTTTAGGGCGCGGTGGTCGTTATGACCAACTTTTAGGGCTATATCATCCCCAAGGGGAAAATATTCCTGGCATTGGCTTTGAATTGAGTATTGATGATTTATACCAAGTTTTGGCATCGACTCAGCAATTACCGCAAAATATCCCCGCAAGTAACTGGTTAGTAGTACCGGAAAACAAAAATGCTGATGCTCCTGCCTTTGCTTACGCGCAAAAATTACGTGAATCTACTCATTTAGTGCGGGTAGAAATGGATTTAGGTGGAAGGGATGCAGAAGCGATTCGGAACTATGCACGCGATCGCTCTATTGCCCAAATCGCTTGGATTAACTCCGATGGTACACCCACTATTGAAGCAGTCCGTTGACAGGCTAATATTACAAATTGTTAAGCTAGAAACTGCTGATTCAATCAAGAGAGGGGAATGAAAAATGCCACACACAATAGTAACTGACGTTTGTGAAGGCGTTGCTGACTGCGTAAGTGCTTGTCCTGTAGCTTGCATTCATGAAGGACCAGGCAAAAACGTCAAAGGTACAGATTGGTTCTGGATAGATTTTGCTACCTGTATCGACTGTGGCATCTGTTTACAAGTTTGCCCAGTAGAAGGGGCTATTTTGCCAGAAGAACGCCCTGAATTGCAAAAAATAGCAGATTAGGGGATTGGTGATTGGTGACAGGTGACAGGTGACAGAAGATTATTGTTACCAATGAGTAATTACAGGTTCCCTGTTCCCTGTTCCCTATTTCCTGTTCCCTGTTCCCTGTTCCCTGTTCCCTATTGCTAATAACTAATAACTAATGACTAATAACTATTTATTAGAAGTTGAAAATGTCCATGCTGGATATATTAAAGATGTAGATATCTTGCAAGGTATTAATTTTCGGGTTGAACCAGGAGAATTAGTAACTGTAATTGGTCCTAACGGTGCTGGTAAATCTACTTTAGCAAAAACAATTTTTGGATTGTTGACACCCCATACAGGTACTATTACTTTTAAAGGGGAAAAAATTAATGGGTTAAAATCAGATCAAATTGTGAAAAAGGGAATGTGTTATGTTCCCCAAATCGCTAATGTTTTTCCATCTTTAACAATAGAAGAAAATTTAGAAATGGGAGCTTTTGTGCGGAATGTTCCCTTGAAACCATTGAAAGATCAGATATTTGCAATGTTTCCGAGATTGAGCGATCGCCGTCGTCAACGTGCAGGAACTTTATCAGGTGGTGAAAGACAAATGTTAGCAATGGGAAAAGCTTTGATGTTAGAACCCAGTCTACTACTTTTAGATGAGCCTTCTGCGGCTTTATCTCCCATTTTGGTGACACAAGTATTTGAACAAATTAAACAAATTAATCAATCAGGTACTGCTATTGTTTTAGTAGAACAAAATGCGAGAAAAGCTTTGGAAATGGCACATCGTGGTTGTGTATTAGAATCAGGAAGGGATGCTATAACTGGTCCGGGATTGGAATTGTTAAATGATCCCAAGGTGGGAGAATTATATTTGGGTGCAGGAAAAAGACATTAAAGATATTTTTTCTCACGCAAATTTGCAAAGAAGAATGCAAGAATTATAGTCCATACTGTCAATATATTGTTTGGTATTTAAGCAAAAGATTAAATAACCCTTAAACCGTGTAATTAGGTACTCTCACCTCATTGTCAAATCTGATATCTTCTTGGCAACCATTTAGAAGTTTTCAGGTAGACTTATGAGTAGAATTAACGGTTTTATAGGTCGTCGTAACTTCTTAAAAATCGCAGGTTTTACTACCTTAAGTATTGGTGGTATTACTGCTTGTAATGGCATAATTACCAACCGACCAGAAATTACAATTCCTGAAACTAATCCTAATCCTAACCCAGTCAGTGCAAATGAAGCTCAAAGAAGATTAATAGAAGGAAATAGAAGATTTGTTAATCAAAATCGTAGATATCCTAACCAATCAAAAAGACGTTTACAATCAGTTTCTCAAACCCAATATCCCTATGCAGCAATATTAGGATGTGCAGATTCTCGTGTACCACCAGAAATGGTTTTTGATCAAGGACTTGGTGATTTATTTGTTGTGCGTATAGCTGGTAATATTGCTAGTGATGAAGTTATTGGTAGTTTAGAATATTCTGCTGCTATTTTAGGAACACAACTAATAGTAGTTTTGGGTCATAAAAACTGTGGTGCAGTTGCAGCAGCTATAAAAAATGAACCAGTTCCAGGAAACATTGGTACTGTTGTTGATGGCATTAAACCGACTTTAAATCAAAACCAACAGAGAACAAGTGACACGAATGATGATGAAAATGCTGTCATTAGAAACATTCAATTTCAAAGTGAAAAATTGCAAAGAAATTCATCAGTTTTATCTAAATTAATCAGCGCAGGTAGATTAACAATTGTTGGTGCTTTTTATGATATTAACACTGGTAGAGTCAATTTTATTTCCTAAAAAACCCCAGCATTTAACTTTACTAACGAGCTGCTTTGAGGTAAACATCTGTAGCCACAAACACGGGTTTATTGCGATATTCAGCTTCTAGCTTTCTTTGTAAATTCAAATCCCAGGTGAGATTATAATCTCTTTGCAAATCAGCTACCACAAATGGACGCAATACACCTGTTACAACTACCTTATCTCCTTGATTGACTCTTGGTTCGGATTTAGTTTGTAATACTAATAAGCCTGTTGTTCCTAGTAACTTCTCTTCATGCAATGTGAATACAACTGGACTTTGTATGTCTTTAATTTCGCCTTTGACTGCTAATGTTTTATCATAGTAGGCGCTGGGGTTGGTAGTGAGTTCTCCTGGTGTGGGTGATAGTGCTGAAGATTTGGCAATAATCACAGGTTGATTTTCATATTCTTGATACAAGTTTGGCTGCAAATTTAAATTGTAATTTCTATTAATCTCTGCTAGATTAAATCTTTGCACTGGTCCTGTAACTTGAACTTCTGTATTCGCTGTTTCAGGTAACTGAAAAGGTTCACCTGTGGCATTAATAACGAGGATATTTTGTGGACCAAACATATCCTCATCTATGATTGTAAAAGCTGAAGGGCTAATTTTCCTAATAGGTTGACTTCTAATTGTGACTGTTTTTCCAATAAGTTGATCTGTTTGATCTGTAACTGTCTCAGTAACAACATCTGCTGGTGGTACAGGTTCAAAGGCTTCTCTCCTGTCTTCAAATTCACAAGCTGGAAGCATTATCACCATCGCTCCTAAAGCAATGATGACTGGAATTTTATTCAGGTTTGGAATGAATTTAAAATGGTTAAAATCAGATTTATTAAACATCAAAAAACTCCCTAAACAAAACTAATCAACCAAACTGAACATAGAGATTAATATGCAATACTTTTCGGTTAAACTCAAAACAACGAAATCACGTAGGTTGGGTTGTTCGCGTTAGCGTTGCGAAGCAATGGAACGAAACCCAACGTTTACAAGGGTTTGTTGGGTTTCACTTTGTTCAACCCAACCTACAAAAATCCTTAACCGAACAGTATTGGATTAATATGGTAATGACAAAAATTAGCCTTGATTACCTCTTTATGTTTATTTGTAATTTATAAGATTTATATTTTATTTTCTTCTATCTTTTGAGTAGTTTATTTGCTCTAACTTGCGAAAGAGAAAAATTTTTGTGTAGCAGTATTGATACTATTTTCAGAATTGTGCAATTAATGGATATATTTGCGTTTTAGTTCAATTTCTATGAATCATCTAAAAATCTACCCAGAACACTTGCAAATTATCAACATTCATGCTGAAAACACCTACCCTGATGAATGTTGTGGGTTAATACTGGGTTATCTCAGTAATGGGGTAAAAACTGTTGTAGAAGTAATACCAGCAGAAAATGTGTGGAATACGGAGGAGGCTAATTTTACAGAGGACAAAGAATCATATAGTACCAGAAGAAGATATGCGATCGCTCCTCAATTTATGTTACAAATACAGAAAGAAGCGAGAAATCGCAATTTAAATATTATTGGTATTTTTCATTCCCATCCTGATTATCCTGCTATTCCTTCAGAATGTGATAGACTCTATGCTTGGGCAGAATATTCTTATATTATTGTATCAGTTGCACAGGGGAAAGCGGGTGAATTAAATAGTTTTTCTCTGGATGATAATCATCAGTTTCAAGGTGAAATAATAGAGGTTGTCTGAATCAGGATTTATACGATAAAAACAATGTATTATTAATGATTTGATTTGGGTAAAAACAATTTTTGTATGAAATAACGAACCACAGAGGCACAGAGAACACAGAGATATTAAAATTAACTTAGACTTATTAAAACTTTTTTATTCTTTACGCTTTTTCGCTTCTGCGTGAGCTAAAATCATTCAACCTCAAAAAGTGCGATCGCCTACGGCGCTGGCGATAGCGTAGCGTGGCGTAAGCCATAGCCAATCGCCCCTTTCCCAGCCGCCAATGTGATATAATTCCCCCAGCCCAAAAAATAGAACCTATAAACTGAACCAACTTTGAGTTAGTATTAATACTCTGAGATTCTGCATCTTCCTCTTATGCTAAATCCTAATCTGGATGAAATCCAGTTAACGAAAGACGACTACGAACGCTACTCCCGTCATTTAATCTTGCCCGAAGTCGGGTTAGAAGGACAAAAACGCCTCAAAGCTGCCAGTGTATTATGTATAGGTACTGGTGGACTCGGTTCACCATTGCTGTTATACTTAGCAGCCGCTGGTATTGGCCGCATCGGTATTGTTGACTTTGATGTGGTTGATTTTTCTAACTTGCAACGTCAAGTTATCCACGGTACATCCTGGGTAGGTAAACCCAAAATTGAATCCGCAAAAAACCGCATTCACGAAATTAACCCCTATTGTCAGGTTGACTTATACGAAACTCGTCTCTGTGCGGAAAACGCTTTAGATATCATTCGTCCTTATGATGTCGTCGTTGATGGAACTGACAACTTCCCCACACGCTATCTAGTTAACGACGCTTGCGTATTATTAAACAAACCTAACGTTTACGGTTCCATCTTCCGTTTTGAAGGACAAGCAACCGTATTTAACTACGAAGGTGGTCCTAACTATCGTGACTTGTATCCTGAACCACCACCACCAGGAATGGTTCCCTCTTGTGCAGAAGGTGGTGTGTTAGGAATTTTACCGGGAATTATTGGCGTGATCCAAGCCACAGAAACGGTAAAAATTATTATTGGTAAAGGTAATACTCTCAGTGGGCGCTTGATGCTTTACAACGCTTTGGATATGAAATTCCGAGAGTTGAAATTGCGTCCTAATCCCATCCGTCCAGTTATTGAACAACTGATCGACTACGAAGAATTTTGTGGTATTCCCCAAGCAAAAGCAGAAGAAGCGAAACAGCAGATGGAAATTCAAGAAATGACCGTTACGGAATTAAAAGCATTAATTGATAGTGGGGCGCAAGATTTTGTCCTGTTAGATGTACGTAACCCCCACGAGTATGAAATTGCCAAAATTCCTGGCTCTGTCTTAGTACCTTTACCAGATATTGAAAATGGTGATGGTGTTGCTCAGGTAAAAGAAATACTCAACGGACACCGTTTAATTGCTCATTGTAAAATGGGTGGACGTTCTGCCAAAGCCCTGGCTATCCTCAAAGAAGCCGGTATTGTGGGAACTAACGTCAAAGGTGGCATTAATGCGTGGAGTTTGGAAGTAGATCCTTCTGTGCCACAGTATTAAATTGGGGACTCTTGACTCTTGACTGGGGACTGAGGAGATGGGGAGATGGGGACTGGGGACTGAGGAGATGGGGAGATGGGGAGAATAAAATATGATTTTCTGCCTTCTGCCTCCTGCATCCTGCCTCCTGCCTCCTGCCTCCTGCCTCCTGCCTCCTGCCTCCTGCCTCCTGCCATAAAACTTTTTTCCCACACCTTACCAATTGCACATTTTCCGGTTAAAATAGTATATCTGTTCTAATCAAGCTCCCAACGCAAACTTCCTTAAATCCTATATTTAGAGGCTCTAATGGCAACCAACACAGCAGATACTTCTGGAAAGCAAAAAGCACTGAATATGGTACTCAACCAGATTGAGCGCAGCTTTGGTAAAGGGGCAATAATGCGTTTGGGTGACGCTACCCGGATGCGTGTAGAGACTATTTCTACAGGTGCGTTAACTCTGGATTTAGCCTTGGGTGGTGGTTTACCCAAGGGAAGGGTAATTGAAATTTATGGACCAGAAAGTTCTGGTAAAACCACAGTAGCACTTCATGCGATCGCAGAAGTACAAAGAAATGGCGGTATAGCTGCCTTTGTTGACGCAGAACACGCCCTAGACCCCACCTACGCAGGTGCATTAGGTGTAGATATTGAAAATTTACTCGTTTCCCAACCAGACACGGGTGAAGCAGGGTTAGAAATAGTTGATCAGTTAGTACGTTCTGCCGCCGTTGATATAGTTGTAGTTGACTCCGTAGCCGCCCTAGTACCCCGCGCCGAAATCGAAGGCGATATGGGTGATATCCACGTTGGTTTACAAGCCCGGTTGATGAGCCAAGCATTACGCAAAATTACAGGTAATATTGGTAAATCTGGTTGCACAGTAATTTTTATTAACCAATTGCGGCAAAAAATCGGTGTCACCTACGGTAGCCCAGAAACCACAACGGGCGGTAATGCGTTGAAATTTTACGCTTCCGTGCGGTTAGATATTCGCAGAATTCAAACCTTGAAAAAAGGCACAGATGAATTTGGTAATCGCGTTAAAGTGAAGGTAGCAAAAAATAAAGTAGCACCACCTTTTAGAATTGCCGAATTTGACATTATCTTTGGGAAGGGAGTTTCTACCCTGGGTTGCTTAGTTGACTTAGCAGAAGAAACAGGAGTTCTCCTCCGTAAAGGTGCTTGGTATAGCTACAACGGTGATAACATTTCCCAAGGTCGAGACAACGCTATCAAATATTTAGAAGAAAAATCTGAATTTGCGGCCAAAATTGAAGAGCAGGTGCGGGAAAAGCTCGATAAAGGGGCTGTGGTTTCTGCTAACTCTGTTACTAAAGTAAATGGAGAAGAAGAAGAAGAAGAAGTTGAATTAGACGAAGAATAAAAGCGAAGTTGCAGACATTCCACTAGGGAGTCAGAAACAATTTTAATTCTGACTTCTGACTCCTAAATCCTAACTCCTGGCACTAAAATTCTACAGTTTCAAATTCAAAAATGGCAATTAGATGGTCATCAATATAGACCTCTATTCTATGTTTACCAAGAGGATCACCAGGAGCTATCTGCCAAAAATTTTCAATCACACCATTTGTAGATGTTTGCGTGCGCGTTGTTGTAGCTGTCCTTCCATCCGCAGATAGAGAAAAATTCTCATCTTTCTCCTGTGTAGCCCAAGTTTCTGGAGTTTTTGGTAAACGTAAAACTTCCCGCCATTTTACCTTACCCCGGTAATTTTGCAGTTGAATTCGCCAACCATAAGCATCACCTTTTTTCAGTGGTACTTTAGTTGTGGGAAAAAAATTGGCTTTACCCTGAACATCAACTATTCTCACACCAAACTCAGATTTATTGACAGTAAACTGTTTACCATTAACTAATTGAGAAAATTCTGGGGGTGCTTCTGCTAAAACCGTACTCGTATTGTTCAAATTCGCAGCTAAAAAACCAACTATCAACCACAGAGAAGTTAGCAAAAACCTAACAGCCGAAATTCTCATAAGCATTTTCTGTCAGATATTATATTATGTAGTTAATTCGATTGTTTTTAGCTCTAGTCCGGGTTGAGATGTGAAAATCATCGCAGTTTGAAAGTTTGACAATTGAGCAGCTTTACGCACCAATAACATCAAAAATAGGCGGTTATTTATACAAAAGTATTGCGATTAGGTAGGCATGAAATTAAGAGGGTGTTTGAAAAGTTTTGAAGGGTTAAATTTTATGCTAATCGCCGCACCATGATCCGGATCATGGCAAGGTAGATAAAAGTCTCAGAGGTTTCGGGCAATAACTCATAATCTCTGACTAATCGCCGACAGCCCATTAACCAACCGTAAGTGCGCTCCACTACCCAACGTTTTTTGAGTAGAGTAAAGCCCTGAGTCTGTTGCGAACGTAGAACTACCTGCACAATCCACCGCAAAAAATCCATCACCCACTGCATAAACGGCTCACCGTCAAAACCACCATCTACCCAGATAGTTGTCAGACGAGATGCCTGATGTGGAGATTGTTTGACTCTTTTGAGAACTTGTTTCCCCCCTTCTCGCTCACCCACATTGGCTGCTGTTACCAAGACGCGCAAGACTAAACCCAAGGTATCGACTGTCATAAATCGCTTGCGTCCCTTGATTTTTTTACCTGCATCATAGCCTACTGATTTACTCACCATTGCGGCACTTTTTACACTCTGACTGTCGATAATTGCCTCCGACGGACACTGATGCCGTTGGAGTTCAATCCTTGTCCATTCTCGTAAGCGGTCATGGATACGCAACCATGTTCCATCCTTACGCCAGTTGCGAAAATATGTATACACTGTCTGCCAAGCGGGAAAATCTCCTGGCAATGCTCTCCATCTGACTCCTTCTACCAGGATATAGAAAATCGCATTTAGCACCTCCCACATATCCACTTCACGCGGACGACCACCCGTTTTCGGTTCTGGAATAAGGTCACTCAGGAACTGATATTGGCCAAGGGTCAGGTTACTGGGGTATGCTTTACTCATGTTGCTCTCTCGGTGCTGTCTACTATCTATTCACAGCTTATACTGAGAGAGCTTTTTTACCACCTTTCCTACTTTTCAAACATCCTCTAACCAAGTTTCAAAAGGGTTTAGGTTTTAGGTATAGCCGTGGACAGGGTAGTTAGGACATCAATTGATAATGAAACTCCTAATACAAGAGAGTTTTACTCCTGACTCCTGCTATAATTCACGTTTGAGGCTGAAGTTCCCATCAAAACACTTTCATGATTTTTCAAGTATGATTTTTCAAGTCTAGAAAAGAGAATACCTAGAGAAAAAACTTATTATTATTGAGGATGATAAGGATGATGCTTACCCAGTAAATCAAGATTTTCATCCTCTTAAAAAAGGAATTCTGACTGTAATTGTTGTTCCCTCTCCTACTTGACTATCTACCCTAATTTGCCCTTTGTGCAAATCCAAACATTTTTTAACTATGGATAGTCCTAAACCTGTTCCAGAAATATTACCGACGTTAGATGCTCTGTAAAAAGGTGCAAATAAATTAACTTGATCTTTTTCAGGAATGCCGATACCTTTATCGCTGATTTTCAAGAGCAGTTGATTATTTTCTTTAGTCAAGCTTAATTTAACTGCATTGTGGGTAGGAGAATACTTAATAGCATTAGTGAGAAGATGGGTGAGAATTTGCTGTAAAAGTTTTTTATCGAAATGAATAATCAGAGTATTGTTGAGAATTTCCTCGCCTAAATCTAAAGATAAATTAATTGTATATTTGGTATTACTAGCTTCTATGTCTTTTCTGAGACGGTGACAGAAAGCAATAATATCTGCTGCTTCTGGTTTAAATTCCATCTTTTCAGCTTCGGCGCGGTTAATCATCAGTACATCATCAAGCAGTTGAGTCATCTGCTTGATGGTTTCTTGGATAGTCTGTAGGTGTCTCTGTTTTTTTTCGGGAATCAGGCGATCGCCAAACTTTTGTAAAATGCCTGTAGATGAGGAAATAATAGCTAAAGGTGTGCGAATCTCATGGGATGCCATGGTAATAAAGCGCGATTTTAATTGGTTTAATTCCTGTTCCTTTGCGAGAGCCTGTCTTAATTCTGCTGTCCGTTCTGCAACTCTATTTTCTAAGTCCTCATTGCGTTGTGTAAGTTGTTTGAGTTCTTGGTTTTGTAGTTCTAAAGATGTAATTAACTTCTGTAAATGCAAATGGGTGCGTACACGAGCTAGTAGTTCTGCTTTTTGAAATGGTTTAGTTATATAGTCTACTGCACCTAAACTCAAACCTTTTACCTTATCCGTAGTATCAGCTAAAGCCGTCATGAAAATTATAGGAATACCTTTGGTACGAGGATCGGCTTGAAGTTGCTCACAAATTTCAAATCCGCTAATATCAGGCAACATAATATCTAGCAGTATTAAATTAGGAAAATTCTCATGGACTTGTTGGATGACATTTAGCCCATTTGCCTCCATTTTGACTTTGTAACCTGCACCACTCAAAGTCAGCCCAATAACTTTTAAATTAACGGGATTGTCATCGACTACTAAAATACTGGTATAGTTACTTAGATTCTCCATTGTCTTGTCCTAGTGATTGGTGATTGGTCATGATTCATTGTAAATTATCACTATTTACGAAAAAAGCCATACAGTACAAGATTTTGACTGTAAATATTATTCCTGCTCCTAATTCACTAGCAAAATTATGACAACAAAGCAGCATAGTATAAAGAGTTGCATTATACTTGTATTGTGACAATTCCCTTACAATCAGTGAGTTTCGTGAAGGAATCTGTCAACAATATGGATAGTGCTATATATTAGGTGGCCTCTCAATTATGAGCTTAATTCTAGTGATTGAAGATGAAACTAAAATTCTGTTAAATATCCAAGAAATTTTGGAACTGGCAGAATTTTCAGTTATTACTGCTGCCAACGGTAAAATCGGCTTACAGTTAGCTAAAACTAAACAGCCTGATTTAATTATCTGTGACATTATGATGCCAGGTTTAAATGGCCATGAAGTGTTAGCAGAACTGCGACAAGATCCTAAGTCTGCTGATATTCCCTTCATTTTTCTTACCGCTAAAATCGAGCGCAATGATTTCCGTCAAGGTATGGGACTAGGGGCTGATGATTACATTACCAAACCTTTTGAACCTTTTGAACTATTAGAAGCTGTTGAGGCGCGATTAAAAAGACATTCACTTTCAAATCAGGCTTACCTGAAAGAGTCTCAGAAGTCAGAAACTCTCCAACAGGAGATGAAAAAAAATCGCACTGAATTGCAAAACTCTCAGCAACTGGCACAAATTCGAGGAAAGCTGTTAGAGAGAATTTCCCAGGACTTACGCAATCCTCTTTCTAGCATTAATATGGCAATTTATATGATCAAACAAGCTAAAAATGATCAGGAACGTGATAAATATTTATCAATTTTAAAAGAAGCATACACGCAGGAACTCGATATATTGAAAGAGGTTGATAGCTTGCAGGAATTACTGACTGCGGAAAATACAAATTTGCTCCGAAATTACAAATTACTAGGGGATTGACATACTTCCCCGTTGAGAAGACGGGGGAGTATTTCAACGTATCTTGCTGAGAATGATTAAGCTTTCTAGTCTTCGTCAAGCGCAGGGAAAATTTCTTCAAACCGCCACAAACTATCTTTATTTTCAATGAACCAAACCCGCGATTCAGTGGTTAATTTAGCCCAAACCACTTCAGGGGGAATGTGAGGAGAAGCATACTGATATTCTTGGCCAATTTCTTTGAGATTATCCGCTACATTACCAGGAATGCCAAAGTCTTCCCAATCAACTTTTAGATTTCTGCCAGAAAGTCCCGCACAGGGGTCAAAAACTAATTGTGCAGTTCTGATTAAGTCGGCAAAGTGTTGCGGTTTTAGTCCGATAATTTCCTGTATTTGGAGTGATTTTTTAGGCTCTTGAGACATTGCACTGGAGTTATTGAGGTAGTTGGTTTATTTAACTTACTGCCAGAGATGATCCCATTAAATTCCTATGAACATCTCGTGAAAATTAAATATGCGTTACCTGAAACCCTTGTCAAGACGTTTCATAGAAGTCTCTAATTTTTCACCAGATGTCTCATATAAATCCCAATAAATTTAGTTTAGCGCAGAAAATCACGGTCAATCAATCAGATTGAATGTTTCTAAGGTGAAACCTGTAAAACCAGAAGTAAGCTAAAAATCATCTAATTTAAATATTAGGGCGGGCAGGGATGCCCACCCCACAATAGTTAGACTGACTTTAAGTTATACGGTTTCAATGGGAAACATCTGATCATAATTAAGAATTAAGAGGCCGTTTTATCCTTAATACTACTGACACAAAAATTAATATGGGAGCGGATAGCCTTTTCATAAACTCCAGTCTGTGGTGTGCGTACTCCTATATGTTGATAGATCAAGCTGATTTCTGGAAATTGGCACCAATACATCAAAAAAACGTCCTTAGATGGAGTAGTAATTTCATAATTATTCTCCTGGCGTTTCTTTTTAAGTTTGCAATTATTGAGTTTGAGTTTTTGTCTAAATAATTGTTCAAATTCTGGAATTAAATTTGCAGTAGTTTCCATAGATTATACACGTTTTAACGTGTCCTTATATAAACAGCATATTGTGATATTGCTTAAGTTACGAAACTTTAGCTACCTATCATATGATAGTATATCAGCTGTAGGGAATTTAATAATTGGATCTTCTTTTTTTTCTGCTCAGAGTGAGCCAAGAGCAATACAATATTTGTGCAATTTGTGCTAAATTCCGGTTTTACACTTTGTTTTATGTACCATTTTTATGGTCAATTTTTTTTAAAAATCCCTTAAGAAATCTTTAAGATTAATTCAGACTATCCGTAGGTTTGTGTCACTTTTAGTTATAACTTTGTTATAGTCATTGTTCAGCCTACATTCCATGACCATCAAACGTCGGCAATTTCTCAGCACTTTAGGAATAACTACCTTAGTAACTCAAATTTCCCCAATTATTGCCCAAAGTCAAATTTCACCACAAACCACTATCAAACCACCACGTCTAAAAATAGGGGATACTATCGGCTTGGTTTCTCCTGCTGGTATCATTGAACCCAAAGATATAGAAGATGCAAAACAAACTTTTATAAAATTAGGGCTGAAGGTAATAACAGGCGCACATATTTTAGAGCGTGATGGATATTTAGCCGGAACAGATATAAACCGCGCCCAAGATATTCATACAATGTTTGCAAATAAGTCTGTAAAAGCAATTATAGCCATGCGCGGCGGTTGGGGTTGTAATCGAATTTTACCTTTACTTAATTATCCGTTGATTCGTTCCCAGCCAAAAATTATCATTGGATATAGCGATATTACTTCTTTATTATTAGCTATTAATGCCCGGAGTCGATTAATTACCTTTCATGGAGCAGTTGCTACTTCCACCTGGAATGAATTTACAGTTGATTATTTTCAACGCATTTTATTTAATGGGGAAAAATTAACAATGGAAAATAACTCCACCAAAGAGGGAAAAATAGAAATAATTACACCGGGTAAAGCTAGGGGTAAAATAATTGGGGGTAACTTATCAGTTGTAGCTGCTATGGTAGGTTCCGTCTATTTGCCATCATGGTATAATAATATTTTATTTTTGGAAGATATAGGTGAAGATATTTATCGCCTAGACAGAATGCTGACGCAGTTAAAAAATGCTGGTATTCTCAATCAAATTGCAGGTTTTATTTTTGGACAATGTACAAATTGTCAACCTTCAGATGAACAATCATTTACTTTAATGCAAATATTACAACAACATATCAAGCCTTTAGATATTCCCGCTTGGTATGGTTCTATGATTGGTCATATCAAAGATAAATTTACAGTACCTGTGGGTTTAGAAGTAGAAATAGACGCTGATAATGGCACAATCAAAATGTTAGATACTGCTGTAATTTAAATCATATTTCTAAGAGGTTATGTTAGCAGTCTTTAGTCGTGGATAAAAAATATTTTGCCCCCCTACTCCACGCCAGTTCTCACAACGGAGAAAACCCCCACAAGCGACTGGCTCCCCTGATAAAGAGGCGAACTGGAATCAAATTCACCTCTTTTAGCACATTTTATTACTGAGGTAGAATCATGCGGACAATAGTTTGTTTACCAGGTAAGCTCTCAATTAAAAACTCTCCTCCGTGGATTTCCACCAACTTCTTAGCAATTGATAATCCTAAACCGGAACCTTGTTGTTCATACATTTTGCGTTCAAATTGTACATAAGCACCAACTCTAGCAATTTGCTCTTTGTTCATGCCTCGACCGCTATCAATTATGTACAAATTAAATCCATTAAAACTGCTACAACCTATAATTTTTACAGGTGTGTTTGGTTGAGAAAATTTAAAAGCATTGTCAATTATTTCTTCAGCCACTTTACTCAACTTTAATTGAGAAATATTGACCATGGCATCTGATATTTCTATGGTTAAATCAGTCGCCCTACCTGCATCTTGAGAAATTCTGAAAGCTACCTTTTCAATGGTTGAGCGCACAAAAGTTTTGTCTAGATTATTGCGAATAGCAGCAATTTTTTCGGGATGAGAGGCTATTAGTTCTAGATTGGCATACATCAGGGAATTGATAGTCAGTCTATGTAGTCGTAAAGCAGCTTTATGAATTGATTCGAGCATTTCTAAATTTTCTGTATTAGAAAGTATTCCCTGCTCTTGAATCAATAAATTTGACATTCCTATAATATGATTGAGAGGAGTATTAATTTCATGAGGTAGTGCCTGACTGATAGAAGTGCGTAAATTATTCAATTTTTGCTCACTTTCTTGGTCAGCTATTGCTTGTTTATGCAATCGAGCAGCAATAGATTGCAGTAATTCATCAGGTTGAAAAGGCTTAGTTAAGTAATCATCAGCACCAAGTTCCATCCCTCGACGTAAATCAGACCATTCTGATTTAGCAGTTAAGAAAATTAAAGGAATTGTCGCAGTAGAACTATCCTGACGCAGTTGAGTTAATACACTATAACCATCTAACTCAGGCATCATTAAATCACAGATAATTAAATCAGGCTTTTTATCTTTTGCAAATTGCAACCCCTGTTGACCATTCTCTGAAACTAATGCGTCAAAATCTGCTAATTCCAAAATTTCTTTGATGTTATTTCTTACTAGTGGTTCATCTTCAATGATCAGAATTTTTTTCATTTTCTTTTTCCTTAAATTAATAAAAACTGAATAAATCAAAATTGTTTGGGTTTGGACTTTTATCTTTTAGCTAGTAGAAGAGTCTTCAGGTCTTCTATTGGTAATGGACGACTGAAAAAATAACCCTGGATTATATGACAATTATTTTGCATTAGCCAACTTAGCTCATTATTGGTTTCTACTCCTTCAGCAATTATATTTATATTCAGATTATGAGCCATCTGAATAATACTTTTAACAATTGATTGCTTTTGGACAAGCTTATCAATATTGTTGATAAAATAACGGTCTATTTTAACTTGGTTAAAAGAAAGTCCTTGAATATATTTAAAAGATGAGTAACCCGTCCCAAAATCATCAATAGAAAATTGTATTCCATAATTTTTGAGGGCATTTATCTTTTTATTCACTGCTTCCATGTCTTGAATAAACACAGTTTCAGTGAGTTCTAACTTTAATTGCTCCGGTGGAAAATTGGTTTCAGCAATAACTTCATGAATTTGTTGAACAAAATTTTGTTGTCTAAATTGATTAGCTGATATATTAACTGCTAAATCTACATTTACTAATCCTTGTAATTTTAAATCTTGTAATTGAGAACAAGCTGTTTTTAAAATCCATTTTCCTAAAGGAATAATAAAACCTGATTCTTCAGCAATAGGAATAAATTCACCAGGAGAAACAAGTCCATATTCTGGATGTTTCCAGCGAATTAATGCTTCCACACAGACAAATTTTCCACTTTTGGCATTAAATTGAGGCTGATAGTAAAGTTGAAACTCATTTCTTTCTAGTGCTTGCCATAAATCAGTCTCCAAAATTATTTTTCTAAAGAGAATATTGAAGATTTCTTGATTGTAGAAATGATACGCAACAGTATCTTCATTTTTAAAATGTTCTAAGGCTAATTCTGCATGAGTTAGTAGTTCACCTAGTTGCAGTCCGTCATTAGGATAACAAACAATACCAATTTGAGTTTTAACAGAGATTTGCTGCTGGTTGACTACTATAGGTTCTGATAGATTATCTAAAATTTTTTGAGCAATATCAGAAGCAATTTTACTGTCTTCAGATGACTTTAACAAGATGACTATTTGATCGGTTTTCAAGTAAGCAATTAAGTCAATAACTTGTTCTGATGAATTCAAACCAGTTAATCTTTCAGCAACAGCTTTGAGTAATAAATACCTCAAACTCGGTTCCAAGAATAACTTATTGCGGTAGAGAATATCTATATCAATCAGTAATAAAGATAGTTGTTGACCCTGACTGTAAGCTTGAAGACGAATTTGATTGAAATGCTCTTCTAAAAAGAGTTGATTAGGTAAGCCAGTTAGGCTATCATGACGAGCCAGATAATTAAGCTGAGATTCCATCTCCTCAATCTGATCACGATAATATTGACGAACTATTTGGTGTTTTTCCAGTCTAGTTGCAATCACCTGAAGAAGTTCATTGACTTGAAACGGCTTAGTTAAATAGTCATCTGCACCAAGTTCCATCGCGCGACGCAAATCCGAATGTTCTGATTTCGCGGTGATAAAAATGAACGGAATAGCGGCAGTTACAGGCTTTTGACGCAATGCCTTAATTAGTCCATAGCCATCCAAATGAGGCATCATCAGATCGCAAATAATCATATCTGGCCGATATTGTTCAGCCATCTGTAAACCGTGCCATCCATCTTCTGCCGTGATCGTACTAAACCCCTCTAAATCGAGAATTTGCTGAATGTTATCTCTTATTTGAGCATCATCTTCAATAATCAGAATTTTGTTCATAAATTTTTGTAAAATTCAGGGTAAAAGTTTAGATCCTGTGGCTACTGACTTTTAATAGACATCGACCAAATTTAAATGTGCATCTTCTCGAATTCTTTTAGAGATGTTCCTTGGTTGGAATTCTTTACCTCCAGATGTCCAATGACTTATTATCGAGAATTACTGTCTCTTTAGGCTTCGTGACAAATAACGAATTATTCACTCTCCGTAATTTAGTTACTCATACGGTGATGCTGCCCAAAATTAACCGTATTATTGCTAAGTTTAGATGATTTAGGCTGGCTATGCTATATGGGCAACTTCCAAATCAAAAAATATCCCATCGTTTTGAAGGGATAGGATATTTCTGTATCAAAACTCCAGAGGGTGGGGAATGTGGGTTTCAGATCAACAGCAAGGGTAGCTTATTTCTAAGGGTGGCTTGTCTTCTTAGTTACTATCTCTGTTGCATTGTTTTTAACTAGTGTCAGTTTATAAAGTGTCACTCTCCACACTAGCTATTTGGTGATAAAAGAGATATTCTTATTAAATGCAAGGAGTGATACCACTTCATTCATGTTTGTTACAGGTTATCCTAACAATGCTTCCCCTAATAGCAGTGTAGAGGGTTTAAAATGTTACATTACACAGTGAAATGGTATAAAGTTATACGGGAGAGCGCCTGAGTAAGCGAAAAGGACTCTGGCGCTTTTTCGTGTATAAAGAAATAAGCGTTATTTTTCTGGTATCAAGTTGTTTGTTTTTAATGGTACTGGTAATGATGGGAAAATACAGGACCAGCGGCAGGAAGTAGATAGCGGTTTGGCTGTTTTTGTGGTTAAATCAGAAGTAGAAGTAGAAATCGCTGTTTTGTGATCGAAGGCAGTGAAATACAAATGGATGCTGAGGATATTAAACGACGCTACGCCGCTGGAGAGAGATATTTTCTATCTGCTCAGTTAATTGGAATCAAGTTGATTGATGCCTATTTACCTGGAATCAATTTGTGGGGAGCAGATTTAACTGATGCTAATCTCGCTAAAGCTAAACTTTGGGGTGCTGATTTGAGTAGATCCAATTTAGCAAATGCTAATTTGACTAGGGCTAATTTGTGCGGTGTTAATCTTTGTGAAGCAAATCTTCGGGGTGCTAGACTTCACAATACGAAGCTCTATGGCGCGAATTTGAAGGGTGCTTGTTATGATGACAGCACGCGCTTTTCTAGGGGTTTTGATCCCGTTAGTCATGGGATGCGGAAGTTTTAAAGGTTAGGAGTCAGGAGTCAGAAGTCAGGAGGGGAATTTGAGAATCGTTCAAAACCTGAAAAACTGTTTGACTTTTGCTCGTATTTCAAATCTCTCAAAAGCTTACGCTGTATCAGTTTTGACTTTTGACTTTTAACTTTTGACTTCCGCCCTGCGGTGCTAACCTTCCTCCGGTGCTAGTAAAGGAAAAACTTCCCCAGCCAAATAAGCCGGAAAATGCTTTTGGAAATACAACCAAGAAGTCATATCTTCACCATCCAGAAAAGCAGTTGGCGCTTGCTTATACAAAGGAAGGCGGTTATTAATTTCCGCTTGTAGCAGAGGGGGTAACTCCGTAAAACCGCCCACCTTACTACCAGTAGCACTATAGATAAGTTGTCCAGGCTGTTCTCCCATCTTCATCCAAGGCAACCATTGACCAATTCTATCCCAACTTAATTTTAGTTCCGTCACAGAATTCAGTTCCGAATTTAGCAAATCGGCGCTAGGAACAGTAATTTTAAACAACTCAGCCGCTTGATAAATTGGAGACGGACAATATGGCGCAAACTGCGGATCTTCTGCCAAAGGATTGGGATAATGGGGAAACAGATCAAAGACAAAGGTAGTATTTTCACCTTCTACTTCCACAGGCAATTTACCTTTAAATTTACCTTGTACCGGACTATTAGCAACGTGCATCACTGAGACAGTTTCACCAGTCCAAGGATTTTCCCATTTTCGCAAAATTTCATCAGTCTCTGGGTTGAGGTAATAAGTCAGTTCTCTAGAAGTAAAATCCCAACGACCTTCAGCAGTGAGAATACACCGACTGACGCTCATGCCAATGATTTTAAATAATAATTGTCGCTTTTCCCCAGGGACAAAGCTATAAATTTTACCAGTCCAAACCAGAAAAGTAGATTCATTAGCATCGAGAGAAGAACGAGTTTTTACCCATTGTTGGGCATCAATTTCTTGGATGTGGGCTACCATATATTGTATTTTTTCTCCTGATTTTTATATTAGGGAACAGGGAACAGGGAACAGGGAACAGGGGAGATAGGGAGATAAATCAAGTCCAAAGTCAATTCTATGGCTAAGGCCACGCTCCGTGAACGACTTCGCTCAGTAATCACTCAAAAGTCAGAATTATGGATAGCTTCTGCCTTCTGACTCCTGACTCCTGACTCCTGACTCCTGACTCCTGACTCCTGACTCCTGACATTACTTTTTTTCTACCAAAGTCCAGAAATAGCCATCTGGGGCAACAAAAGAAAAACTCATTTCCCCAAATTCATTATTTACAATATTAGTAAATTTCTGTACATTACTTTCCCGAATCCTGTCAAAATACGTTTCTATTTCCTGAACGCGGTAGGTGTAAAGGCACATTCCTAAACTTCCCGGTTGAGCAAATGTAAAACGTGATTCTAAGGGGATATGCTCTGGAAAGCGGACAATATAAAGTCTACCACTGCGTGCTGCCATTAAATTAGTGCGAGAAGAACGAGGATCATCAAAAGCAGTGACTATAAACTTTTCCCCTGGTTGGAGGTCAAAAAAATCTCGACCTGCAAAAGAAGATTCATAGCTGGTTTCCACATCATCCCGTACACGCAACAAACCTAAAACATCTTCATAAAACCGTAGGGTTTCTTTGCTGTCGTCTTGAACAACTAACCCCAGATGGGTAAACTGGCTGGTGTTCAAAGCTGCATTGTGATTGATTTTGCCATAATGGGGCATGATATAACCAAAGCGTTGAAATAACACCTGTCGCGTCAAAGGTTGCAGCAGCAGCATTTCTCTGACTCCTACCGCAGGATCGACAAAGGGACGGCTTTTGCGTTCTTTTTGATAAATGACTTCCCAGTAAGGGTAAGTATACCTGAGCGTCTCACCAGCGGCTCTGGCAGTTTCCGCATGGTTTAAAATTCCTAATAAATCAGCAGTTAAAGCCGTAGTCCAGCGATTACCCTTAACTTTCATGGAACTGATACCCAAACCTTGATTTGTGGGATTTTGCCAAATCATCAATCTGATTAAACCATGATCTGCATCTTGGTGATCAAGACGAATTGCTTTTAAAGGAGAATTTACCCCGTATAATTGATACGCTACCTCTGGGGTTAATTCTCCTATTTCCCCAATGCGATAACCAAATTGTTGCCAATATTGAATTGCTAAAATTGGCTCTGTAACGCCAATACAAACTTCATAGATACCTTCAATTGCAGTAGTTGTTCCTTGAGTCATGACCAAATCAATTTGGGTGTAAACTGTTACTGTTATCTGTTTCCTTGATTTTGAGAAATTTATTTATAGGTAAAATCAGAAAATATGGTGATTGAGTTACTTAAGTTTAAAATACCTGCTCAAATGCGGGAAATATTTATCCAGAAGGATGAGGAAAGCTGGACTACTGTGTTAGCTAAATATCCAGGGTTTTTAGGTAAAGAAGTTTGGATTAGTCCTCATGATCTCACAGAAGTGGTGATTGTGGTGCATTGGCAAAGTCGGGAACAGTGGAAAGCTATCCCAGAAACGGAACTAGAGGCGATCGCGCAAAAATTTGACCAATCTCTAGGCTTTTCCTATGAAATGTCAGAGTTTAGTGAATATCAAGTACGGAAATTTCCCCAACATTAGATTAGCACTTTTATACTACTAGATGGATGTTCCCACCTCTAAAATCCCAAATTGGTATAAATTAGGATATTGAAGAATGATTTCAGTATTTTTAGCCAGGATGCCTTACTGTACAGTGTAAGTTATGTCAAATCATGAGCGATCGCTGACTACCTCTGATTCTGCCCTGTTCAACAAAATAGTCTCTCAGGTCTGCCAAGCCATCGTGACTATTCAACAACAGCAGCCAGAATTATTAATGGAAAAGTACAGAAAAGTTCAGTGGCAAAAGACATCTAATCAATCTGCTTTGAGTGCTAAATTTACAGCATTACTCAGTCAAACTCAAAGTAGGGAGGACTTAGTAAAAAAGCTGCAATTATACCTGAAGGCGTTTCTAGTTCCTGAAGCTTTAAATTTACCAATTTTAGCAGAATTAATTGCTGAAATTCATCAACACAATCCTATTATATCTGAGTTAAATAGCTCCTTCAATTCCACATTTCTTCCTCCTTTAATGTCAGCAGGAATTGCGGTTTTACTTTTAGATGCGGAAAACTTACAACTTAACAACAACACAGAAAAATTTTTAGCCACTATTTGTAAATGTCCGATTCAAGTGAAAATTGCCTTTGCTAATTGGAGTAATCGAGGCAAGCTAGATGTAGAATTACATGAACGTGGTTATGATTTGATTCATGTCCCCGCAGGTAGAGATAATGCAGATGGAAAAATGATTGCTTTTGGTGCATCAATTCATGAACTTTATCCCAATGCTAAAGAAGTTTTTGTATGCTCTTCAGATAAGGTCATGACTAATTTATGCAACAATTTACAACAGCATGGTTTAACAGTATATCAAGTCAGTCAGCATGGGGAAAATATCAATATCTTCAATAATTCTACAGGTGAAACGACCATCCATAGCATTAAACCATTACCAGAAGTACCATCTCTTGATCAATTCATTCTCCAAATCAAAAATTTAATCAAAGAAGAACAAAAGCAAACAGCTAGTTATTGGATTAAACTTTCCCAACTTTCTAAATTATATAAAATTAAATATCACTTGAATATTAGCAATATCGTTGCTAAATATTTACCTGGTAAAAGAGCGAAAGATATATTTATTAACTATCCAGCGGATTTTGTCATTCATCAAATTGATGATGTGGGAGAATTATATATAACACTCTTTGAACATAGTCTAGTTCAGCATAAAGAGATTGACAAATCGGAAACAGTCAACAGCATCAAATCTAATTCATTATCTACTATTACTTCCCAGCTAGATTTAGAAGCAGTCCTCAAGCAAATTCTGGAAGAATTAATCAAAGAATCCAAACATAGCAATTTTGATATTACTGTTTTAGCCAGTAAATTTAAGCAAAAATATGGTAAACCCATCACTGAGCAGCTGAAAGAATTACAGATAGGTGGTACATTTGTCAAGTTTTTGCAGTCTTGTAGTTATTTCCAAATTCAACTCAAAGATAATAAATGGGAAGTAAGTAAATCTGATTCTCACACTCAAGCATCTGTTGTATCATCTAATATTAATTCTGCTGCTGATTTAGAACAAACACTAAAGATGATTCTGACAGAATTAACACAGGAAGTTAAGAACAGCTATATTGATATCGGGATTTTAGGTATTAAATTTAATCAAAAATATGGTAAACCCATCACCAAGCAAATGAAAGATTTACAGATTAGTGGTAGTTTTATCAAATTTTTGCAATCTTGCACTTCCTTACAGATCCAGCAAAAAGGCAATAAATACAAGGTATCGCTATCTTAGGGGACTGGGGACTGGGGACTGGGGACTGGGGACTGGGGACTGGGGACAGAAAGCAGGGGAAGAAACAACTAATGACTAATGACCAATGACAATAAAATTTTTTCTGTTAGGCAACACATTTTCAAAACGGCATACTATAATAAAAATATAAAGCGCATGGGGCTTTAACGGTTTCGACAGGTTGGCGAAAGCTTCTCTGTGATTCAGGTCGAGAGCGAGTCTCCTCTCGGAAATCAAAGACTCGAAAAAAAAGTAAATGCGAACAATATCGTAAAATTTGCTCGTCGGGAAGCTCTAGTAGCTGCCTAAGAAACCTCTTTTAGGTTCGAGCGTCTCCAGTTTGACTCCGTTAAGGACTAGAGACCTAACCCCAACGGATGCTTCAGTAAGCGTTCTCTGGTTGGCTTGCTGACTAAGATTAAATCAGAGCATCCTACGTTCGGGATAATGAACGATTCCCGCCTTGAGGGTCAGAAAGGCTAAACCTGTGAACGAGCGGTGGGTTAATACCCAATTTGGACATGGGTTCAACTCCCATAAGCTCCATTTTAAATGATTAACAAGTCCACTTACACTTTTATGTGTGGGTGGATTTTGTTTTTGAGGGTGAATCAACAGTTAAGCTAAAACTCATCTAATTTAAATATTAGGGCGGGCAGGGATGCCCACCCCACAAGAGTTAGACTTATTTAAGTTATACAGTTTAAATGCGGAACAGCTTATTTTATCGAGTAACATAGAAAACAGCGCCTACCTTCCTATCGTCGATGTATGAGCATTGATTTTCAGAGATATCTAGAATCTATTTGCAGGAAGTATCAACAGTGGTGGAGCCTAGTAGATAAACTAACAAATACCGTAGATTTGCAAAAAGCAGATGGAGAAAATGTATCCTCACTGTTTGATTTTGGCTTGATGGCGCAGATAATTGAGCCAAGACAACGACAAAATGAAATTTCTGAAAAACCAGAACGTCTCTCAGTTTTGGAGGAATTGCGTAAGTATGCTGCCAACGAATCTGTGTTGTTGATAGGTCGTCCAGGTGCAGGTAAATCGACGACTTTAGCGCGGTTGTTGGTGGAATCAGCTAAAGAAGCACTTCAAAATCAGCAAAGCCAGATTCCTGTGTTGGTGGAGTTGCGATATTACAAAGATTATTACAAAACTTCAGTCCTGGATTTAGTGCAAGCTTTTCTGAAACGACACAAGTTACGTTTGGATATTTCTACATTAGAAGACTTATTATTCGAGGGGCAATTTTTGTTGTTAATGGATGGTATTAACGAATTACCTGACGATAATGCTCGGACAAATATCAAACTTTTCTGTCGGGATAACTCTGATACACCCATGATATTCACCACAAGAGATGGTGGCTATGATTTGGGGATTGAAAAGAAATTGGAAATGCAACCCCTGTCAAATTGTGAGGTGCAGCGATTTATTGATGATTGTATGCCAGGGCAGACTAGGGAAATTTTACAACAATTACGCGATCGCTTGCGAGAATTGGGACAAACGCCGCTAATAATGTGGATGCTGTATTTCATATTTCAGAAAACGCAAGATGTACCTTTAAGTAGCGGAGAGGCATTGCGGAAGTTTACCCAGTTATATGAACGTAATTCTAAAGATGATGTCCCAGTTACCGAAAAGTCCCGTCGCTGGTGGTCTGGTTTATTGGAACATCTGGCTTTTGAAATGATGCAAGCTGATAAACCTATAGATTTTCGTTTGAGCATTTCTGAAAAAGAAGCAGAAAAAAATTTTGGAGAATTTCTACAAGGCAAGGACGAGTTACCAGCAAGTTTAGCGAAGATTTGTCTAAAAGATTTGCTAAAGCACCACTTAATTCAACGCAATCCTCAAAATGACGAAATTGAATTTTGTCATCAATTACTTCAGGAATATTATGCCGCAGAAAGTCTGCTGCAACGACTTGACCAAATTAGTCCTGAGCAGTTGAAATATTATTATCTGAATTATTTGAAGTGGACAGAACCTTTATCTTTGATGTTAGCATTGCCTGAAGTAAAAGACAAAAAGGCGGTCGAAATAGTGAGTTTAGCTTTAGATGTTGATTTATTCTTGGGTGCGAAGTTGGCAGGAGCAGTTAAGCCAGATATTCAGAAAGCAACTATTAGCTTAATCAATCAACAAAACATTCTCGCTTCACTAAAACTTAAACTTCTAGGAATTACACGATCAAATGATGCAATTCCTCTTATTGCAAATTTTCTAGATGATGAAAATATAATGATTCGTTGGTTTGCAGCTGAAGCACTAGAAAAAATAGGAACTGAAGAAACTATTCCTGTTTTAGATAAGGCTTTAAATGATAAAGAAGAATCAATTAGAGGAAAATCGGTTAATGCTTTAGAAGCTATTGGCACTGATATAATTATTCCTTACTTATTACAAGTGGCAAATGATGATAGTCAAATGGTTCGCATTCAAGTAATTTATGCTTTCGAGAAAATTAATAGTGAACTTGCAATTCCTACTTTAATCGAAAATTTGGAATATCAAGATGTTTTCGTCAAGTCTAGATCACTTTATGTATTAGGAAAAATCACGAATAAACAGAAGATTTCTGAGTTAGATAGGTATTTGGCACAAAAAAATTTTCACCTTAATCGGGAAATTTATAACAGTGTGTGGGGTGATAATATTTTTCCTATCCCTAGACAAATACCCAGATTAATTAGCTATGCTTATAGTGGTAACAAATATAATCATGAAACCAAGAGTATTGATTATCTAAAAGAGGCATTAACAAGTGAAGATCCTAGTATTCGCCGTGATGCTGTTTATTGGCTAAAAGATAAGGGAAATAGTGATGATATAATTAATGCCATAATTGAACGTTTAGATGATGAAGACTCTTGGACAAGTATAAATGCCTTCAGTGCTATAAGAGATATTGGTACTTGTAATTTCCTGCCTTATTTGTCTCTATGTTTATTAAAAACAGAAATCAATGATTCTCTGGACAACTTTCTGGAAGTCATTTCAGCAATTCAAGGGCGCTGCGAATATTATAATTATATAATTGCAACTTCTCCCCCTTTGGAAGAGGAGATTAACACCGATTCATTAACTGATTCTATAAACACACTCAATCAAACTCTTAAAATCATGTCAGAAAATCCTAAAGTACAAATGAATTTTAATGCACCTATTACTGGTAGCAGTGTTGCAGGAAATGTTGAAGGCGATAGCATTGGCACTCAAAACAATTATCCATCAGCACAAAATATTGCTGAAGTAGAAACAGTAATTCAAAAATTGCTTGAACAAATAGAACAAAATAAACCAACACCAATCGAAGCTGAGTTAATTGTTAATCAAGCTGTTGATAATCATCCTGTACTTAAAGATAAACAAGTGATTGAACAAGCGATAAAAAATTATCCAAATCTAAAAATACGTTTACGTAGAGTTGCAACAGCAGTCGGTATTGAAACAGTAAAGGTGATATTTGCTCCTGCTGGTATTTTAATTGAAGGCGTTAAAGCTTGGACTCAACATGAATAGAATTTAATTAATGATTTCAGAACTAACTGTAAAAATGTCAAAATAGAATCCTAACCCCCTACCCGCAAGCCAGGAGGGGGCTATGATACATATCATTTGATTAGGAAATACTATATCGATCCTTTTTTTATAACGAATTCTTTGTCAAGAAATCAAAGGATATGTATAATGATTTAGGGATTTTAAATTATGCCAAGAAAAATAAATATTTAAACCGTATTGCCTTTGACATAATTAATAATTAGTGTATTTTCCTAGTTAGAAAATATGCTAAAAAACTGCATTAATTAATACAAGTTCAATTTATCGAAATATATTCTTGATTACAGCTTTAAAAAGAATTTAGGAAGAAAATGGTGGGGAGAAGAAAATATTATTTGGACTCGGAGACGAATCATGGTAGCGATCTCAGAGAAAATTGAACCAAGGTTAACTATACAAACTGTAGAAATTGCCCCTAATACTACAGCGATTCGTTCTCTTGACTGGGATCGCGATCGCTTTGATATAGAATTTGGATTGCAAAATGGTACAACCTATAATTCCTATTTAATTAGGGGTGAACAAACTGTTTTGATTGATACTTCTCATCAGAAGTTTCGTCAATTGTATTTAGACACTCTGAAAGGACTTGTTAACCCTAAGACAATTGATTATATAATTGTCAGTCACACCGAACCAGATCATAGTGGTTTAGTAGAAGACGTATTACAGTTAGCACCGAGAGCGACTGTTTTAGCTTCCAAAGTAGCATTGCAATTTTTGGAAGGTTTGGTACATGATCCTTTTTCCAAACGAATCGTTAAAAGTGGCGATCGCATAAATATTGGTACAGGACATGAAATAGAATTTGTTAGTGCGCCAAATTTACACTGGCCTGATACTATCTTCAGCTTTGATCGCAAAACCCAAATCCTTTACACTTGTGATGCGTTTGGAATGCACTTTTGTGATAGTCGCACATTTGATGAAGATTTAGAAGCAATTGAAGCCGATTTTCGGTTTTATTATGATTGCTTAATGGGACCCAATGCTCGTTCTTTATTGAATGCAATGAAGAGAATGGGTGATTTAGGCAAAATTCAAATTATTGCTAATGGACACGGACCATTACTATACCATCACCTTGATGTTTTAACCGAGTATTATCAAAATTGGAGTCAAAGACAAGCCAAAGCAGAAACTGTAATTGGTTTGTTTTATGTTTCCGGTTATGGTTATAGTGATCAATTAGCTCATGCAATTGGTGATGGTTTGCAAAAAGCTGGTGTGGGAGTAGAAGTAATTGATCTTAACACAGCAGAATTGCAAGAAATTCAAGAATTAGCAGGTAGAGCATCTGGTTTAATTATGGGAATGCCACCTACTTCTTCTATTGTGGCACAAGCTGGAATTAGTTCATTATTATCTGTCGCCAAAAATAAGCAAGTAGTAGGACTATTTGAATCCTATGGTGGTGATGATGAACCCATTGATACCCTACGTCGCAAATTTATTGACTTAGGAATTAAAGAAGCATTTCCAGCAATTCGGATCAAAGAAATTCCTGGTGAATCAATTTATAAAAATTGTGAAGAAGCAGGTAAAGAATTAGGACAATTGGTGGTGCGAGAACGCAACATCAAACAAATCAAATCTCTCGACGTGAACATGGAAAAAGCGTTAGGGAGAATTAGTAGTGGGTTATATATTGTCACTGCTAAAAAAGGTGATGTTAGCGGTGCAATGATAGCTTCTTGGGTGACACAAGCTAGTTTACAGCCATTAGGATTCACAATTGCTGTAGCCAAAGATCGAGCGATTGATAACTTATTACAAATAGGCGATCGCTTTGTTCTTAATGTTCTCGAAGAAGGAAACTATCAAGACCTGAAAAAACATTTCCTCAAGCGTTTACATCCCGGTGCGGATAGATTTGCAGGAGTAAAAACCCAAACTGCTAAAAATGGTTCACCAATTTTAACCGATGCACTCGCATACATGGAATGTGAAGTAGTCAGCAGCATGGAATGTAGCGATCATTGGATTTTATATTGCATCGTTGAAGATGGAAGAGTTTCCAAAGCTGAAGCAGTCACAGCAGTACGTCATCGCAAAGTAGGAAACTATTACTAGGGACTGGGGACTGGGGACTTGGTATTGGGAATAGGTAATCAATAATTATTCTAATTACCCATTATCAATTCCCAATATTTCCATGTTGAGTTTTCATGAACAAACAGATATTTATCTAGCAAAAATATTTGATAAATACTATGTCATTTTCTGATTCTGTTTCTAACGCTTTCACATCAGCCAAAAATTGGGTTGCTCAAGTTTTTTATGCACAAGAAAAATCTATGACAGATTCCAAACCACGGGACGTACAAATTCTAGCGATTGCTACAAACACAAAAGTTCTCAGAGCGAGAAGTTGGTCACGTCTACGGTTTGAAATTGAATATGCACTTTGTCGAGGAACTACCGCAAATTGCTATTTAATAGAAGCCGATAAAACTGCATTAATTGATCCTCCAGGGGAAAGCTTCACAAATATTTATTTGGAAGCATTGCAGAATACTATCAATTTTAGAAAGTTGGATTATGTGATTTTGGGTCATTTTAGTCCTAACCGCATACCAACCTTAAAAGCACTGTTAGAACTTGCACCGCAAATTACTTTTGTTTGTTCTATAATCGGTGCAAATAATTTGCGTGCAGCTTTCCCAGATCAAGATATCAAAGTTTTGATTATGCGGGGTAAAGAAACCTTAGATTTAGGTAAAGGTCATGTTTTGAAATTCTTACCTACTCCTAGTCCCCGTTGGCCAGAAGCACTTTGCACCTATGATCAACAAACCCAAATTCTCTACACAGATAAATTATTTGGTGTGCATATCTGCGGTGATGAAGTTTTTGATGATAATTCGGAAACCTTTAAAGAAGACCAGCATTATTACTTTAATTGCTTGATGGCTCCCCATGCAACTCATGTCGAAGCTGCTTTAGAGAAAATCTCTGATTTGCAGGTAAGAATGTATGGTGTTGGTCATGGTCCATTGGTACGCACTGGCTTAATTGAACTAACTAAAGCTTATGGTGAATGGTGTCATTCCCACAAGAATCGGGAAATATCTGTGGCCTTACTTTATGCTTCAGCTTATGGCAACACTGCAACTTTAGCACAGGCGATCGCTTGGGGATTGACTAAAGGTGGAGTTGCGGTTAAATCTATTAATTGCGAATTTGCACCCCCAGAGGAAATTCGTAGCACTGTAGAACAAGCAGATGCGTTTATTATTGGTACTCCTACCATTGGTGGCCATGCTCCCACACCCATACACACAGCTTTAGGAATTGTTTTAGCTATTGGTGACAATAGTAAACTAGCTGGGGTGTTTGGTTCCTATGGTTGGAGTGGAGAAGCTTTAGACTTGGTAGAAGGTAAACTGCGGGATGCTGGATATCGGTTTGGTTTTGACACTTTAAAAGTGAAATTTAAACCAGATGAAGTCACCCTGAAAATGTGTGAAGAGATGGGTACAGACTTTGCACAAAGTTTGAAGAAAGCAAAGAAAATTCGTGTACCCCAACAAGCAGCAACACCTACAGAACAAGCAGTAGGGAGAATAGTTGGTTCTGTGTGTGTGGTTGCAGCTAAACAAGGTGAAGTTTCTACAGCAATGCTGGGAACTTGGGTATCTCAAGCTACTTTTAATCCACCAGGAATTACAGTGGCGATCGCTAAGGATCGCGCTGTTGAATCATTAATGTATCCTGGTGGTAAGTTTGTCTTGAATATTCTTCCAGAAGGTGTTCATGTAGACTACATGAGACATTTCCGCAAGCATTTTGCTCCTGGAGAAGACAGGTTTGCTAACTTCCAAACAGTCGAAGCAGACAATGGTTGTGCAGTGCTTACCGATGCTTGTGCATATTTGGAATGTTCCGTTAACCAACGTCTGGAATGTGGCGATCATTGGGTAGTATATGCAACCGTTGATAACGGTAAATTACTCAAACCTGATGCTGTGACTGCTATCAACCACCGCAAGTCGGGTTCACATTATTAGCAGGAGTTCCAGGAGTCAGTAGGGGTTTAACATTGCTAAACCCTTACAGAAACCAGAAGCAACAAACATCATCAGTAGCCATGATCTTTGGTCAATTCAGACTCGGTACTAGGTAGACGCGATTTAGTGATTAATGCGGTATTATCATCAATTTGGGAACAACCAAGTACACTCAACATCACAATACTAGCTGCTGCTAAAACGTAGCGTCTACCTAAACTCACTCCGTACCGTCTTTGTAAGAAATTTTCTTGCACAGCACTAAATTTGTGTACGTTCATCTGCTACCTCATTTGTTGTTTCAGCTGTCTATGATGTTAGACGCTCATGATGTGTCAGATGTTCACTATCTCATATACCGCACATAAACATTTAATGGTTACAGTTTTGGTAACAGGTTTTTAGCTCAGGTTTGTTTCAATAGGTAACATATCCAAAATATAGATACCCAAATTCTCATAGCAATTGGGTATCTATTTCAATATCTAATTTTCAGGAACAGTCCACCAAGCTAAAGAGTATGCTTGAGTAGGTTCGTTGACTTGTTGTTTAAACTGCACACGAATTTTATAATTACCCGTAGCAGGAACAGGACAAAAAATTTGCTCTACATTATCAATTTCACTCACAGAAGCACAACTGGCAATTTCTGTTTTTGGATCGTCCGCTTTGACTAGATAAATGTCGAGGTTATTTAATCCTTTATCTATAAAACTTTCATCCACATCATATTGTTGATTTTTATTTTTATCATCTAATTCCACTAATCTATCCCAAGTTAAGGTGACAGCTACAAAACTATTTTGTTTTAAGGGTTTTTCTAACTTATATTCTAGAGCAGAATTAGCATTAATTGTGTTATAATCCCAACCTATAGGCGGAATAGGTGCGGCTGGTTGCCATTGACCAAACATCAATTGTTGATAAGCACGAAAAGCGTTTAAATGTCCTGCTCCCATTTGATCATCTAAAGGAATTTTCGGGTCTTTGTAAGCATCAGAAACAAACCAATCTCGATTTTGTTTATCAACTAAATTTCTGGTCATTCCCAACCGCAAACCATCACCACTATCTTGAATTTTTTCTGCTGAATTTAATAATACAGCTTTCATAACTTGATGATTTCTCGCATCAATAGTCCAATTAGGTTGTTTAATTCTTAACTGTCTGTCAGCAAATTCTTGTAATAATGCAATCGTAGCTGTAAGGTGAGGTGCGGCAAAACTTGAACCTGTAGATTTATTCAATTTCCCATCCGGGTTAAGTACAGGAATATTACTACCAGGAGCGACTAAACTCACTGATCTGCGTCCACCAATATTAAATTCTTTACCAACTAAGCGATCGCCTACTCCTTGATTATTTCCTGCTAAATTAGAAACATGAACTTTATTAAAAATTCCCTCTCTTGGTGATGAAAAAGCCACGTTAATTGCGTTAAAATTATCTGTAGGAATGGGAATCCCGCCTTTACCTTGATTTCCAGCGATCGCATACACCACATTATGCACCCGACTTGACCAATCAATACACAAAGTTAGTAAAGCTTGACCATCTAAAACCGCTTCTGGTCTGGGATCACGGTTCAAAGGTTCGCCAAAACTAAAGTTAATAGCACGAACATCACCACTGTTTTGTAATGCTATATGTTGCGCTGATAAACATTCTTCCGCTTGACCCATATTTCTCGTAGCACCCACAGCAGAAGAATATAGTCTTGCATCTGGTGCAACTCCCGGCCAAGCTTTATCTTTACTGACCATCACCGCAGCAACATTATAAGCATGGGGATCAACACCAGTATTTGACTTAGCTGGTGTAGTGCGTGAAAATACTGCAATAGGAGAAATAGCACGATTTTTAGAGACCGCTTTATCTAAACCAAACATACCAGGACGACCAATTTCTACCTGACCGATGGCAATTTTGCGGCCAGTTAAATTGTATGGTGGTTGATGTAATTTCAGCGCATCAATACCACCGCTTCCTAGAGAACCGCCAAACTTTACAGATGCCAACACTGGCACAGTTAAACAGGAAACAGCCAAACCGCAAATTATCCAGATTTTTTTCATAGTCCATTTTGAAGCAAAAGGCAAGAGGCAAAAGGCAAAAGGAGGAGTTTTCTGAAAAATTATGAATTATGAATTATGAATTATGAATTGATTTCTCCATATTTTGTTACAATGCCTACAGACGAGGACGATTAAGAACCCACTAGCCATGACCCAAAGCCCATCTAAAAAGCCTATAGTTATCTCTCCATCTATCCTATCAGCGGATTTTAGTCGTCTAGGTGACGATATTCGCGCTGTGGACAAAGCGGGAGCAGATTGGATTCACGTTGATGTAATGGACGGACGTTTTGTACCTAATATTACAATAGGTCCTCTGGTTGTGGAGGCGATTCGTCCGATTACAACCAAACCCCTGGATGTCCACTTAATGATCGTGGAACCAGAAAAGTATGTAGAAGGTTTTGCTAAGGCTGGTGCTGATATCATTTCTGTACACGCTGAACATAACGCTTCACCTCACTTACACCGGACTTTGGGACAAATCAAAGAACTCGGTAAACAAGCTGGAGTTGTACTCAACCCTGGTACACCTTTAGAATTAATTGAATACGTACTGGAACTATGTGATTTAGTGCTGATTATGAGCGTTAACCCCGGTTTCGGTGGACAAAGCTTTATTCCTAGCGTCGTTCCTAAAATTCGTAAACTGCGTCAAATGTGTGATGAACGCGGTTTAGATCCTTGGATCGAAGTTGATGGTGGACTCAAAGCTAATAACACCTGGCAAGTTTTGGAAGCCGGCGCTAATGCTATTGTAGCTGGTTCTGCTGTGTTTAATGCTCCTGACTATGCGGAAGCAATCAATAATATTCGTAACAGCAAGCGTCCTACTAAGGAATTAGCGGCTGTTTAATTGAATACTGTTAACTGAATAATACTTAAATCCTCGATTTCTTTAGGAAGTCGGGGGTTTATTTTTTTATGAAATTTAAATTTGCTGCTGATGATGCTATAGTAGACCTGTGATGTTAATCGCGTTAGCAGTCAGCTTAGTATTTTTTGATCAACAGGAATCTAAAATAGTGTCACTGCTAGATATTAGACCTATGGCTATCAGACCGAGAGTGACAATTACACTGGATGAAGAAATATATAAAGAGCTTATAAACATAGCTGAAGAACAGGAGCGTACACCAGCTAACCTGGCCGCGTACATTGTGACGAAAGCTATTAAGGAGAAAAATAAAGAAAACCCACAAAATAAAGAGGTATTATGAGTAATTCACAGCCATCAGAAGATATACAGCAGATTTCGTTCTTATGAGGTACAAATCATCATCATGAAACTCTTGTGGGGTGGGCATCTTGCCCGCCCAAATTGTACCTCATTACACCGGAAAATGCTGTATATGCAAGACTGGATGATATTGATAGCAGATTAGATCAGCTTGGAGATGAAATTGATTTAGTCCGTACTATTCAGGAGGGTGTCAGACGTGAAACCCGTTCTAACAGTCAAGCTTTAGCACGACTAGAGAGAACAGTAACCAACCTTGCGGATATTGCACGTTTACACCAGCAAGCACTAAGGCAGTCTGAAAGGCAGTTTCAGGAGTTTCAAAGAAATAATCAGGAGTTCCAAAGAAACAATCAAGAGTTTCAGCGTACCACAAATGCTGCCTTGGAACGAATTGACAGAATTTTAGATTATTTAATCAAGCAATCAGGTGGTCAGGGAGAAGGTTAGGTAGTGGTGTAGGCGATCGCACAAACAAAACGATCAACATCAGATCCCCGACTTCTTTTTTAAACTTGTCAATAAATTATCAATTTATTACAGAAGTCGGGGATCTCAGATTAAAGTTTCCATTATCTTATTTCTACAATTAGGAATAATCTTTTTTCGAGTATAGAACCTAGATCCCCAACTTCTTACCAAACAAAGCAGAAGTCGGGGAACTTATTTACTACAAAACTACAGATAATCACTTCCGACTACCCAACCATTTAGCCGCCGCAATACCAATAATTCCCGCCACAATAGGATTACTAAGAAACTTGATAATTCCTGGTTGTTCCGCTAACACTTCACGAAAAACATCAGGATGATTATGATAGGTAAAAGAGGCTAATTTACTCACATCATCAGCAGTCATACGGTTAGGATGATGAGTAGAAAGATTTAACTGCTGTTCTAACCTTTTATCATCCAGTCCTCGTTCCTTTAATTGTTTGAAAAAAGCTCTTGCTACATCATCTCTTTCATTGGGTTTAATTTGAGAAATTGCCTTTTGTAACTCCGGTTCCATCTGACTAGGAGGAATACGGTCTGGTTGCAAAGATTGATTAAATAAATGCCGTCTTTGATCTGTTGTTGTGCGTTGAGCAAAATCATCAAAAGTTTCATATTCATTTGTCGTATCTGTCGGCATATTATCCAAAGATTCGACATTTCCCTGAGCCAAATCTTTCATAATCTCGCGTTTATATTCTTCACTACTTCTCACGTGACTGCTCTCCTGATTTATTATTTACACAATGAAGCTGTGATTTTGAATTTTCAATTACCTTTTATGGTTAGCTATACCTAACTTGATTTGTCTGAGCAATATAATCAGCAGTTAAAATTAATTTTTTATCAGGTGCATAGATCAAAACCTTCACATCTTGGTTAGGAAAATTCTTTCTAAAACCCTGCACCAAAGAATTTGCTAAAGGACGCACTTCCTTAGGACTAACTTGAGGCGAAATAACCACACCTAATTTATTATTATCTCTCACAAAAGCATCTGTAACTAATCCCTTAGAAGTCTGCACAACCCAGTTTCCAAAATTTTGCCCTGCGGGAGTATTACCGCGTTCTAATTCAGCATAAGTCACATCTCTCCCTACTGCTGGTGGAGTAGTTGTACGATCAACTTCTGCAACTCTTCCCCCACCACAAGCAGTAGTTAAAGTTAATATTAAAATCAACACAAAAGCCGTCAATATTTTGCGACTCTGCTGAATTAAAATCATAATTTTACTCCTCAGATAACAAACTTTCTCATCAATAAATCATCTGCGTCTATCTGCGTTTATCTGCGTTCTTTTAATCAAGCTTTTTTTTTACATTATCTTTGACATCTTCCACAGAGTGACGCACTTCACTTTCTGTTTGTTTGGCCTTACCTTCAGCTTTATCTTCGGGATCACCAGTCATATTTCCTAAAGCTTCTTGTGCTTTACCTTCAATATTTTTACCTGTGGCTTTCGCCCGTTTTTCTATGCTCATTTTTTTTACCTATAATTACTAATCACCCTACTAAATTAGCTTGAATATTGACTTAACACTTCCACCACAAGATATATACGATATATTAGATATCTATGCAAAAAGGAATAAGGAATAAAAAAAACCCAGTTTATTGATAAAACCGGGTTGAAAAGATATGAGGATAATATTAGAAATTAGTCGAGAAAACCCATCAAAACCTCAGAATCATCAACTGTATTTGATGCTATGGGACGATTACCAAATATTGAATAGTTTTCCGAAACGACCAATGCACTGGAAGCAATTGGACGAATACCGGATAGGTTAATACTATTCACTACTTGAAATGTATTCGCAGTAATGGGACGAATTCCCATTGAATTGTAAGTTTCAATCACTTGTATACTACTTGTACTAATGGGACGTAAACCAGCTATTGATACTGTTCCTGAAAATTGTAAGTCGCTGCTACCAATAGGACGCTCTCCAGCAACTATAATTGTCCCCTGAGAACCTTGTTCTGTATTACCTTGATTTTCTTCCACTTTTTTATCTCCTTTGCATCTGAGGTGGTTTATAAACTAACACCTCTAGCTTGTTACGTGAATTTTACAATATTTAAGGAAAGGTTTATTTTTTCCCATATACAAGAGTGTAACCTTAAAAAACCACATATAGATATAAGTTTCTTCAAAACAGATACATAAGTAAATTAAAAGAGTAAACTTTTGTAAACAATATCTGATTACACGGTTAGGCGATCGCATCCCCACTATCGCTACTATGGGAAAGGGTATGTTCAGCGAAACGGTTATGACAGAATTTAGTCTTCAAGCTCCTTTTACTCCCACTGGTGATCAACCACAGGCGATCGCCCAACTTTTTAAAAGCATCCAAGCTGGTAGTCGTTATCAAACCTTACTCGGTGCAACGGGAACGGGTAAGACGTTTTCTATCGCAGCAGTTATTGAAAAAGTTGGTAAACCTACCCTAGTTCTGGCACATAACAAAACCCTTGCAGCGCAGTTATGTAATGAGTTACGGGAATTTTTCCCCCATAACGCTGTCGAGTATTTTGTTAGTTATTACGACTATTATCAACCGGAAGCTTATATTCCCGTTACTGATACTTATATAGAAAAAACAGCAGCGATTAATGATGAAATAGATATGTTACGACATTCTGCAACTCGTTCTCTATTTGAACGTCGTGATGTAATTGTTGTTGCTTCCATTAGTTGTATTTACGGTTTAGGGATGCCCGCAGAATACCTCAAAGCCGCAATTAAACTAGAAATAGGTATGGAAGTTAACCAAAGGCAGATTTTACGAGATTTAACATCTGTGCAGTATAGCCGCAACGATGTCGAAATGGGACGGGGTAAATTTAGAGTTCGTGGTGATGTTTTAGAAATTGGACCGGCTTACGAAGATAGAATAATTAGAATTGAATTTTTTGGCGATGAAATAGACGCAATACGTTATATTGATCCGGTAACGGGGGAAATTCTCAGCAGTTTAGAAACAGTCAATATCTATCCTGCGCGTCACTTTGTCACCCCAGAAGAAAGGTTAGAAATTGCTTGTGCAGATATCGCCGCTGAATTAAAAGCACAGAAATTAAACTTAGAAGAATTAGGAAAATTAGTAGAAGCACAAAGAATAGATCAACGCACTCGTTATGATATTGAAATGTTAAGAGAAGTGGGATATTGTAACGGTGTAGAAAATTATTCTCGTCATTTAGCAGGTAGACAAGCAGGAGAACCACCAGAATGTTTAATTGATTATTTTCCTAAAGATTGGTTATTAGTAATTGATGAATCTCACGTTACTGTTCCCCAAATTCGCGGAATGTACAATGGTGATCAAGCACGGAAGAAAGTTTTAATTGATCATGGTTTTCGTCTTCCTAGTGCTGCTGATAATCGTCCTTTAAAAGCTGAAGAATTTTGGCAAAAAGTTAATCAATGTATTTTCGTTTCTGCTACTCCGGGAAATTGGGAAATTGAAATTTCAGAAGATAATATAGTAGAACAGGTAATTAGACCAACTGGAGTTATTGATCCAGAAATATTTGTGCGTCCCACAGATGGACAAGTTGATGATTTATTAGGAGAAATTAAAGATAGAGTTGAACTTAAAGAACGGGTGTTAATTACCACCTTAACTAAACGCATGGCGGAAGATTTAACTGAATATTTGGAAGAGAGGGGAATTAAAGTTAGATATTTGCATTCTGAGATTAATTCTATTCAGAGAATTGAAATTCTACAAGATTTAAGAATTGGTAAATTTGATGTTTTGGTGGGTGTAAATTTATTGCGAGAAGGTTTGGATTTACCGGAAGTTTCTTTAGTTGCTATCATGGATGCAGATAAGGAAGGTTTCTTACGTGCGGAACGTTCGTTAATTCAAACTATTGGCCGTGCTGCGCGTCATATTAACGGGAAAGCGATAATGTATGCTGATAAATTAACAGATAGCATGATTAAAGCTATTGAGGAAACTGATCGAAGAAGGGGTATTCAAATGGCTTATAATAAAATGCACGGGATTACTCCGCAACCGATTGTGAAAAAATCAAGTAATGCAATTTTATCATTTTTGGATGTTTCTCGCAGGTTGAATGCTAGTGATTTAAAGGTGGTTGATGAACATATTGATGAGTTTGCTTTGGAGGATATTCCTGAGTTAATTACTGTGTTGGAAAAACAGATGAAGGAAGCAGCGAAAAAGATGGAGTTTGAAGAAGCTGCAAAGTTACGGGATAGGATTAAGCATTTAAGGGATAAAATGTTGGGTAAGTAATAATAAAGGAATTTTTATGTTAACTAACATTCGCCAAATTAGTGTTACAGAATACCATAGAATGGTGGAAATGGGGATTTTTCACCCGGAAGAACGTCTAGAGTTACTATCAGGACAAATTCTTAAAATGGCAGCTAAAGGAACTGCACACGAAGCAGCTATTACTAGAATACAAAGAATTTTAAATCAACGTTTGGGTGATCAGGTTTTAATTAGGACTCAATCACCTATTACTCTTGATGATTTTTCTGAACCTGAACCAGATGTTGCGGTTGTGAAAACGAATGTTTTAGATTATGAAGATCATCATCCTCAACCATCGGAAGTGTTTTTAGTGATTGAAGTTGCTGATTCTAGTTTGAAATATGACCGGGAAGTTAAAAGTTTAGCTTATGCTAAGTCGGGTATTATTGATTATTGGGTTTTAGACGTTAATGGACGTAAGTTATGTGTTTATCATGATCCGAGTATCGCAGGTTATCAAAGTGAAAGTATTTTAGGGGAAAATTTAACTATATCACCTTTAGCTTTTCCTGAGTGTGAAATTACAATTATGGATTTTTTGAGGAAGGTTTAAAGGCGGTGAAAATTGGCGATCGCATTAAACATTTAAGGGATAAAATGTTGGGTAGGTGATTATGGATTTTTTTGAACGAACCGCAGAGACGCAGAGGACGCAGAGAGAAAGAGGGAAGGTTTACAGCATAGTAAAACTATAGGAATTATGAGAATTAAGCAGCTAAAAATACAATTTTTTCGCGGAATTGATAATTTAATAATAGACTTTGATGAAATAGAACCTACAGTATTTATTGGTATTAATGGTGTGGGTAAATCAAGTATTCTTGATGCTCTTTGTTTATTGCTTTCTCGTTATATGGAATGGATAGGAGGGGTTGCTGATACTCAAGAAGTAAAAGTATTTAATGAACTGGATATTTCTAATAAAAGTAATGGCACAATATTAGATATTACAATATTATCTCCCGGTGAAAATAATTGGACAATTTTTAGAAATCGTCATGGAATATCTGAAGAATCAGGACATGAAAAAATAAGAGCAGCTTGTAATGCTATTTGGAGAAATTGGTATAGTAATATTTTGTATAACATACCCCTAATAGTTTATTATCCTACTAATCGAGCAGTTATTGATATTGATTTAGAAGTTCCTCACAAGTCAGAATTTAAACAAATAGACGCTTATGAAGAATCCTTAATAGGTGTAAAAATTAGTTTTTCTAAATTTTTCCAATGGTTTAGAAATCGAGAAGATATAGAAAGCGAAACACTCCGAGATTTACATGATTATAAAGATAAAGAATTAGAAGCTGTTAGACAAGCAATATCTTCACTAATTCCTAATTTTAAAAAACTGCGTGTTCGTCGTTCTCCTTTAAGAATGACAGTAGAAAAAGATGGTGAAGAATTAATAGTTAATCAATTATCAGATGGGGAAAAATGCTTATTAGCAATGGTAGGAGATTTAGCGAGAAGATTAGCTATTGCTAACCCTGGTTTAGAAAATCCTCTAGATGGTTATGGAGTAGTTTTAATTGATGAAATTGAATTACATTTACATCCAAAATGGCAAAGAGAAATTATCCCAGCTTTAACTAGAACTTTTTCCCATTGTCAGTTTATAGTTACTACCCATTCACCACAAGTAATTAGTCAAGTTAAACCCCAAGGAATTTACATTTTAGAAAAAACCAATGATGGTATAATTGCTAAACGTCCTGAAAGTTCCTATGGTCGAGATAGTAATCAAATTTTAGAAGATTTAATGAATGTTCCTGAACGTCCACAGGAAATAAAACAGGAACTTTTAAGATTATTTCGTTTAATTGATGCAGGAAATTTAGACGCTGCTAAACAATTACGACAAGAATTAGCAGCAAAAATTGGTGAAGATGAAGCGCAGTTTGTCAAAGCAGATATTTTAATGAGGAGAAAAGGACTTTCGCGTAAATGAAATATATTCAAAAGGGTGTCGAACTTAATAGTTTATCTGCGTGGAAAATTAAACAAGGTGATAAAATTCCTAGTTGGAAAAGTTTTAGAAGAACGGTAGTTAAAGATCAGCTTTTAGAGACTTTATTAAAAGAACAGGGTTATATTTGTTGTTACTGTGGTGTTGCTATAGATAAAGGAAGTTGTCATATTGAACATTTTAAACCTCAAGGTACAGATGAAACTGTGAGATTTGATTATTTTAATCTGATGGTTTCCTGTCAAGGAGAAGATGAAACTCAACCAAAAATTCCCGTACATTGTGGACATAAAAAAGATAATTGGTACGATGAAAATTTGTTAGTTTCTCCATTAATAGAAAATTGTACGGAGTTTTTTAGATATTCTGCTGCGGGGGAAATTTTACCTACAGAAGAAACCAGTAAAAAACTTGCTGCTGAAACAACAATAGAAAATTTAGCCTTGAATATTCCTAAGTTACAAAGAATGCGTCAAGCTGCTATTGATGCAGAATTAGAATTATTAGCAGATGAGGATTTTAATGAAGAGGAAATTAAGAATATTATTAAGGACTATTTAGAATTAGATGATGATGGTAGATACAAACCATTTTGCGCTACCATCATTTATTTTTTAGAAAATTTTTATTTATAAACAGTAAATTTGCGAGTTTTGATTAACACAAATCAAACCCACCCTCTCACCTGTTTATGCACCACCGCTAAATACCACATATAATCATCAATTTTAAAATTATCCGCAGCTTTGACAATATACTCTTGTGCTAACTCCAAATTACCCTCAGCTTCGTAATACAAACCCAAATAAAGATGACTGTAAAAATTTCCTTTTAAACCTTCAAATTTACCAACATTCAAAACATCATCAGTTGTACAATTTCCTGCAAATAAATCATATACAGACCGCATGATTTTCCTGGGATCATTTTTCACAGGTAACAAAGAATTACGCGCTTCTGTTACACCAGATAAACGCGCTATACAAAGATATCTCCAAACGGTTTCTTCTACATCCTGTGCATTGACAGTTAAATCAATTTCAAACTGTTTAGCACCCTCAGCAAATCGCGCTGCATAATAATAAGATAAACCCCTTTGCCACAAATAGGGAGTAATTCGATCATCTAATTTTTCTGCGGTGTCAAAATCTATAATTGATTCCTCAATTTTCCCCAATTGAAAATAAACCATCCCCCGACGAATGTAAACATTAGGGTTATTTGGTTGTTTAATAATTGTTTCGTTCCAACGTTGCAGTTGATTTTCTAAAGAATTGGTAAAAAACATAGATTTTGTCATGGACAATATTAATCAAGTAACTCCTGTCACCCGCATTATTCTTAATTCCAATTAGCAGAACAAGCAACACGAAAACCGTGGTTAAAGTCTCTACTAACTGCGGGGTAATTGACACGATAGGCAGAACGACAATAAACTGGACGATAGGACCAAGAACCACCACGCAACACGCGACGAGGGTTATTATTACTGCCAGTTAACCACGCACTACCATCAGCTGGCGCACCTATATAATTATCATACCAGCCATCTTCGCACCATTCCCAAACTAACCCGTGCATATCATATAAACCAAAAGCATTTGCTGGAAAAGTTCCGACATTTGTTGTTTCCTTGCGGTAAATTCCTTTTGAACCATTAGCATAAATATATTCACCATTGTAATTGGCTAAATCCGTGTTAATAGTATCACCAAAATAAAAAGGTGTAGTTGTTCCTGCACGACAAGCATATTCCCATTCAGATTCACTAGGTAAACGATATAATTTACCTGTTTCTCGTGATAATCTGGCGCAAAATTCCTGTGTATCATGCCATGATACCTGTTCTACAGGTCGGTTAGCTCCTTTAAAATGGGATGGATCTGGATACAAATCAGTTTTAATCTTTGGTAATTTAGAAACAGCTTGCCATTGTGCTTGAGTAACAGGATATTTGCCTAGCAAAAAAGGTTGAATAGTAACTTGATGTTGAGGACTTCCGCTATCCGTGCCTTCTATTTCATTGTTTGCTGAACCCATTAAAAAATTACCACTAGGAATGGCAACTAATTCTAAAACTATGCCATTTTTTAATTGTTCTAAAAACAACTGTGCTGTTTTTTGGCTGCGTTGAATTTCCCAAGTTTTTCCCAAACCCAAAAATCCTGGTTTTAAAACCAATTGTGCTGTTTCAAACTCAAAGGTTTGAGTCTTAATAATAGATGATGTTTGTGGTTGAGAAACTGATTGGTTTTCTGGTGCTGATGTTTGTGGAAATTGCAATCTATGGTTTTTTCTATTAACAGGTGTTTTAGCGGATATTGTGGTGCTTACTGGTTGATTTTGATGCGGTTTTTGTGCTGTATTTTGCGGCTGCTGTTGATGGGGATCATATAGTTTTAAAACTGCTTGTTTAATTTCCTTTGCTTCTTGTTCAGATAAACCTAAATCGAGTCTTTTTGTTTCCAATACTTTCAACATTACAGGAGAAAATTGTCCCTTACATTTTTGAGCTAGATTAGCAGCTTCCTGATAATATATATCTCTAGCAGAAGGGGTGACAGATGAAGAGCCTAAAATAGCTGTAGGTAGAGAAGCAGTTAATTTTTTAAAATCCTCTAAAGCTACTTGAGCATTTTGATAACGTAAACTATGGTGACGACGCACCATTTTTGTGATAAATGCCGCTAAATTATCATTTACCTGGGCTTGTTTTTGCCATAATAACTCTGCTGTTTGTGGATCTTCTTCTAGGTCTTGCGATCGCAAACCTGTTAAAGCTTGAATAGCAGTTATTCCTAAAGCATAAATATCACTAGCAAAAACAGGTTTACCTCTGACTTGTTCTGCTGGCATATAACCAAGAGTACCTGCCATAATTGAAGTCTGCATACTACCACGACTATCTATTATTTGCGAAGCAATTTCTTTGACTATGCCAAAGTCAATTAAACAAACTTTCCCATCTTGCTGTCTGCGGATGAGATTTTGCGGTTTGATATCTCGGTGAATAACCTGTTGCTGGTGAACAAAAGCTAAAACTTCTAAAACATCTTGCAATAATTTAGCAACATAACCTTCACTGAGTCGCTTACCAGGAATAATTTCTTTATCTAAACACTGTCCTTGAATAAATTCTTGCACAATGTAAAATTTTTGGTTTTCCTCAAAGTAGGCTAATAAGTGAGGAATTTGGGAATGTGTACCCAGGACTTCCAAAATTCTCGCTTCCTTTTCAAAGAAATTGGCGGCGAAGGTATTATGGTGTTGAGGTAAAAGTTCCTTCACCACACATATAGGTTTACTGGGTTTTTGGGTATCTGTAGCTTTGTGGGTAATGCCAAAACCACCATTTCCTAATACTTCAATAATTTCGTAACGTCCACCTAGCTGCATAGTTCAATTTCACCTACAAACCCTATAGAGGAAAGTATCCAGATTAATATAGTATAAACCCTATTAAGTAGAATGTGATAAAACTGTAGAAGATTTAAAGTTCCATCCACTTGGCAGAAGAAATTACTGAGAAAATTCGTTATCTTAAAGCTATAGCTGCGGAATGTGGGTTAGGACATCAATTGATAATGAAACTTCCACTACAAGAGGGTTTTACTCCTGACTCCTGACTCCTGACTCCTGCTATAGTTGCTCAAAAATAAGGAATAAATTCAGTGGTTCCCCTAAAAGACAATAATCCTACAGAAATTACGCCTTATGTGACTTATGGGTTAATTATTGCCAATATCCTCGCTTTTCTATATGCAGCAAGTCTTCCTCCTCAAGCATTAAATGAGTTTCTACATTTAGCGGCTGTAGTTCCTAGAGAACTTTCGTTAAGCTTTGCAGGTATTCCTGTACATCAACCAGTTCCAGAATGGGCAACTTTAATTACTGCCCAATTTCTCCACGGTGGTTTTTTGCATCTAGCTGGAAATATGTTGTTTCTCTGGGTTTTTGGTAACAATGTAGAAGATAAATTAGGTCATTTTAAATATTTAGTCTTCTATTTATCTTGCGGTGTTTTGGCATCTTTAACCCAATGGTACTTTGCTCAAAATTCTAACGTTCCTTCCTTGGGTGCAAGTGGAGCTATTGCCGGGGTGATGGGTGCATACATTCTCCGTTTTCCCCAAGCAGAAATTCTCGCTGTACTGCCTTTGGGTATTTTCTTCCCGACTTTCCGAGTACCTGCATATTTCTTTTTAGGATTTTGGTTTATCCAACAAGCTTTTTACGGAATAGCCAGTTTAGAAGCACCTACTAATATTGGCATGGAAGGTGGCGGTATTGCTTACTGGGCGCACGCAGGTGGTTTTATTTTTGGGGCTATTCTTGGTCCATTGTTGGGTTTGTTTGGTGATAAATCTTAGCCAGGATATTTTGAAAATCCAGTTTCAGTCAACTGATACCAGCAAAAATATCCCGACTTGATAAAAATTTTGCTATTGCTTGTTTTTCCAGTCGGGAGAGAGTCAACCTGCTATACTTTCAATTAAATGCCAATTTCGACTATGTTCAATTTCCTGGCGGACAAAATCAAAGACTTGTCGGCAGTGATTATCTAATTTGAGTGGTAATTCCTCATTTTTGATGACAATACTCATCCGCGTTTCCGTTTCCGTAGCATTGGTTTTATCAATCAGCACTTCCACAGAAACTAACTTCGAGAAGGATACATTACCGGGAATTTCACGAGCCATAATATAGTCTGCTGTGTAGTATTGAACTTCCAAACCACAATACTGTAGTAGTTCTATCAGTAATGGTTGCAGATGGTCAATGGGAACAGAAACAACAAAAGAACAGGTATAGCGAGCCATAATAGCCCCACATTTTGTAACACTCCGTCCATCCTATAATAATCTTCTACAAATAAATTACGTAGTAGTTCATATCATGTTATGTCCGTTTGTTGCAGTTTCATATTTGTTGAGGCAGGGGATAGGTTGAATATTTCTATTATTCCTCAAGATCCCCAACTTATTTAAGAATTCGGGGATCTGATAGGTATGTTTACTCTGGCACGTTAATCAAAATATTGCCATCTTCCACACGGACAGGAAATGCTGGCAGGGTTTTGGCTTCGGATACCATTGATAGTAATTTACCAACTCCAGGTGGCCAGGGACACCAAGTTTTTACTTCACCTGTATTCAAGTCAAAAGCACTGCGATGGAAAGAGCAAACAATGGCTCCGTCTTTAATTTTACCGGATTTCATGGGTAATTTGAGGTGAGGACAGCTATTTTCCACAGCATAAAACTGATTTTCGTGGTTTAACACTAAAATGTTTCTGTTACCTACTTTCACCACTTCTCGCGCACCAGGGGATAGGGCTTTGGCTTCGAGAATTTTTGTCCAGGCCATAGAGTTCTCCTTTCTTGATCTCTTTTCTCAGTTTCCCGCAATTGTGCCATTTGCGATCGCTTGTTATCAGTTAGAAGTTACAGGAGTATGGCTGAAGCTACGCTATCAGAAGGAGAAGGTAAGGAAAAAAGGCTGTGATTGGCGTGGTAGTATTTCTCCATCAACTGCGGTAATTTGGTGAGGTAAAGGTTCTATGAGTAAGGTATCAACAGCACCAAAGTTTTGAATTTTGATAATTTTGAATTTATTTGTCCTCTATCTTTTCATATTTCATGTATCAGGCACAACCACCCCTAGAATTTATCCCCCCAGCATTTAACCCGTTGTTGTTAAGATTTGTGCATCTGTTCTTACCCAACTGGATCAGCTGGAAAACTCCCATTAGCCAAATTGAAGCAGAAAATGTGGAAGTTTTGGCGGATCTTTATCGTCAGTTTCAAGCTGGTAAGATCCGGTTTATGTTGGCGTTTCGTCATCCAAAAACAGAAGATCCTCTTTGTTTAACTTACTTGTTTTCTCAACTTGTGCCAAAGGTGGCAAAACAGCAAAATATAGCTATACAGCAGCCAATTCATGCCCATTTTATCTATGATCGGGGTATTCCTCTCTGGGCAGGTAAACATATAGGTTGGCTTGCTTCTAACTTAGGTGGTACTCCTATTCAGAGGGGGAAAGCTGACTGGATGGGGTTGCGTTCTGTACGGGATTTGTATATTAATGGTAAATTCCCAATGGCTGCGGCTCCAGAAGGTGCAACTAATGGGTTATCTGAGATAATTAGCCCTTTAGAACCAGGTATTGCACAAATGGGTTTTTGGTGTGCGGAAGATTTGCAAAAAGCGGGCAGAAATGAGGATGTTTTTATTGTACCTATTGGACTGAAATATAGTTATGTTGATGAACCTTGGGGAGCGATCGCTAATTTATTAACTAAATTAGAAACCACCAGTGGTTTGCATTTTCAATCAGCCAGTAATGCCACTTCTTTTGAGGTGCTTTATAGCCGTTTATTGACTTTGGCAGAACATTTATTATCTATAATGGAGAAATTCTACACCCGATTCTATCATCAAACATTGCCAGATGAAAAGATTGCTAATGGGGAAATTAAAGACAGAAATGAAGCCTTAGCTTATCGGTTACAAGCTGTGATGAATGCAGCCTTATTCATTGCTGAACAATATTTTGATTTACCATCTAGAGGTAATTGGAATGATCGATGTAGACGGGTAGAACAGGCAGGATGGAATTATATATTTAGAGAAGAGTTTAAAGATATTAAAACATTATCGAGCATCGAGAAAAATTTAGGTGATAGAATCGCCGAAGAAGCATATTTTCGGATGTGGCACATGAGATTAGTAGAAAGTTTTGTAGCTGTTTCTGGTACTTATATCCGCGAAAAACCAACAGTAGAAAGATTTGCAGAAACAACTTTACTTTTATGGGATATGGTAAATAAAATTCAAGGTAATAATCCTTTAAATCGTCCAGAGTTGGGTAAACAAAAGGTCAAAATTACTGTAGGTAAGCCTATATCTGTTTCTGAACGTTATCCCACTTATAAAGCTAGTCGAGTGAGTGCCAGACAAGGAGTGGCTGAGTTAACAAATGATTTGCAGCAGGTGTTGGAAGGGTTGGTTACTTAGGAAGAAGAAAGCATGGGAATGCAAGAGGTCTAGTAGGGTGAGTTAGGGACAGAGTAACCCCTAATTTACCCTACAGACGTGAAAAAAATACTACTTAATTGTCGCCCTCAATGTGTTGAGAGCCTTACCAATTGCCACAAAGTTTGAGTTGCGTGAAAGCTTTTGAAGAGTTGCTGGATCGGTTTCTAGTACAATCTTGTTGTAGATATTAATAGATTCGTTGAGTTTGTCAACGTTCACAGTTACTGCTTCATTAGTTTCAGCGATGGTTAAACCAGCTTTTGAAGCTTTAATGCTGGCTACTAGCCGTTCTTGTGGTAACTGAACTGAAGGAAAACTGGGTGTAGTAGAAGGACGGGACTGGATCAAAATATTAGATACAGCACCTGTTAATGCTTGTGCTAATTGTGGAGGCAGCCCATTTGAAGTTAAGGATGCGGTCAATGAAGCGGCGTTAGCAGGTGAAAATATACTACGACTATCACTAGCAAGTATACCAGCAGCAGCAGTATTCAGTTGCTGTACAACCACAGGTGGCAGCGTAATACGTAGAGAGCCATTTGGTTCTCGTGTAACACTGATATTAGGTGATTCAGGTTCTGTATTATTTGAGCCTGTATTTCCACCGCCACTGGCAGATCCCGCTGTACCTCTACTTGGTGATGAAACAGGGTTATTATTTGAGCCTGTATTTCCACCACCACTGGCAGATCCCGCTGTACCTCTACTTGGTGATGTAAAAACTGTGCCACCAGAACCTGTAGATCCGCCGCCACTGGCAGATCCCGCTGTACCTCTACTTGGTGAATTAGTTTGGGCTTGATTCGTTAACTGCCAAGTAAGTGAAATTAAAGGCGCGAAAGCGAGAGCAATAAAAAAGGTTCTGATTTTTAACATGGTGATTCTCTAGATAGTAAATATTGAAGTGCTGATTTTGGGTTGGCTGAAAACGTTTTTTCGTGAGGAGTAGCGACGCTATCAACCCGCCCTATCTAGGCAGGAAATTGAAACCATAGCCGACAGTCAGAACAAATATAGTTCCACCGAAACTGTTATCTGTGAGGTCAGCACCTTGGGCAGTAATTGTTAAAGGAATGGTAGGCACAGGGACTAAGGAAACCCCAGCATTTAAACCGACTCCACTCCAACCTACACCTATACCTACCTGGGGATGAACTTGCAGACCCACGCCAGTAAATATGCCTGTACTCTCAGTACCTTGTCGGAAGTCGCCACCACCGGCTCCTAGAGAAAAGGAGATGGCCATGGGATTGACAGGATTGTTAGGCTGTAAAAGAGAGTATGTTGTGAGTACACCATAGGCGCTGGAAGGTCTAATACCTTCATTACCATACTGGGCAAAGGCATTCCAGCCACCAGCTACAGCAACTTGTGTGTTGCCTTGAGCATAGACAACGCGGTGAGCTTTGAAGTCAAAAGTGCCATTGTAACCGAAGTTGTTGATACTACCGTTGTTAAAGGTAAATTCTAGAGCAATTAGTTTCCGGGCATTTCCTATACCAAAACCTGCGCTCATACTTGCGTCTGGATTTCCAGCCCTACTTTTACCTGCTGTAGCGCCTGATGCTGCTAGAAATAAGTCACCCCAACCCGCCCCGAAAGCACTGGGAGCGCCAAAGCTAAGTCCAGGTTGATAGGTTCGTTTGGGTGGAGGAGTTATTTGAAAAAGGGGTTCAACTAATAAATCTTTGCGTAATTGATTAACATCTTCTAATTTATCACCTGTACTACCAGAGGTATCTATCTGTTGAGTGATAGTCTGAGGCTGAGTCAGCAAAAGTTTTTTGGCTTCACCAAAGGTATCACCTACACTACCAGAAGCATCTATCTTTTGGCTGATAGTTTGTGGTTGTTTGATCTGAATCAAAGGTTGATTAAGTTCAACAGCTAGTTGTTGGGATTCTTGGCTAATTTCTTCAGTGGATGTTGCTTTTTTATCAGTCGCTAATTCCTTGCTGGCGGCATCAGAAACTGATTTATCAATTGCCGATGAAGGTTTAATGGCAAAAGATGTAGATAGGAACAGAAAACCTAAGAGATTTATCCCAATCAACAGTAGCCAATTAGCGGAAATTACATTGGCAAATTGGCGTTTGGTCAAAGTTCTAGTCCTCACACTCTTATACAATTTATTAATTATTGAACTAAGAGGATTTTTATAAAGTACCAAAAGGTAGATTTCATTTTTATTGCTGGGGTGAAATGCAACTGAAAATCAATTTCCTACCGATTACAGAGATGCTAAAATGTGCTAATTTTTATAGCAAAAACCCTTTCAAAAATATCCTCTAATATAACATTTGTACAAACCTTGATTAGATATCTCCGGAAAAACTTTTAAAGCTGATATTTTTCAACTTTAAAATTACAAATTGTGAGCATTGTTACAATATTTATTCAGTTTTAAAATATCCTGATAAATGATTCTCTAACAAAGAAGCGATCGCTTCTGGATGAACTTTTTTGTATTGCTTTTTACCCAACATCAAAACACAATTGGGGGCGCTGCTACAACGTTTTTGACAGTCGGTGTGTTCAATTTTTACCTGATCTAACAAACCGCGATCGCACAAAGTTTTTTCTAACTCTAATAATAAACCTTTGCCACCCCGTTTCATACAACCAGATTTTTGACAGACCATAATCTTGGCTGTAGTTTCCGGTAGTTGATGATGAAGCGGACAAAAACCAACTGCTTGAACTCCATAAGCTATGAGTTTCAGTTTACTTGTCCGTGGGTTTAACTTACTAATAGCATCAACGCGAATTTGTTCACCAGGTACTAAAGCAGAAACCAGAGAACAGCGTAAATCTTTAGGTATTTTAATTTTCACATTTCCTGAAGGAATTGCTAACCGCAAATGTTTAGATTTTTGCGATTTATTACCAACAAAACCTAAAAACTGTCCTTCCAGATTCAATTCCGATAAGGTCTGGTACTTTTCACCCATATTGATAACCCAAATTTCCCATAGAAAATAATGTCAGCATTCAGCCATCAGCAGTCAGCTAAGAACAGGAATGGCAAAAATTCAGAAGTATGAATTTCCAGAAAATTACAAGTTATTCATTATTTCTAACTCTTTGTATTTAAGCCTTGAAAGCTGTAAAGCCATGCGGGATTAGGTCATATACAGCCTTTAGACATTAGCTGATGACTGACCGCTGAATGCTGAATGCTTAGATAATTTTAAGCTAGGCGTTTAGCTTCCACAGTTAGCGGTAAACTTTCCTTAGCTGGGATTTCACTAAATTCTAATTCCCAACCATTAGCTAAAGTGAGAACTTTACCTGCATCACTATCTGTTTGTTTAACAACTTCTTCTTCTAGGTCTTTTTTAGCGACGTAGACAACCAAAGTTCCAGCATCATTCATCCGTAGCATTACTTTCATGTGTTTCCTCAGCAGATTCTAGTTCTCTTTTTCGACAACCGATGATGTACCCTGTATCTAAAAAATGCACAGCATAGATATAGTAAGCTTGTAGAAAAGTTCCTATGCTGGATACGTAACCAACGTCTCCAATTCTTGCTAAAACTTCTCCAATTTCTCGACCTGGAAAAGTACCATCGTTTTTGATGAGTTTCTTAACTCGGACTTTTTCACCAATTTCAAAAACTGGTTGAGAGTTAAGTTCTATTTCATCGCGCTGCATGGGAATACCTCTGTTCACTTACTAAATTCAACAATTCTTCTGTGGTGAGACTGCGTTTTTTTAGTGTTGATTCTTGACGTACTGCATCTAAAATAGATTGAGTTTCTTCGGAATTCAAAAAGATGCCATACTGTGCTAATAAGTTAGATACTAAATGCCTTCCAGAGTGTTTACCTATTACTAAACTACGTTCCCAACCTACTTCTTCTGGTGAAAATGGTTCATAGGTTTCGGGGTTTTTTAGTACACCATCAGCATGAATTCCTGACTCGTGAGCAAAGGTATTTTTACCAACAATTGCTTTCCAAGGTGGCACGTTTGCACCGGAAGCAGCAGCAACTAATTGAGATAGTCCTAATAAGTGTCGAGTATCAATTCCTAAATCAACACCGTAGATACATTTTATGGCCATGACAACTTCTTCTAAAGCTGCATTTCCTGCTCTTTCACCTAAACCATTAACGGTGGTATTTACAGAAACTGCTCCAGCTTTAATACCAGCAATAGCGTTAGCAGTTGCTAGTCCAAAATCATTATGAGTGTGAATCTCGACAGGAATTGATAAAGTAGATACTAATCGCTTAACTTTTAGGTGAGTTCCAAAGGGATCAAGAACTCCAACTGTATCACAAAAACGAAATCTTGACGCACCCCATTCTTGAGCGTATAATGCAACATCTTCGAGGAAGTTTTCATCTGCTCTAGAAGAATCTTCTCCTCCTACTGCGACCCAAAGACCATGATCAACAGCGAAGTTGATACAGTCTTTCAGTCTTTGTAAACTTACTCTCCATTGACCATGAAATTTAGCAGCAATTTGGATACCAGAAACGGGAATAGCAATATGTACTCTTTCTAGTCCACAAGCTATGGAGGCTTTAATATCTGAGATAACAGCGCGGTTCCAAGCTAATAATTTAGCGTCTAAATTTAAATCAGCAATTGCTTGAATGGCATGGATTTCTTCTTCTCCCATTGCCGGTATACCAACTTCTAATTCGGGAACACCAATGGTATCTAAAAATTTGGCGATCGCCACTTTTTCTTCTAGGTTAAAAGCAACACCCGCAGCCTGTTCACCATCACGTAACGTAGTATCATTAATACTAATTTGATTCATCTCAAATATCCCTCTAGCCGAGTTTTTACTAATACCATTTAACGCTACAATTCCTGGCTCTCATAAATATAAAAAAAACATTAAAAATTTCTAGATAACTGCTAAAAATAGAACAAGTTATTAAACACAGTTTCTAATATTTAATTATTGCTCAATAACTCACAGCACATCTGTATGATAGAAAACCAAATTTTGGTATAATTTATGAAGATTTTTTTCTGTCATGATTTGGACGCTCCATAAATAGCCAGTAACTAATATAGCTATTAGTCAATCCTGTAAGTAATAAAATACTCAGTCCAGCAATTAAACTAGCAATCATAGTTTTTACCTCATAATTAAGAATTCAGGAGTCAGGAGTCAGAATACTTGTAAAATGTCCTGATAATTTTTAATTTTTAATTTTTAATTTTTAATTGATTAAGTCTGTTCTGCTAACCAATCAAAAATCTTTTCTAACTGTTGTAAATCTATCAAACCATACTGCCAAAGCAGCATGGGAATGGGTCCTTTATCAAATTCACGATGTCGCAAAGCAACAGCAATATCCGCTTTGGAAAGTTCCAGTTCACTATGCAAAAAATGCAATAATTTCTTTTCGCTGTTCCGATGTACCATAATTTGAAGTTGAAAATATCACAATAAACAAAATACGCCATATTTACCTGCTAATTAGACTCTTTTAAAGCATGAAATATGTCAGAGAAAATTGAGATTTAGCAGATTGAGCAAAGTGAGCGAAACCTAAGCTTAGGTTAATTTTAGTGATTTTGCAAGCTAAATTGTGAGTGAACAATAACTTTGACTATTACAGAAGATAAATCATTGTTGCATCATGAACTTACTTCTGATATTGTGGTGATTAAACCTGAGATAAGTCTTGAATTGTATCACTCACATCCATTTGGGAAATTAGTGATTATGACCGCAATACCAACAAGTTTCTAGCCATTCTACTAATTCCTCACGAGAACCTAAAAATTGCATGACTGTACTTTGAATAAGAACTGCTTCTTTGAAGCTATTGACTTGCACTCTTAAAGAACCATCCGGTTCATAAGTACAGATAATCATTAACTCTTGCAAGCGGTGAAAAATTTCTGAGCGATCGCTCAAAGGAACTTCCAAAAATTGTTCACCTAAAGCGAAAAAGTTATCATCAAGTGACATAAATAACTGCACGTTGATAGGCAAAGTTTACAGATTGAATCATTCATCATTTTGGTGATGATTTTTGAGAGTTTGAACTTGTTTTTCAAGTTCTTCAATTCGGGAAAGTAAAGAACGAATTATACCAGCTTCCACATCGGGTAGTTTTCCATGTTCTAAAGGAGAAATGCGTTTTTTCTGTTTTTGGGAAATAATGCGGCCAGGAATACCAACCACGGTAGAATCTGGAGGAACATCACGCAAGACAATTGAACCTGCACCGATCCGCACGCGATCGCTAATTTGAATATTTCCCAACACTTTCGCACCCGCACCCACAACAACGTTATTACCCAAAGTAGGATGACGTTTACCGCTTTCTTTCCCAGTTCCACCGAGAGTTACACCTTGATAAATAAGCGTATAATCGCCGACAATGGCAGTTTCACCAATGACAACTCCCATACCATGATCGATAAATACACCTTTACCAATTTTTGCACCTGGGTGAATTTCAATACCTGTAAAAAATCGTCCCAAATGAGAAATTAAACGGGGAATAAAACCCACTTTACGAATGTGTAACCAGTGTGCGAGACGATGTAAACAAAGAGCATGAAAACCAGGATAACAAAATATAACCTCCAACCAATTACGTGCGGCTGGATCACGCTCAAATATGATGCGAAAATCACTCATTAATGGCTCAAAAAAACCGCCAGAACGTTGATTTTTCTGCGAGTCTGTATTTGCAGTTTGGGTTTTAATACTGTCTAGAGACTGTTGCATCGGTACTGTCTGGTTAAAAGAGCCATGTTGTGTTTTTCTGCTTATATCAGGTGACTTGAAAGCAGACAAAACCACAGATACCGATTAGATATATTGAATTTATTAAGATTGTACTCAATAGGTTTAAACCCCTATTTAACAGAAGTTTACATTTTCTGTGGGGTTAGGGGTTCTAGTGTTTTATGATCGGGGTACGGGTATTTTTAGGGTAGGGTTTGAGCTTTTTTGTACTCAAGATAATCTATTGGTATGTGAGACTTTGCAGCGATTTAAGCAAGATATTTTGAGATATATTAAGTTGTACTCATTTGTCGAAAAAAGTTGTGCTAATGACAGGAAAAATAGGTTTTATGTATTTGCTGTTACTATTATTAGTGTAGAGTTTTGGTAGTCGAAAAACCGATTTCTTTATTTTGTTTTAGGATTTCGTTTTCTGTATGGGGGAATACAAAATAGAAATATAGGGAGATGGATGTTATTGAGTTATCTTGTGTTATAATTTTTGTCTGAATCAGGATGTCCAGGATTAAAGGATTTACAGGATGAGAATATTCCATTTTAAATTTATTGAAAAGGAAAGATTGAATTTACTGAAATACCCAAAAATGTGAATAATAAATAACAGCAACTATGCAATTTACTACCCTCACCAACCCATTAGACAATTTTCTTCAACAACCCAATATTGAAGCCTCTCCTGCTTGGGAGTTTATCCAGGGAAAAGCCCAGCAAAAACCCATGCCAACGCTGTTTCATTCCCGCCTCCAACGTAACCTTGTTAACGCCATCAACAGCCAAACTACCGCCTACGAAGCTATTCAAGAATTGCGGTGTATTGTACCTCCTATGTCTCCTGTACCTGATATTGCAGTTGTTAAAAGTGCGCGTCTTTCTAATGAAGATGGACCCCTACAAGGTTCACCAGACTGGTTAATTGAAATTCGTTCTCCTGATCAAAGTACCTTAGATATACAATACAAAATCCTGCATTGTTTGAGTAATGAGACAAAACTTGCTTGGTTAATTGATATTCAAAGAAAGCAAATTTGGGTGTGGGAAAATCAAGAATTACCACTTATTTATGCTGATAATGATATACTCCCTAGCCTGGATAATATTTTAGAATTAACTGTTACAAATGTGATGGCAATGACTCAGCAAAGATGATATTATGATATGTTAAAATAATGAATATGTTTATTATGATTCAGGATGCAGTAAGCGAATAAAAGCTTCTTGCTCAAAGTGTTTATCTGTTGTCAAAGCTTCATTAATACCTCGTTCACGCATCAGTACAAAGCTGATAGAGTCGCATAAAGAGTAACTTTTATCTTGCCTTATCATCAATAGATCAATTGCTTTTCTATACAATGATTCATTAATCCAAACCGTTTCAATATCTGGGTTATCCAATAAGTCAATAACAAAAGCAAGTATAGATGAGCGAGGAAAGCGTCTGGCATTTGCTAAAGCAACATATTCAGCAATGATGTAACTGTGAGTTAGTCTAACTGTAGCCTTTTTGTATGCAGTACAAGCTAGACTATGAAGTGGCTCAGTTGGATAATGTAAACAAAGTAACCCGGAGGTATCAATGAGCATTAATCCTCCTCGTGGTTATTAGCATATTCTTTAGCTAAATCTGCATCAATGCTTTCATTATCAATATTGTGACTATCATTAATATTGAGTGTGCCAAAATGATGCTCAAATTTTGCCCGTGCTAATTCTTTTTGTGCATCTGTAGGTACTACCAAAAGTTGACTAAAATGTTGTTCTAGCAATGCTGTTGCTAAACTTTCTGGAGAAATACCGACATTATTAGCTTGTTGCTGAATAGCGATCGCTATTTTATCACTCAGTTCTAGAGTTAGAATTTGGCTCATAAACAAGATACTTAACAATTAGTGTTATTATAACATTGATTGTGTAAAGTAGAAAAATGCAAAAGATAAAATTACCGTAAAAATTAAAAGCTTGATTATTCCGAGTCTACCTGCTTGACAACCTCCAAAGGTAAATCTAGCGCCTCTGCAATTTGCTCATCACTTAAACCAAAATACCGTAATTTATCCACTTTTTCTATCTGAATTTTATTCTTATTACGCTGCTTTAATTGAGAATTACTAGAATTATTTTTATCTGATTTAATTTTAGGTTGTTTAGAACCAACTTTTATACAGCTAATTTCAAATATATTACTACTATTATTATCAGTATCTACTAAATATTCCATGTTATTAATCTTTAAAAATGATCTTCATAAATACTTTCACGACTGACAGCATAATCAGACAAAATAGGTGAATTTTCTCCAACACAGGCTGCAAAATTTTCGGCTAATTCATCTAAAGTAGATTCAAACTCTTCCTCGGTGATCAGAAAGGTTGCTGTATTTATTTTGTTTTTTCTTCTTGCTTCTTGAATAATTAACTGCTGTAAATATTCACTTACTAAATTATAACCACCTTCAGCAATTTGTTCTGTAATAAAGTCTTGCAGTGATTCAGGTATATTAAGATTGATGTTAGTCATGGTGTTTAACTAAGGTTTAACTAGACTATTTATATATTAACATTTACCATCCAACAGCACCTACAGCAGCAAATTCTAAACAAGCTCGAATGTCAGCTTCTACTAAACCTTCATATTCTTCTATAATTTCTGCGACTGTTGCACCGTGTGCCAGAAGATTAAGTATATATTCAACAGTTAATCTTGTACTTTTAATAGTAGGTTTTCCTACCATTACTTTTGGATCTATGAAAATACGGTTGAGCAGTTCTTGTTCTATCATATCTTTTCAATTTTTCAATCCATTAACAATGATATTATGATATCATATTTTCTTGAAGATTTAAAAAGTGCTGATTTAGTTGGTATTTCTTTAAATCCTCAAAACCTGGGATTACGTCTTGACTTTACCTTTGGTCTTGAAGCTGATTATGAAAATCAACTCGCCTTTGACTTTTATTCTAGTTGTTTTTTAGATACCAAAAACCTTGCTTTTAAATTAAGAATTAAGATGAAAATTCTCAACAAGCTCTAATATCTGCCTCTACTTAGTTTTAAAATGGAACTCGAAAAAGTCTACCCCTAGTTGAATTTTCCCGAATTTCCAAAATTAAATTTTGAGAGCCAGTTTCTTGCCACTTTTGTCCAAATATCGATAATTTGCCTTTTTGTATAACTCCAGGTGCGATAGTTGCATCTTCTCCAGGATTAAAAGAAATCCGTGCAGATACCCTTTGTCCATTAGCATCATATACTCTAGCAAATACTGGCACAAAGCCAAATAAATAAGGACTGCGATTTTCAATAATCAAATTAGCAGTGAAGTTACCTAAAGAATCTACATTCGCTCCATCTAGTTGAATCAACACATTATCTAAAGTTTGTGTCGCTGCTAAAGCCACATTTCCCACTGTGCGTTGTGTAGGAGCAGGTGACTGAGTAGCAGGTGGTTTTTTTCCACCAGCCATTTTTTGAGGATTAGAAGACCTCTGCGACGGTTTTGCAGCTGGTTTAGAGGGTAATTTTGATGGTGTACTTACCGGTGGAGTTGTGGACGGCTGTTGAGGTTGGGGTTGATTTAAATTAGTACAATAGGGATTAAAACTATATGCTTCCTTCCACTTTTTGACTGTCCCTTCTCCTATAGGGATAATCATCGTCTCACCATTAGCAAGGGTTAGACGAGCGCGAGTCTGTTTTACTGGTGCATTGCTGAGAATGCTCGCAATATTAGAATCGAGCGCAAATGTATTACGCGTCATGTACCAAGTGCTATTGACGATATATTTCCTTTTCTCTCTTTCAATCTCGTAAGAATAACCTTGGCTGAAACTTTTTTGTGTATTTGCTTGTGGAGGTAATGCGATCGCCTGTGAACCAATTCCCACTTCTAACAATTTAGGAACTATCTCATTGGCATTAGCTTGGCCATCACTAGGAGAATATTGAATAATCATTTCTACAAAACATCCTTCAATCTTACTCCCCCACAAGGAAACAAATACCAATCTGCCATATTGTGGACCTTGAAATGGACCAAAAAGTCCTAAACTACTAGCACCAATACCATGACGATCTGGTACAACTTTTCCTAATACTGTATCTACCAGACTGTCTTTAATATCAGCAGCTTCGTTATAAGGTAATCCTGGAGCGCCCCATCTTAGCCCGCGGGTAGTTGTGAGTTCATCTTCATAAATTGCAGGTGCGGCATCAGCGATTTCTGCATTGAAGTTAAGTAATAATGGAACTAAAGCCAGAGCTAAAAAGCTAGATTGACAAATTTGTTTTAGCATTATTTTCATACCTCGTTTTGATTATGTATATTTCACTCAAAAACCATATTTGCATTAACACTTACTACCAGCACAAACCGGTGCTTGTGGTAGATTTGTAGGACGTATGGGTGTCGGTCGTCGTGGAATTGTCCCCGGAGAAAAGGAAGGAGTGGAACTTGGTTCTGACACAGGACTGGAAACAGTAGTGGGAGGCTTTGTTTGAGTAACAACGGGCGATTTTTCAGCTTGTACTCCTAGATTCACTCCTACTTTATTTGCTAAGTTCAAAAAAGTATTAATGGGGATTCCCAAATTAAAGCCAAGTTTGGAAACAGATGTTCCTGATTCGTTGGTAGGAACTGATTCACTTTCAGCACGTCCATGAATACCGACGACACGACCATTGGCATCTAATACTGGTCCACCACTCATGCCGGCTCTAGTCACATTAGTATAAACAATTGCATATCCATCTCTAAGAGCAGGTTTTGGTCTTCCTGATACTTCTCCATTTGTGAACTGATAAATTCGCTGAGTGATTTCTCTTCCAGGGTTAGGAAACCCAGCAATATAAACACTTACACCTACACCCACTTGGTCGGAATCAGCTAATTTGGCAACGTTATAATTTTTATTACTTGTAAATTGGAGAACAGCTAAATCTACATTAGGTAATTTTTTGACAGTGCTGTAGTTTAATTGATATCGGCTTCCATCTGATGTTTGCACTGTGTATTCATCCTGTGTTTCTACCACGTGTTTAGCAGTGAGTACGTAATAAGACTTTTCTTTTCTGCCAATAATTACTCCAGAACCAGGGTTCTGTCCATCAATAAGAACCGTAATCTGTTCAGCAATTTTGCTGACTTCACTACCGGGTAGTGCAACTACAATTTTTGGCATCATCAAGAAAATTGTACTTACTAATCCTGCACTACTCACTATTTTTGGAATTCGTTTTTTCAGATTCATAAGTTTTTGTTCAACCAAAATGTATGTATTTAATATTCAAATAATTCCTATCAATTTTACCAAAGCGCAGGTCTTAATGGTTCAGTTAGCGGGATGATAGGGGAAGGCTGAATGTTAAGTTGTGGTTCTGAATTGGGGATGATTGAACCTGAGTTAATATTCGGAAATACAGGTAAACTCACAGATTCAGATTCAGTTTGTGACAATCTATTTCCCTGAATTGGATAGGATTTCTGGTTTTGATTACAAATATCATCCAGCATTAATCCCAGGTACATTTCTGATTGTTTTTCTACTTTGGCTGTATTATTGCCTGGAACAGATTTCTGTTGTGGTTGTTGTAATAATTTCAAAGCTTGCTCATAAGCAGTCACAGCTTCCCTGTCTCTACCTAATTTATTCAGAGCATTACCTCTGATTTCCCAAGCCTGATAATCAGTAGGTTTAATTGCTAAGACTCGATCAGATGTTGCTAGTGCTTCTCTGTATCTGCCCATATTCAAGAGTGCCTGTCCTTGGGCTATCAATATTCTGGCTTGAATTACTGTTAAGTAGTCAGAACCTTCAAATTTAATAGCATCCTGATTAATAGTATTGGCTTCTTGTGATGATGCTGACCCTGCGGAGGAAAATGCTAGAACCATTACTGTACCGATGAATATGGATGTTAGTTTGTTCAATCTTTTCATCAACTAAATCTCCATTAACTGATAAATTTTTTTGCCAAAATAATGGATAACGATAATTGCAATAGTTAAAGTTTGGGCGCTATTTTGATAAATGTTTCCATAGGAATGCCCCAACTATAGTGGATCATGAAATCTCGCATAAATGTACAAGGTTTTGAACCATCTTTATATACATAAGGATCTCCCCAGAGAGGATAAGCGTGCATTCCGTTGATTGCTACTACCTGTCCCTGATAATTAAGTACAGGACCGCCGCTCATTCCTTTTTGAATGTCATTAGTATAACCTAGCTGATACCCTCCTGCTAAAATTTTGTCATTGACTAATGATACCCGTCCATAAGTAAGTACAAACCCCTCTGGATGAGAGATCATATAATCGCCTTGTTGATTAGCAAAAACCTTGATATCTATGGGAAACCCAGCAGCAAACAGCTGATCCCCAACCATTAAGTCTTTGCCACTATCTAAAGAGGCAATACTGTAAGATTTGTTGCTGCTTTGGAAACGGATTAATCCTAAATCATTGTTTTCCAACTCTACTGAATAACGAGAAGCCGCATATATTTTTCCATCTGGTGTTTGGATCTGATACTTATTACCTAAGCTTAATACATGATCATTAGTCAGAACAGTATAAATATCTCCTTGTCGTTGAATTAAAATTCCTGAACCAGAACCCTCACCAGCTAAGACTTTGACGGTAATTGATTTGGCGATTATTGCCAAGGATTCAGGTATGGTATTTGATAAATTAGACTGCTGGATTATTTCTTTTGTCAATACCTCTGTGTTGTCAGAAAAATCAGTTTGAATAGTATTTAAATCAGCAGAAGCTAGAGTTTTGATCTGTTCTGCCTCTCCTATGAATAATCCAGCAGTAGAAATAAGCAAGGTAATTGTCAGCCAAAGCATACCTTTTCCTTTGGTAACTTCAAGATTATTCATCAAAAGTTCTAGCTTCTTTAGCATGGTTGAACAGATTAATAAGAAGTTAAAAGAGGCTTTTTTCAACCGGTGGATTCATAGTGTTTTCCTCTACTGGTGATGTATTCAGAAAATCATTGACGTTGATATAAACACGGGCATCATTTTCATTCAATGGTCCAGATGCACCTACTCTTACTTGCATTAACTGTCGTAGAGTTTGGCCGGGATTGCTTTCTGGTTTGAGTGTGAATAATAATCCTGCTTCTGGAAGGTCACGAGCGCAGTCACCTCCTTGAAAACGAGCAACACAGACAACTTTTTGTCCATTGATGAGTCCAGTGGTGATATAGTTCAAAGCCTTCTTTTGGAGGAAAGTTTGGAATCTTTGTGATACCATTTCACAGCGTGTTTGTGGATCATATCCAGCAGCTGCGAAATAGTCAGAATTCCAACGGATCACGGGGACATTACCTCTTGCTGTTTGAGCCATTGTTGCTGGAACATTGTTGCTTTGTCCACAAACAAAAGCCGTTGCTTGAGCTTGAGCGGGAGTGCTTGACAGTAAACTAGAGGCTAATGTAATAGCTGTTCCTGTCAGAATCGTATTCAGTAGCTGGTTTTTCATAGCTAACCACTGTTAGTTCTATACTGTGTACTTTACGAGTTTAATCTTAAATGTACCCAAAATTACTTGTAAAATATAACTACTTTATAATAAATTTAAATAAGCAGCTAAAACATTTAAATTTTCATGTGGGTATAGATATTAACTCAAACATTAGCTATATCATGATCGTATCTTTGTTATGGGATAGGGGCGGTATGACAAGACAATTAATCTGGAATTAAGCAACGCACATTTAAATATTAAATAAGGAAAAATTATGGCTTACGCTGTCGGTATTGATTTGGGAACTACTAATTCCGTCATATCTGTATTTCGTAGAGGAGTAGTAGAAACATTATTAATTGATGGTCGTCCGACTCTACCTTCTGTGGTATCCTTCCGTAACGATGGAAGTATGTTGGTGGGACAATCTGCAAAAGCGAAGTTATTAATAGATCCTGAGAATTCCGTTGCTTCAGCGAAGAGGTTTATGGGCGATCGCAGTCAAATTTACCGTGTAGGTGGTAAGACTCTGACCCCATTGGACATCGGTAGTATGATACTAAAACGTCTAGTGGAATGTGCGGAAAAAGAACTAGGACAGCCGATCCGAGATGTAGTAATTACAGTTCCTGCTTACTTCACAGAAGCTCAAAAGGAAGATACGAAAAGAGCAGGGGAGAAAGCTGGTTTGAATGTTCTTAAACTGATTCCTGAACCAACAGCAGCTGCGATCGCTTACGGTTTTGATAAAGGTAAAGACCAAACTCTCATGGTCTATGACTTAGGTGGCGGCACATTTGACGTTTCCATCCTCACAGTCCAACAAAATGAGTTTAAAGTCAAAGCAGTAGGTGGAGACAGTTGCTTAGGTGGAGATGACTTCGATGAAGCCATTATGTTTTGGGCAAGTAGCCAATTTCAAGCAAAAACCGGGATTGATTTGCTCAATAACTCTAGCCGCAAGGGAAAAATTGCTCGACAGAGATTGAAAGAAGCCGCAGAAGTAGCCAAAATAGAACTTTCCCAAGCAGAAACCGCCTTGATCGAAATCTCTGATTGTTTGGGTCATCCTTTAGAACTGGAATTATCATTATCTCAATACAACAAACTGATAGAACCCTTGCTGCAAAAAACTATCCAGTGTATGCGCGATGCACTGCGAGATGCGGGGATGAGTGCAGGGGATATTGATCGCGTAATTTTAGTTGGAGGTTCAACCAGAAACCGCGCAGTTAGAGAAATTGTTTCCCAGGAAATTAAAGACCCCTTTACCGCAGACCGAGTAGATGAAGTTGTGGCACATGGGGCAGCAATTGTGGCAGCAAGCATAGTAGATAATTTGCCTGTGGAAGTGACAGATGTCACACCGCACACTTATGGCGTAGATATGCTTCAGGAAAACAATGGTGAAGAAGAACTAGTATTTGTAGCCGTTATTCCTCGCCAAACTCCCTATCCCTGCCAATATGGCAGATTTGCTACTACATCTCGCCCTTGGCAAGAACGAGTACGTGTTAGCGTCTTTCGCGGTGAACATCCTGATCCCCAGAAAAATACTCAACTGGGGCAGCTAATTCTCCCAATTACACCTCAGTCTGAAGAAGTACCTTTGGGAGTGATCTTTAATTTAGACGCTGATGGCATCCTCAAGTTTACGATGGTGGAATTACCAAGAAGTGAAGTGATCACACCTATTTTAGAGTATGCAGCCGAAAATGGTGGTGCTTTGCACATAACACTGGTAAATCAGTTGATTAATACTGGGAGGATTAATGCAAAAACCGTGACTATTGATACTAACATTTAACCATAAATCAAGAGTCGAGATAGCTTTCGATTTATTTAACGACTAATTATTTGACCATTGACTTGTTTAAATCTATGACAATAGCACCGAAAAACAGTCCTTATATTTTAGGTATTGATTTAGGTACATCTAACTCAGCGATCGCTATCTTTAGAAAAGGTGTAGCTGAAATCCTACCCATAGAAGGGGAAAAAATGTGTCCCTCTGTGGTTTACATCCCTAAAGATCAAGAAGCTGGGGAAATGGTAGTGGGAAAGAAAGCGCGTAAACGCTTACTTATCGATCCAGATAATCTGGTGAAATCAATCAAAAGGGAGATGGGAACGGAATGGACAAAAGAGTTTCCCGCATCCCCTGGAAAAAAATATACACCAGTCGATATTTCCGCGGAAATTTTGTCAAAGTTAACTGCGGAAGCTGCCCAAGATGTTGATAAGCTCAGGGGTACACCCCGCTATGCGGTGATTTGCATTCCTGCCAACTTTAACGATGCACAGAAAACAGCCACTATCAAAGCCAGTGAACTGGCGAATTTAGAGGTACTTTACCTATTAGAAGAACCCGTAGCCGCAGCCATCGCCTATGGCATGGAAAAACAACGAAATCAGACAATTTTAGTCTACGACATTGGTGGTGGAACTTTCGATGTCTGTATACTTAAACTCAATTCCTCCCTTGAATCAACCAGTTGTTTTGAAATTCTTGCTAAAGCAGGAATCTCTCAATTAGGTGGAGACGATTTCGACTATGAAATTATGAAAATTGCCGCCGCCAAACTGCTAGAAACTTCTGGCATTAATCTTTTAGACGACAAAAAAGATCAAGGAATTAGCCCCAATAAAATTCGTAACGCTCAACAGAAATTAAAAGAGGAAGCAGAAAAAGCTAAATGGGAACTGAGCGAAGCTCAAACAGCAAAAATTGATCTGCCTAATTTGATTGCAGATGAATCAGGCAATATGTATAACTTGGAATTAGAAATTACTCGTGAAGATTTCAACACTGCTATTAAAGATTTAATTTTGCAATCAAAACAAGCATTACAACAAGCTTTAGCTAGTGCCAAATTAGAAATTGGTGATATTGATCGGATCATCATGATTGGTGGTTCTAGTCGAGTTCCATTAGTGAGAACCATGCTCACAGAAATGTTTGGTAAAGAGCCGTATGCCGACACAGATCCAGATACAGCAGTAGCCAGAGGAGCAGCAATTTTTGGAGCTAATTTAGGAGTACCATCAGACAAAATTCCAGAAACAGAAAATGTTAATCCTGAAGACCAATTTAAAGGCACAGTCACCATCAACAACATTGTTACACATTTCTTAGGTATTGAAATAGCAGGTGGTAAATTTAGTTGTTTACTAAAAAAAGATTTAGAAATTCCCACAGATCAGCCTCTGATTGAAAAGAAAGACTATACTACTTCCCGCGATAATATGACAGAGTTAGTCATTCGTATCTATCAGTCAACAGAACTTGTAGAATACGTCAATGATCAAGGAGTCAAGTGTATTGGTGAGTTTTTCTTAACTAAAATTCCCCCGAAATCCAAAGGACAAGAAAAGATTACAGTTACCTTTGCTATCGATCAACAAAACTTACTGAAAGTTCAGGCGGTTAGTTCAAGTTCTGCTGATGAATTAGAAATAACTCGCGCGTAAGCAAATTAGTGATAAAAACAATAATAAAATGACAAACAATTCTGCAAACCCTATCCAATCGAATTCTTCTGCACAGGATAACGATACTCTAGCAACTGATCAAGATCAACAAAACCCAGATAATCCAATTGAGGTTGGATCTAATGATCCTAATTCAACAGAGACATCAACAGGATTAGAAAATTTGTTAGAAAACAGTGAACAACCAAACACTGAACCAGCTAATTTAGAAACAAATACAGAACAGCCACTGCATAATATTCCCAAGATTAAAGACTTATCAGCATTAGTTACTTTAGCTTGGCAACAGGAAAAAGAAAGTCAGGAATCGGATATTCAAGAATTAGAACAATACTACGAGCAAGCTTGTCAATGGCAACAGAAAGGACAAGAAATTTTCAACGAGTTGCCATTATTTCTTGAGGATACCAAAGCCATATTAACGAATAGTCAAGAATTAAAATTATCTCTACCACAGGAATTACAAGCAAAAATTCAAGGTAGAAATGAAGGGTTAGAAATTATTGGCAGAATGGTAGAACGCTTGCGAGAACAAGCACAAGAAATTACAGAAACCGTAGTCAGAGAATCTATAGATCATTTGATAATTACAGAACAGGAGTTGAGTCAATTAATTGTTCAGGAAGTAGATGAAGCATCAGCCAAAAAAGTTTTAGACTCTCAATTGAAACTACGCGGAAATGAACGCTGGCATTTAGTGGGAAAAATGCGGGAAACAGCCCAAAATAGACGCAAACGTTTCCTGCAATTTCTTGAGAAAAAAATGCTACCAATTATAGATGCCTTAGATAGTGGTAAACAATTTTCAGAGCCACTAATTCAGTCAATGGAAAAAGAAGTTCCAGAACAAGCAGAGCCAGAACAAGCAGAGAATTTACAACTATGGTTTGATACCTACGCTCAATTACAGGAAAAGATTCTATCTTTATTAAACAAATTTGGTGTTTATAGAATGCAAGTTGAAAAAGGAAATCCAATTGATTATGACCGACATGAACCTATAGATATTGAACCAGATGAAACATTAACAACTGAAGACATCAAAGAAGTTAGTAGAGCCGGATATGAATATGAATTAGCGTCAGATAGTCGAATAGTTTTGCGCTGTGCTGAAGTCATCGTTGTGAAAAATTAGTTAATTAGTAAATTAGTAAATTAGTGGTTTGATACTATGCCTGTTGATCATCAATTGAATCCCGTTTTAGGTATTGACTTAGGAACAACATTTAGTGCGATCGCTCGTTGGGATGGTAGAGGACCAAGAGCTTATCAAATATTTAGCCCTGCTGGTTCTACTCTGCAATCAGTATTTTACAATGATCCAACAAAAAAAGAATCTTTAGTAGGAGTCACTGCATATCGCAAAGGTTTTACATTTCCAGAAAATATGATTCAAGGTGTTAAACGTTTGATGGATGATGCTACACAAAGAATTGTACTAGGAGGACAAGAATTTTCCCCAATTGAAATATCAGCCAAAATTCTCCAGTATCTATACAGTGATATCAAAGATAAGCAATATGCAGGTAAACTCCAAAGTCGTGGCACAGTTGTAACTGTACCTTACTATTTTAAAGCCCATCAATGTGAAAATACCCGCCAGGCAGCCTTATTAGCTGATATTAACTTTTCCGACATCTTACAAGAACCCATTGCTGCCTCTCTTGCATATACTTGGCAGTTGGTTCAAGACTATCCAGACAGAACCCATGCAGAAAATATTTTGGTATTTGATTTAGGAGGTGGTACTTTTGATTTAACTCTATTTCGACTAGAACAAACACCAGATAATCTACTTTTTGAAGTGTTAGGAACAGGTGGAGATGATCGACTAGGAGGAATGGACTTTGATCAAGAACTAGTAAAATTATTCATCAATAAAGGTAAGTTAAATTTATCTAACTTAGATGAAAAATCATTACGCAAAGCTCAACACAAACTTACAGAAGTAGCGATAGAAGCGAAACATACCCTCAGCGCCGCACAAATAGCTGATGTCATATTTGAAGCAATTCCTGGACAGCCAACAGATACCATTGTAACTCGTTCAGAACTTGAAAATTTGCTTCAGCCTTACGTTAATAAAATCAAGGGCATAATTGAAAAAATTTGGGATGATACTAATTTAAATTCATCAGCTGTAGATCGCGTAATTTTAGCTGGCAGTTCCAGTAATATTCCCTGCATGAGAGCTTTATTGAGTGATATTTTCGGTGATCAAAAGATTTATGCTAATAGTAATTTGTCCCTCTGTGTAGCCGAGGGAGCAGCGATCTATGCAGCCTATCTTGATGACAGAGAAGTTTTCGGGCGAGAAGTGAAAATCTTTAGGCGTACTTGCCATGCTTTAGGTATTGAAATAATCGGTGGTAAATTCCATCCGTTAATTGCCGCAAATCGGAAAACCCCCTGCGAAGGAAGTCAAATATTTACTATTAGCAATAATGTAGATGCTTTAGATATCAACGTCTATCAAGGGTCATCCAAACTAGTTAAAGATAACTCCTTAGTAGGAACTATTAATATTACCGAATTACCTGAGCATCTTCAAGGAGGAGACATTAAAGTTACTTTCAAAGTGAGCGAAGAACAAAGAGTATCTGTTACTTTAGAAAGTGAAGGATTTAAGAGAAACGATGGATTTCATTTTTCCTAGAACTTAATTGCTCAACTGCCAAAAGTAAGCATAAACATGATTAAATAAGAGAAATGTTGTCAATTTACTAAAAGCAAAATTTATGGTTAATCAAATGGAAGAAAAACAATCAATTTGTGGATATGAACTAGTAGCAAGCATTAGTGAGGATTCTATTTATAAATGGTTTAGGGCTACTAAGGACAACAAGACTGTAATTTTACAAGTTTTACAAACTCAAGTATCGGAAGCAGAAGCAAACTTATTATTTGAACACTTTGCATCTTTGAATGATTTTAAAAATAAGTCTGGCTTTGTTGTCCCAGAAACTACTCGTAAGGAGCTAAATTCTCCCATAGTTTCAGTTTATTCAACTTGGTCTGAAAAAACCAAAACCCTAGCAGAATTTTTAGATCAGCAACCAGAAAATGCAAAAGAATTATGGAAACAGGCTACCGAAATCATTCATATTTTGCATCAACAAGAAATACATGGCAACCTCAATCCGTCTAGTTTTGTAGTGGTAGAAAACAAAGTATATTTAAGGGGTTTTGGCTATGCACCATTGATTAATTCGCGAAATCAATCCGTTATAAAGAGTTTGAAAAAAGAATACAAAAATTATCTTGCACCAGAAGTAGGAACAGATAATTTAACAAAGGCATCTGATATTTATGCTTTTGCCAAAATTATTGCTGATTTGCAGCCAAAATTAACAGCTACAGATTGGTATCTTCAAGTAACTGATCCAAACCCAAATAAGCGCAACTTCAGAATACGGGAGATAGGCGATCGCCTGGAAGCAGAACTAGAAAAACTAGATCCAGAATCACCAGTAGAGCAAAAAACAACTAAAAATATTGGTTCTCCGCTGATTCCGAAATATACTTTAACCGTCACAGCAAAACCGTCAGGAAGCGGCGAAATTGAAGGTGATGGTTTGTACGAATTAGATGAACAAGTGACTGTAAAAGCAATAGCAAAACAAAATTGGCGGTTTACTCACTGGAGTGGTGCAGTAAATGGATCTGATCATACTGTTACATTGAAAATTGACAGGAATTTAGAAGTAGTAGCTAATTTTCAATTATTGACTGAGTTCACACCAGAAGAAGTACCTCTAAACCATCAAGAAATTACACAGATAGAAAAAAATGAAGAAAAAAACAATTCAAATAATCAAAGACGTAACTGGAAATTGATAATCAGTGTCTTAGCAACTATACTGGTTACTGGAGGAATTGCAGGTTTAGTAATTTGGCAGTCTGCTAATATTAGTTTTTTATGTCGTTCTCAAGGTAACTGTACCGAGTACACCAATCTCTATAACGAAGTAGAGAAAAAAGGTAAAGAAAGCAAGACTTTAGCCGAACAAGCTCAGAATATTAACCAACTCCAAAATGCCCGCGCTCAATTACAAAATACACTGACTGAGCTTGATAAAATTCCCGATAATGCTAAAATTCAGCCCCAGGTAACAACTTTAAAACAAGAATATGAAACACAGATTAAAGCTATAGATGATAAGTTGGCAAAAGAAGAAATTTATGAAACACAAATAGCTTCAATAGAGGCATCTGCTCAAACTCTTACTAATTGGACTGAAACAGCTAAAAGTGCTAAAAATATTCAAGATTTACAGCGAGTAAAATCTGAGTGGGAAAAGTTAAGAGTAAAACTAGCAGAAATTCCTAATGATGCTTTTGTAATTGAGAAAGTAAACCAAATCAAAGCAAAATACAACAGTAAAATTCAAGAAATTGATCAGAAAATTCAGAAAATAATTGCTGAAAGAAAAGTAGTTCCAGTTATACCTAAGCCAGTACCATCTTCGCCAACACCTAAACGAAATAATGTTAATTTAACAGTCAATCAAAAATCAACTAGCAATTTACCTAAACGTACACCAAAACCTAGACAGAGGATTGCACCTCAGACGCAACCACCACAGAGAAAACAGCCTTCAAGGAGTAGAGTTCGTACACAACCTACCCCTACTAAAAAGCCGCCGCTATGGCCTCAAGGAAATGACAACTCTTCAGGAGAACGACTGTTTTAGCGCAGAGGATCGGGACTGACGCAACTAGCACATTGGTAGGGTGCGTCAGATATTAAGAATCTGTTTATTTACACGATTTATGCAGTCTGAAGCACTGGCACATTGATAGCGATCGCAATTTTCCCTACTGTCCTTTCACCCTCACTATACTGATGAGCTGCTGCTAATTCTTGTAAAGGATAGGTGCGATCGCTCACAGTCCGCAGTTTACCATTTTCAATCAACTCTTTTAAATAAACCAAATCCTTACTATTCGGCTTTTCCCAGACAATTTTTGCCTTTTGACCAGGAAGAAACGCTGTTAAAACACCCTGTATAATTACCTCCGGTGTGGGGAGAGTCGAAATATAAACTCCATTTGGCTTTAAAACTTTTCTGCAATTAGAAAATGCTCGTTTAGCAACTGCATCCAAAATAATATCGTACTGCACATTACCTTTTGTAAAATCCTGTTGCGTATAGTCAATAACTAAATCTGCATTCAAAGACCTCACCAAATCCAAATTTTTGGTACTGCAAACACCAGTCACTTCGGCATCCAACGCCTTAGCAATTTGCACCGCAAAAATGCCCACACCGCCCGAAGCACCGTTAATTAATACCTTTTGACCTGATTTGATATTTCCCAAGTCTCGCAACGCCTGGAGAGCCGTTAGCGCCGCTAAAGGGACAGTGGCTGCTTCTTCATAAGTCAAATTATTTGGTTTGGGAGCCGCCAAATTTTCTGGGATAGCGGCGAACTCTGCATAAGCGCCCCCAGGAAAGCTGGTACTGCCATAAATAGCATCTCCAACTTTAAAGCGCGTTACCTGTGAACCAACTTCCACCACTTCCCCAGCGACATCAAAACCGAGAATGAGGGGAAAGTTGTTTCCAGTTAAAATACTCAGCATTCCCTTGCGGGTTTTCCAGTCAATGGGGTTAACACTACTAGCGTGAACCTTGACAAGTAACTGGTCTGGTTTGATTTTCGGTTGTTCCACCTCTTCATACTGCAACACCTCAGCATCACCATAGCGACGGATAACAACAGCTTTCATGGACTTTCCCCTCCTTTGACTTGTTCACCATAATTCAAGTGTAGCGATTGCTAAAAGTTCAGGGCGATTAATTTCTTTCCCTATTCCCTATTCCCTAATTTGACATTATTTCTCATTCCCTGTTCTCTATTCCTGATTCCCTATTCCTTCTTGCCTATTTCCTGCCCTAATAAAGATGAGATTACTTGCAAATTATCTGCATTAAGAGTTATGCTTTTATTAAAGCCCTAATGTTGAACCAGCATCATTTTAGAAATGCAATTAACATCATTGACTAGCGAAAAGTTAAAAGAATATAAACTGCATTTTTATCTAAAAAAAAATGATATGTTGTATACAGAATAGAATTTCGCACGTTACTGGATTAGCAAGGCTTATCCTACTCCAGTTTTCCACCTCCAATCCCTTGCAAATTAAAGCTTTTAGCAGGATTTGAGGGTTAATTGAGTACATGATGAATGTAACGCAAAATCAACCCAAATATCACCCAATCCCTGACAGGTATTGGGTTTTGAATGAGTACAACGAAATCCTGAACCCCACATCATAAATACTCGTACCCCAATCGAAAAATACTAGCACCCCTACCCGAAAAAATATTATTTAATTTTTGTAATCCTGACAAAGATTGGGATTTATAGATTTGAGTACATACATAATAAATCCAATAAATCCTATCTTCATACAACCATTTACCCATCTAGAAAGTGCTGCTATAAATCATTTATCGCCAATCACTTAACGCTCCTTAACAAAGTTAGAAGTTAAAAGTGAGTGGAGGGATGAGATAGCACCATGCCTGAAGTGAATGGAAGTCGCGGCTGTACAAACTTAGTCTACCCAAGACCCACAGTTGACACACACCAGCCGAACCTTGCAGAAATTTTGGATTTTAGATTTTAGATTTTGGATTCAAAGTCTTAATTAATAGACTGTTGCCATCATCTCAAATAACACTAAAATCATCCAAAATTTGTATCATACTCATGCGGGCAAAGTGAGTATCAGACGTGACTTTCAGTTCATAGGCATTGGAAGTAGCAACGGCATCTCCCACAGTGGCCATCTAGTCCACCGAACCCTTGCGAAATTCAATGACACTACCGGCTACAGGACTCCTCACCTCCTCCGAACAGGAACCCCTCAAAGGTAAATCTGGTGGTTGCGGTTGCGATAGCAGCACAACCCCAGAAATGGACGAAAAACTCAAAGCACGCATCGCCAACCATCCCTGTTATAGCGAAGAAGCTCACCATCATTATGCCCGGATGCACGTTGCAGTTGCCCCAGCTTGCAACATTCAATGCAACTATTGTAACCGCAAGTATGACTGTGCAAATGAAAGCCGTCCTGGAGTAGTAAGCGAATTACTCACACCAGAAGAAGCTGCACATAAAGTATTGGTGATAGCAGGTAAAATTCCCCAAATGACAGTTTTGGGAATTGCTGGACCTGGTGATCCTTTAGCAAATCCAGAAAAAACATTCCGTACTTTTGAGTTGATTGCAGATAAAGCACCAGATATTAAACTGTGCTTATCTACTAACGGTTTGATGTTAACAGAATATGTTGATCGCATCAAACAATTAAATATAGATCACGTTACTATCACCCTTAACACCATTGACCCAGAAATAGGCGCACAAATCTATTCTTGGGTTCACTATAAACGCAAGCGTTACAGAGGAATTGAAGGGGCGAAAATTCTCCTAGAAAAGCAGTTGGAAGGATTGCAAGCTTTGAAAGAAGCTGATATCTTATGCAAAGTTAATTCTGTGATGATTCCCGGAATTAATGACAAACATTTGGTAGAAGTTAACAAGGCAATTCGTGAAAGAGGTGCATTCCTGCACAACATCATGCCGCTAATTTCTGCACCAGAACATGGTACACACTTTGGTTTAACTGGTCAACGTGGACCAACAGGTAAAGAACTTAAAGAAGTTCAAGATAACTGTTCTGGTAACATGAAAATGATGCGCCACTGTCGCCAGTGTCGAGCAGATGCGGTAGGATTATTAGGAGAAGACCGCAGCCAAGAATTCACTAAAGATAAATTCATGGAAATGTCTCCAGAATACAACCTGGAAACACGCCAAGAAGTTCATGAAGGAATTGAGAAATTTAGAGAAGAAATTCAACTAGCAAAATCCAAGGTACAAGCTGGCAAGACAGTTGCTAATAGTCCTAAAATCCTGATTGCAGTTGCAACCAAAGGTGGTGGATTAGTTAACCAACACTTCGGTCATGCTAAAGAATTTCAAGTCTACGAAGTGGATGGTAATGAAGTAAAATTTGTCAGTCATCGCAAAATTGATCAATATTGTCAAGGTGGATACGGTGAAGAAGCGACCGCAGACAATATAATGAAATCAATTGCAGATTGTAAAGCAGTTTTAGTTTCCAAAATAGGTAATTGTCCTAAAGAGAAACTGCACGCAGCCGGCATACAGACTGTTGAATCTTACGACGTAATCGAGAAAGTTGCCTTAGAGTTTTACGAGCAGTATGTAAAGGCTAATCAGTAATAAATATAGGAAGTCAAAAGTCAAAAGTCAAAAGAATTCTGTTCTTTTCACTTCTCACTTTTGCCTTCTCTATTCACCCATTACTACAGCCCAATGCCCCTCAAGGAGAATAGTCATGGCTTACACAATTACTAGCCAGTGTATTTCCTGTAACCTGTGTGTGTCTGTATGTCCTAATGGTGCAATTCAAGAAGTTGAAGGTAAACACCTGATCGACTCTGAACTTTGTACAAACTGTGCTGATAGTATTTACACAGTACCTCAATGTAAAGCAGTTTGTCCTACTGCTAGTGGTTGCGTAAAACAACCCAGTGATTATTGGGAAAATTGGTTTGCCACATACAACCGCGTCATCGCCAAATTAACCAATAAACAAGATTATTGGGAACGCTGGTATAACACTTATTCCCAAAAGTTAGCGGAACAATTGAAAAAACAACAAGCAATAGTTTAGGTGACTGGGGATTGGGTATTGGTGACTGGGAAGAGGTTTCTACAAATTACCTATTACCAATTACCCGTTACCAAAACTCAATAAGTAATAACTAAAAAACTAATAACTAATGAGTGAAATGTTAAAGAATTGCATCTATCTCGATAATAATGCAACAACCAAAGTAGATCCTGAAGTTGTTGAGGTCATGCTACCTTATCTAACGGACTACTACGCTAACCCTTCTAGTATGCACACCTTTGGTGGACAAATTGGCAAAAGTGTGAAAGTAGCTAGAGAACAAGTTGCAGCTTTACTGGGTGCAGATGAATCAGAAATTGTTTTTACCAGTTGTGGAACTGAAGGTGATAATGCAGCTATTAGATCAGCGTTATTAGCTCAACCAGAAAAACGCCACATCATCACTTCTCAGGTAGAACATCCCGCAGTTTTAAATGTCTGCAAACAATTAGAAACTCAAGGTTATCAAGTTACTTATTTGTCTGTGAATGATAAGGGACAAATAGACTTGAATGAGTTAGAAGCTTCTCTCACTGGTAACACCGCTTTGGTAACAGTGATGTATGCCAATAACGAAACCGGCACAATTTTTCCCATTGAAGAAATTGGTGCTAGAGTAAAAGAGTATGGAGCTATCTTTCACGTCGATGCAGTACAAGCGGTAGGTAAAGTACCCTTGAATATGAAGACCAGCACAATTGATATGTTAACTATATCTGGTCATAAAATTCACGCTCCCAAGGGTATTGGTGCTTTGTATGTAAGACGTGGAGTGAGATTCCGTCCTTTATTAATTGGTGGACACCAAGAAAGAGGACGCAGAGCAGGTACAGAAAACGTTCCCGGAATTATCGCTTTAGGCAAAGCTGCGGAACTGGAATTGTTACACTTAGAAGAGGCGACAAAGAGAGAAAGAAAATTGCGCGATCGCCTCGAACAAAGTTTACTTGCTAAAATTCCCGACTGTGCAGTCAATGGTGATGTGAAAAATAGATTGCCAAACACTACAAATATCGGTTTCAAATATATCGAAGGTGAAGCAATTCTGTTACTTCTAAATAAGCATGGTATTTGTGCTTCCTCTGGTTCTGCTTGTACTTCGGGTTCTCTGGAACCATCTCACGTTTTACGAGCAATGGGTTTACCCTACACTACGTTACATGGTTCCATTCGCTTCAGTCTTTGTCGCTACACCACCGAAGCTGAAATTGACCAAGTAATTGCAGTAATGCCGGAAATTGTTGAACGTCTCCGCGCTTTATCTCCCTTCAAAAATGATGAAGCAGGTTGGTTACAACAGCAAGAGCATACTTTAGTAAATCGGTAGATTGGGGACTGGGGATTGGGGACTGGGGACTGGGAAAAATCTCAATTTACCTCATGTCCTAATCATCCCTACCCAATCATCAATTACCAAACAGAAATCTAAGAACAACAATCTAAAATCCAAAATCTACAATCAACTATGTGGGACTACACTGATAAAGTATTAGAGTTATTTTACGATCCTAAAAACCAAGGTGCAATTGAAGAAACTGGTGAAGCTGGTGTGAAGGTTGCAACTGGTGAAGTCGGAAGTATTGCTTGCGGTGATGCTTTAAGATTACATTTGAAAGTGGAAGTTGCATCTGATAAAATTCTTGATGCTCGGTTTCAAACTTTCGGTTGTACCAGTGCGATCGCATCTTCCAGTGCTTTGACTGAAATGGTTAAAGGATTGACTTTAGATGAAGCTTTGAAAGTTACAAATAAGGAAATTGCTGCATATTTAGGTGGTTTACCTGAAGCAAAAATGCACTGTTCAGTTATGGGTCAAGAAGCTTTAGAAGCTGCTATATTTAATTATAGAGGCATTCCTTTAGCTGCTCATGATGACGATGATGAAGGAACTCTAATTTGTACTTGTTTTAGTATTACTGATACTAAGATTAGAAAGGCAGTTGCTCAAAATAATCTTCTCAGTGCAGAACAAGTAACAAATTATGTAAAAGCTGGTGGCGGATGCGGTTCCTGTTTAGCGAAAATCGATGATATAATAAGAGAAGTAAAGCAGGAAACCGCCAAACAAAATCTCAACACCAACGGCGCGAAAAATTCTACAGAAATTCCTAGTTCAATGTTTAATGAAGGGCAACAAAGACCATTAACTAATGTTCAAAAAATTGCCCTGATTCAAAAAGTATTAGATGAAGAAGTCCGACCCGTATTAATCGCCGACGGGGGAGATGTGGAACTCTACGATATAGTAGGCGATAAAGTCCAAGTTATTCTCAAAGGTGCTTGCGGTTCATGTTCTAGCAGCACTGCAACTTTAAAGATAGCGATTGAATCTAGGTTACGCGATCGCATCAGCAAAGACATCATCGTTGAAGCAGTTTAGAACAAGAGGGAACAGGGAACAGGGAACAGGGAACAGGGAACAGGGAACAGAAAAAAGAAATATTGATTTGATTTTTATTCTCCCTCCTGACTCCTGACTCCTGACTCCTTCTCAAAAAAATTCCTTACAACCCAATAAACACTATGAACACAACTCTATTTTTGGTAGAGCGATCGCCACCATAGCGACGTTCTACAAACGCTCACCGCCGTAGAACTTGGCCGTGAGAACCAAAAAACGAAAGACACCCAATCAACCAATTCTAGGAAAACACGAACAATGACTACTGACGCAAATATTAGACAGATAGCTTTCTACGGCAAGGGCGGTATCGGTAAATCTACCACCTCTCAAAACACCCTCGCAGCTATGGCTGAAATGGGTCAACGCATCATGATCGTAGGTTGCGACCCTAAAGCTGACTCTACCCGTTTGATGCTTCACTCTAAGGCTCAAACAACCGTTCTTCACTTGGCTGCTGAAAGAGGTGCTGTTGAAGATTTGGAACTCCACGAAGTAATGTTGACCGGTTTCCGTGGTGTTAAGTGCGTAGAATCTGGTGGTCCAGAACCCGGTGTAGGTTGTGCAGGTCGTGGTATTATCACCGCTATTAACTTCTTGGAAGAAAACGGTGCTTACCAAGATTTAGATTTCGTATCTTACGACGTATTAGGTGACGTTGTATGTGGTGGTTTTGCTATGCCTATCCGTGAAGGTAAAGCACAAGAAATCTACATCGTTACCTCTGGTGAAATGATGGCGATGTACGCTGCTAACAACATCGCTCGTGGTATTTTGAAATATGCTCACTCTGGTGGTGTACGTTTAGGTGGTTTGATCTGTAACAGCCGTAAGGTTGACCGTGAAATCGAATTGATCGAAACCTTAGCTGAACGTTTGAACACTCAAATGATTCACTTCGTACCTCGCGACAACATCGTTCAACACGCAGAATTGCGTCGTATGACCGTTAACGAATATGCACCTGATAGCGATCAGGGTAATGAATACCGCGCATTAGCGAAGAAGATCATCAACAACAAAAACCTCACCATCCCCACCCCCATCGAAATGGATGAGTTGGAAGCATTGTTGGTTGAATTCGGTATTCTTGATGATGACACCAAGCACGCTGAAATCATTGGTAAGCCAGCATCTGCTACCAAGTAGTATTTAGTAAATAAGGAACAGGAAAAAGGAAAACTCTACATAATTTCCTTTTTACCTTCCTTCCCCTCCCCACAGGGGACATTAAGTCCCCGTTCCCAAAAACCTAATCCCTATTTCCGTTCCTTTAGGAGCAAGAGAGACTAACAATGACTCCTCCAGACGACAAGAAGATTGTTGAACAAAGAAAAGAACTAGTTAAAGAAGTTCTTAAAGCTTACCCCGAAAAAGCTGCTAAAAAGCGCGAGAAGCACTTAAACGTATACGAAGAAGGTAAGGCAGATTGCGGTGTTAAATCTAACATCAAATCTCTTCCTGGTGTAATGACCGCTCGTGGTTGTGCTTACGCAGGTTCTAAAGGTGTGGTTTGGGGTCCTATCAAGGACATGATCCACATCAGTCACGGTCCTGTAGGTTGCGGTTACTGGTCTTGGTCTGGTCGTCGTAACTACTACTTAGGTACAACAGGTGTTGATACCTTCGGTACCATGCACTTCACTTCTGACTTCCAAGAACGCGACATCGTGTTTGGTGGAGACAAGAAACTGACCAAGTTAATTGAAGAATTAGATGTATTATTCCCCTTAAATCGTGGGGTTTCTATTCAATCTGAATGTCCCATCGGTCTAATTGGGGATGACATCGAAGCAGTAGCTAAGAAGACAGCCAAAACCATCGGTAAGCCAGTTATTCCTGTGCGTTGCGAAGGTTTCCGTGGTGTGTCTCAGTCTTTAGGACACCACATCGCTAACGACATGATTCGTGACTGGGTATTCCCCAGAGCAGACAAAGCTAAGAAAGACGGTACTCTCAAGTTTGAGTCTACCCCTTACGACGTAGCAATCATCGGTGACTATAACATCGGTGGTGACGCTTGGGCCAGCCGTATCTTATTAGAAGAAATCGGTTTGCGTGTTGTTGCTCAATGGTCTGGTGACGGTACTATCAACGAAATGTTGATGACCCCCAACGTGAAGATGAACCTCATCCACTGTTACCGCTCGATGAACTACATCAGCCGTCACATGGAAGAAGCTTATGGTATACCCTGGTTAGAGTATAATTTCTTCGGTCCTACCAAGATTGCTGCATCTTTACGCGAAATTGCTTCTAAGTTTGACTCCAAGATCCAAGAAAACGCTGAGAAGGTAATTGCTAAGTACCAACCCACAATGGATGCGATCGTTAAGCAATATCGCCCCCGTTTGGAAGGTAAGACAGTTGCAATGATGGTTGGTGGTCTACGTCCTCGTCACGTTGTTCCCGCTTTCCAAGATTTAGGAATGAAGATGATTGGTACTGGTTATGAGTTCGCTCATAATGACGACTATAAACGTACTACTCACTACATCGAAAACGGAACTATCGTTTATGACGACGTTACCGCTTTTGAATTTGAAGAATTCATCAAAGCATTGAAGCCAGATTTAGTTGCTTCCGGTGTCAAAGAGAAGTATGTCTTCCAAAAGATGGGTCTTCCTTTCCGTCAAATGCACTCTTGGGATTACTCCGAACTTGATCATGTTGGTTGAAATGTGCGTTAGTTTAAGGGTTTTTTGTTGGGGAATTAAGAGACATGGATTTTTAGACTAAATGTATTTAATTATGTTCTATCATAACATTGTTTATAGATAACTGCAAATCTTAAATGTCTGATTTTATCAGTGGTTGAGGAAGTTGTTAATTTTTGATATTTGGTAATTTGGTTAAATTGAATAACTTTTTGTAGGTTGGTTTTTCTAGACTAAATACTAGGGTGCGTCAGATTGATAAAGACAAAGTTTCTTTTAACTGTTCTCTAGTCACAGGTTGAGAAAATTTACTTTTCCAATCATTATGTTTCCTAAAATATCATCACTCTGTTTGCCATTTAGTCAGGGTATCCATAGCATTATTTAACCATTGCTGATACCAACTAAGAAAATCCTTTTGTTGTGCAGATTTATCATCAAATTCTGGCAACCAACCCTCTCCAGCAACCCAGATTTTACCACGTTGTTCACCACTAATAACTAATACTGTCATCCAACCACATCCTCGCTCATTAATAGGGAAACAACCATTAAGAGGATAATCAGTTTCGATAAAATAATATTCATCTGTTTCTACATTTATTCTTCTATAAATTGCGTCTAAAGCATCTGTATTAGTTAAGGGAAATTCCTCTTTTAAAAAATCATAATTTACTTCTCCTTGTTGCAATTTATTTTCTACAAATTTCCTCCTTTTCTGATGAATTTCTTGTATTTCTAAATATTCATCTTCTGTAAGTTTTCTCCCAGTACGTAATACCATTAATCTATTCCAGTATTCTTCCGGTACTTCAATCATCTTCTCTTGAAATTCCCGAACTGATTCTGCTAAAGGAAATAATCCATAATGGGGACCTGCTCCCCCATTACCTACATACATTAAAAAGTCTCGATAATCTTCTGGTAATTTGATTTGATAACGTTCCTCAAATGCAATTATTTCTGCTTTTGTTAAGCAGGGATTTAGACGATATTTATGTTTTTGTGAACCAAACACTGCATGATAAAATCGGGGATCTTTTTCTTGCATTAGTGCTAATTTTTGGCGAATTTCTTGAAAAATTGCTCTCATTTGATTTTGTTTTCCTCTAATCAGGATAAGCTAAACCAGTACGCGGATCACGAATATATAAACCTAGTGTTAAACTCCGCATCACTTCATGTCAAACTGGTGTTAATTGTTCTGCTTGATCCGCCCAATAATCAAAGGTAATTAAACATTGAATATTAGAACCTAAACCTATACAAATTCTGGAAAATGCTTCTCTGGGTTCTGCTTGGGTGTCAATAAATTTAATTTGTCCCCACATTATTTTGGCTGTTTGGCGTTTGACTTGAATTATTTCTCCTGTTTCAACGATATCTTCTATAGGTACTTGATAAGTAAACAGTATCAGATATTTCAAGCGGTTGGATGTGTTGATGATTTCGGTGATTTGATTTTTGTCTATGAAGGTAATGTCTGCCATAAAAAATTATGTAATTTCCGTATCTACATTGTAGCACTTTATTCTAAACTGACATTATAAAGGTGCGTTAGCAGAGCTTACCGTGCGATCGCTCTTTAGGGTTTGGAGTTTGGGAAGTGCGATCGCTTTCAATTCTGTAATTTTCTTCACTCAGATAAAATGATTACAGCTAATTATTTTTATAAATCACAATAATTCAGGAATATGTTCATTTTCATAATTTTCAATTAATACACCAATGACTTTATTCATATTCCTTTTGTTTATCAGCTTCTAGTAGTTGGGCAAGTTGATGTGCTGCTGCATGAGAATTTAGCGGGGATACAATAGAATAAGTTGCTCCCTGTTCTAATGATGGTTCTTCATCTTTAGCTAATTCTGATACTAGAAACTGCATAACTTTTAGCTTATCTGCACGAGTTAAATTTCGCAGGGTGGGAAATAGTTCTATGGCGTTCATAATTGTCATGGTAGAGAGAATTTTATATTTCTATTTTTCCACAATTTTTATGATTGTGCGTTAGTGAAGCTTCAATAAGTCAAACATCATTCTGGCTGATTCTGATTCACACGGATGATTTCAGTATTGATATGATTATCAATACTATTAGTTATCCATTCACATACTTCGTTATGATTTCTTTTTGAGTTGATCAAATATTGAATTATCTTATACCAAAGAAATCTAGAGGCAATAAAGGCAATAGTAGCTGTTATTCCCAAACTAATTAAAGCTATAATTGCCATTAATAACCACGATATTACAGGAATCTGCAAAACAAAGGATAAGAGAAAAATCAGTGGTCTAACAGCTAGGGAAGCAATCACAAAAGATAAGGGTATGACGATTAATTCACAAACTGCTAAAAGACAAGCAGCAACCACTTTAGGATTACTTTTATTAACCTCTAACAGTGAACGATAATTTTTAGGAATAACTTTAATTCCTGTGTTGTAATTATATAAAAAAATTAACTTATTTTCTTTATCATTTAACTCTCGACACCATACTCCAGTCACACGATGACTATCACGAACATTAAAATCGAGACCTGTCGTATCCATCTCTACTTCACCACCATTATCAGCAATTAAATAAAAGCGATGACGAGTATTAACTTTTGAGGAAACGTGCATTGATCCACTACCAGTTCCTTGATAAACATGGGAATAACCAGAACCACTCACATGGGTTTCTGACCAAGTTGTTGTTCCTTGAGCTTCTCCTGTGATAAATGTTAGTTGATATTTTTCACTTAAATCGGAGGGAGATGTATTTGATGCCATGTTGATTTACCCTATGTTTGGATTGTTATGACTTTGTAAAAATTGACTCTTTATGGAGAAAGATTATAGTAATAATTACAAAATTTAGCGTCACCTCGACAGTCAGTATAAATTCTGGGATCAGGATTTCTTTTACTTTCTCCTAATTCAGAATAGTCCTCTGAGCAAGAATCTGATTGTTTACAACTAGGATTATCTGAGGATGTATCTAATTGAAATATATCTGGGATTTTTCCGTATTTCTGAAAAAGGTCACGAGTTCCTTGCAGCCGATCGCTTCCTTTAGTTTTTATCGTTAAATTTTGCTTTGCAGTATATTTTTCACAAGACCATTTATAGGAAATTGAGCCATATTTATCCTCATTTTTCACAGTTTTACAGTTGAATCCAATGCCAGTTTTTGATGGCTTAAAAATATAGGAATTATCTTGAGATTGATTAGCTCGATTACCAGGAATTAAATAGTTAGAAATTGGACAATTTTGGGATCTTATATTTGAGGATTGACAAGTCAAATACGAGTAAATGATCCACTTGGCCTGGCGATCGCCATCTAAACAAATTAATAAGTGGCCTGCACCGACATGAGACGCATCTCCCCCACCTCTATTGACTTCAATTTGCTGATTAGTAGAACATTCTAAAAGATTATTGGATTTTACCTCTCGATAATAAACAAAACCAGATGCTAGGGTTGGAGAGGATTGCAGCAACATGAACCCTAAGATTGTCAATAGTAAAATAGAGAAATTTTTCATGTCCTTTTACTCCAAGTTAATTCTGAGATAATTTTGCTAAAATCTCTTGAAAATTCGGGTATATCATCGTCTGATTATTAACAGAAAGTACAGGTATATCTACTTTTTTTGCCCCGTAATTATTTTGTTTTAGTAAAGCCCAAAATTCTTTTTCTATGGCTGGATTTTCTAAATCTTTGACAGAGAAAGTGATTCCCCTTCTTTGCAACCCTTTGATTATTTTCTGCGAGTAGTTATCATTTTGCTTTGTGTAAATAATGACGGGATTTACTTGAGAATTTCGGATAGCAGATTGAGACGATTTAGGCGATCTAGATAATTCTGCTAACACCTGATCAATCCTTACACCATTAGATGAAATCATTATTGTGTTATTAACTTCTACGGCTGGTAAACGGTAGCTACTGGGCAAATTAGTATTATTTTCAAAAGATAATTGAGCAATTTCTTCATCTGTTGCTTTAAGATCAACACTTTTGAAGGTATAAGGAATTTTCTTTGATTTTAATTCCTTCATTAATAGTTGAGTAATGGGGCAATTTGTCCTGCCAAAGACTGTCACAGATTGATTTTTATAACCTTGAGCTAATTGGACGGATTGCGAATTTAATTCTTTTTGGTGAATAAGAGGAACTTTGGCAAGAGGATTATTAACTTCGCCGAAAACCTCTACAGCATTCACTGGAAATATTGCCCCTAATAAAAAAATAGTAGAAGCCGCTATAATATTTTGAGAAAAAAATCGAAAGTTAAACATGATTAATTGACGCCTATTTGCTTTTTTTAAACCCACTAACTTTGCCGCGACATTCAATTTCTTTGCCGTTTTCAATAAAGCGTTGGACAAATTCACCAGATAGTTGTCCTTTACGCCAAGTGCCTTTCATTTCAACATCTCCAGCACTTGCAAACCACTGCATTGGTTCAGAATCTGGTTCTACTCGTCCTCCAAATACTCCTCCGCTTTCGCGTCCTCCTGACCAAACAACTTTATCAGCTTCCATAATTCCATCAGGGTTAACTTTTATTCCATTGGCAATACCACTAGTAACAGTTTCACCAGTTTTTCGACAACCAGGTTTAGAACCTGTACGCCAAGATGAAGCTTGTTCTGTGCGTAAGTCAAACGAATAGTGTCCCGCCACGCTTACTAAAGGGCAATTAGTTGTAGCCGCAACGATTAGGGCTAGTAAAGGTTTATTCATGATTTTAGAGTTTTACGAAAAATTACTATCCTTAATTTATACTCTAAAATTTTTGATATTATTACTTAGCTAAATATATTTTAACAATGTTGTACAGAAACCCTAGTACCAGTAATACGAGGGCGACCTCCTAAAGTTTCTGGTGACTTAATAATCAGTGTTCCAATATCGGTGGCTTGCATAAAGATTTTGATGATTGTTCATTAATAAATGATACCACACCTCACAAAAGTCATATTCTTGATTAATTAAACTTAACTCCGGTTATCTTTTATTCAAAAATGATGACAATTTGCTAACAATCACGTAAAATAATATTATTAGCTAACTTAAAACTAGGTTTATAAAAAGGAAAAACAGTTATGCAACAGCGAATAACTATTCATCCAGACATTTGCAACGGTAAACCGATTATTACTAACACTCGAATTACTGTACAAACAATTATGGAATTTTTAGGAGCAGGTGATTCTATAGAATAAATTTTGGAAGAATACCCATCTTTAAACCGAGAAGATATTTATGCTTGTATGCAATTTGCAGCCAAATTGATGTTTACTCTGATCAAATCGAAGCCTTCAAATAATTTGATGGTTTTTTATTTTTTGGTTATCAGGTTGGGTTTCACCTAAATCCACCCAACCCACAGATAATTAATTATCTTCTTGACTTGATACTAATAACTGTTCAAAATCCTCCACGGAAGCAATAGTAATTGCCTGTTTATGAAGACTTTTTAACAATTGCAAATCTTCCAAAGAATTAATCTGATTTTTCAACTCATCTGATACATTGCCAAATCGCATTTCTAGAACTTCAATCATTAACTCACGAGAAGTTTGTAAACTTCCTTTCCTGATTCCATCAATTTCAAAGCTAGTCAAAAATGGCATACGTTTTCCCTCCTCATAACGGTTTAATTCAGTCTTGAAATCAGATTGCAGTATTGGGGGTAATGTCATCATCCATTCAATAAACCGGAATAATTGACGAATCATTTCTCCGGTATAACCCAAGTCATAAAGTCGTTTCACTAGACTTAATTTTAACTGAAATCTTTGTTGTGAATTACCTTGAGTGGCTTGGGTTTGTAAATGTGCCATAATGATGATAGCAAAAGGATTATTACTTTGTGCTAGGGTATCATGGCTATAATCTAATAGTTTAACACTGGGAAATTGTAAATTAGTTGTAAACCCCCACTGACTATAACCATAAGATGTTGGTTTCCAATTGGGGTTATCATCTCCTAAGACAGCGAAACTAAAGACTTTAAGACGATAGCGATCAAATAAACGATGATTATAAATATACATCCTTTCTGCAAAATCGTCTTGTTCTTGTCCTTGTATTTCTATGTGGATAAGAACTAAAGCTTTTTCTCCATTTCGCAGGGTGACTTTTACCAGTTTATCCGCTAAACGTCTTCCTGTTTCTGCATCTCTAATTAGTTCTTGTAATTCTGTGTCTAGAGTTTCATATCCTTTTTCCCAGTCAATATCTTGATAAACTTCAGGAAAACAATATTCTATGAATTGTTCAAGATAAACTGTAATCGCTTCTTTCCATGCGCTGTCATAATCTGAGTTTCTTTGGTAGTTCATCCCTGAAAATATATTTTTTGATATCTTGTAATCATAACATATCAAATACTAAAAGCTACCTTTATAAATCATTTCCATCTTTAACTTTTCTAACTCAATCTTTAACCTGTCATTCTCCATCTTCAAAACCAAATTTTCATCCTTAATCACCTCAACCTCATTCCGCTTACTCAAAGCCTGATTTATTGCTAACTTCCGCATATCCAAAGAAAACCAACGTTGATAAGTTTTCGTGTGAATCTGCACACTATGACCTAAATTATCTGCTGCTGCTTTAATGGGAATCCCTAAAATATGCGCTCTAATTGCCCAACCATGCCGTAAATCATAAGGTTTAAAATCTAAACCAATTTTTCTAAACCACCAGCTAACTCTTTGAATTAAAGCTGTAATTTCTGCATGATTATTTTTATCTTTTTTACTAATCGCTGTCACCAACATTTCTAAATACTGAGGATTCCTTAAATCAAATTCATCAATCCATTCTTTATATAAAGGTAAAGCTTCCCGTTCTCCAGTTTTACAATCTTTATCAACTTTCCATGTTAAATCTATATTTTCATTACTCAACCACCAATCAACATCAGGATTGATAAAAAGTTCACGAGGACGTAAACCGAAAACCGCCAACATTCCATAAACCCATCGCCAAAGTAACCAGCTATCTTTGACATCTGGATTAACTTGTTTACCTCTGTTATTTTCATATTCCTCAAATTTGTAAAATCCTGCGACTATTTCTTTATCTGTGGGAATATTACGAGAGTTAGTTTCTGGCGTTTTAGCATAATTAGTTAAATTAATTTCAATCTTGAAAAGTTGACAAAATACAGAAATTGCTCTCACAGCGTTATATCTTGCCCATTCTTTATCTATTTTCTCAATCGCATGAATAAAATTTTCCCCAATTGCTAAATCATCAGCTTTGGTATAACGTTTGATTCGAGTATAATAATAAAAGAAAGTATGCTCACTTTTAGTTGTACGTTTATGGGTTTTAAAATATTCACTTTCAAACTGTGCTAATAATTTCCCAATAGTTGCTACATCACTTTTTATCGCTTCCTTACCTAAATATTTCTCATTCCAAACAAAAGTTTTTCTTGCTATTAATTTTCCTAGTTCATAAGCTTCTTCTTCTGCGGTTTTTAATCCCTCCAGGTTAGCGGGAATGTTTAAACTGATGTTGTATTGCTTTTTACCTGTTTTCCTGATATCTGCGTCACCTGGTTTCATAGGTAAAGTTGCCCGTAATTGCAGACATCTATTAGATTCTCGAATGGTAACTCTGGTCTTTGCAGACTTCAAACGCAGATTTACTTGCTCCAACTCCCATAATAATTCTTTCATCATCCTTTGCGCCTTTGCTCCTCCGCGCCTTTGCGCGAAACTTAATTCTTAATCCTTTAGACTATGTTTAGCCTCAAAATAAATATGTCAAATGCAAACATAGTTTAGTGCTAACATTGCTCACTGCAAACATAGCAGAATTAAAAACTATTAAACCAAAAAAATAAATACTCCGGTCCTTACCACGGTTACGACGGATTCGCAATCTTCGCTCGTGACATGGATTTAGCACTCAACAGCCCAACCTGGGGATTAATCGGCGCTCCCTGGAACAAGTCTGCAAAGAAAGCATTAAGAGCTAAAGCAGCCGTCTAGGAAACAGAATAGGGGCAAACCCTGCCCGTACAGGGAAAGCCTGGGGTTTGTCCCCAGGGGGGAGTTGGGAATTCAAGATTCAAAATTAAAAATTCTAAGTTTTGAATTTTGCATTCTGAATTTTGAGCCACATTCCCCACTCTCCACCAAAAACGGGCAGAGACACCCCACCGACCGCAAACACAACACACAGCAAGCTTGGAGAACTAGAAATGCCTCAGAATCCAGAAAATATTAAGGATCACGTTGAGCTATTCCAGCAGCCAGAATACCAACAATTATTCCAAAACAAGAAAGAATTCGAGAATGGTCACAGCCCCGAAGAAGTTCAACGGGTTGCAGAATGGACAAAAAGCTGGGAATATCGTGAAAAGAACTTCGCTCGTGAAGCTTTGACCGTTAACCCCGCTAAAGGTTGTCAGCCTTTAGGTGCTATGTTCGCTGCTGTGGGTTTTGAAGGCACTCTTCCCTTCGTTCAAGGTTCTCAAGGTTGCGTGGCTTACTTCCGTACACACTTAACCCGTCACTACAAAGAACCATTCTCCGGCGTTTCTTCTTCCATGACTGAAGACGCTGCTGTGTTCGGTGGTTTGCAAAACATGATTGATGGCTTGGCTAACTCCTACAAGCTATACAATCCTAAAATGATTGCTGTTTGCACCACCTGTATGGCAGAAGTTATCGGTGATGACTTACAGTCTTTCATCGGTAATGCTAAGGAAGCTGGTTCAGTTCCTCAAGATTTACCAGTACCATTTGCTCACACACCTAGCTTCGTTGGTTCCCACATCACTGGTTATGACAACATGATGAAGGGAATTCTTTCTACCTTGACCGCAGGTAAAAAGACAGCTAAGAGCAACGGTAAAATCAACTTCATTCCTGGTTTTGACACCTACGTAGAAAACAACCGCGAAATTAAGCGGATTGCTTCTTTGATGGGTATTGACTACACCTTGTTATCTGACAACAGCGATTATGTTGACTCACCTAACGATGGTGAATTCAATATGTACCCAGGTGGTACTAAGTTAGAAGATGCAGCAGATTCCATCAACGCTAAGGCTACTGTTGCTCTCCAAGCTTACTCCACTTCCAAGACCCGTGAATACATCGCTAAGGAATGGAAGCAAGACGTTTGTGTTTCTCGTCCTTGGGGTATCAAGGGAACTGATGAGTTCTTGATGAAACTCAGCGAATTGACTGGTAAGGCTATTCCTGAAGAATTAGAAATCGAACGTGGTCGTGCAGTTGACGCTATGACCGACTCCCATGCTTGGTTGCATGGCAAGCGTTTCGCTATCTACGGTGATCCTGACTTAGTTTACAGCGTAGTTGGTTTCATGTTGGAAATGGGTGCTGAACCAGTACACATCTTGGTTCACAACACCAACGAAGTATTTGAAAAAGAACTGCAAGCATTGTTAGATTCTAGCGACTTCGGTAAGGGAGCTAAAATCTGGGGTGGTAAAGACTTATGGCACTTACGCTCCTTGTTGTTCACTGAACCCGTAGACCTGTTAATTGGTAACTCCTACGGTAAGTACCTATGGCGTGATTGCGGTGTACCTTTGGTCAGAATTGGCTATCCTATCATGGATCGTCACCACTACCACCGCTACGCTACCGTTGGTTACAAAGGTGTAATCAACTTGTTGAACTGGATTGTTAACACAGTATTTGAAGAAATTGATCGCACCACAAATGTTGCTGGTAAGACCGATATTTCTTACGACTTAGTTCGGTAATTTCTTCAGTCAGTATGTAGGGTTGGGGTTTCCCCCACCTACAAACAAGATTCAAGAATATATGGGGATTGGGTATTATTTCCCAATTCCCAATTCCCAATACTTCCCAAATTCTACCTCACTGAATCTTTTCTTAATTATAGTTATCTTAGGTTTGTCTTATGGCATCTATTCATCACTCCCATCCTCACCCTAACTATCATCCACCTAACTATAAAAAACCCGGCTCTTTCGATATCCTCTATCCTCTGCGACGGTTGTTAGATGGAATCCAAATCAAAAATGATCGTCTAGCTCATCTCATTTGTCAGGTAATTCCCTGCTGCTGTCCTTTCGAGCGAGACATTAATTTATTTGGTCGCACTTTCCATATTCCAGCACTTTGCAAAATCAATCCTTTGTATAACGAGGTTGTAGCTCTACGATTTCGGGCTTTGTCATATCTTGCTGATGAATGTGGCGAAGATGTGACTAGATATATTTGCTAAAGATTAGTTATTACTCATTACCCCTTACTCTTTGGTTATTAGTCATTGGTCATTATTATTGAAGAAACAAAAATGACAATTATCAAGGATTGATGTTATGAAAATTCCGTTACAGATAAATAGACATCTTTTCTGAAACTTCATCTGTGTGAATCTTGTGTAAAGAGGAGTTTTGCAGGAAGTCTATTTAGGTTTGCTCACATTTCAATTAACAACTTCCATTGAGCGCGAGAAGAGAGATGAAAATTACCCAAAGCAAAATTAACGAGTTACTTAGTGAGTCAGGATGCGAACATAATCAACAAAAACAAGGAGAAAAGAAAAATAAATCTTGTACACAACAAGCTCAACCAGGTGCTGCTCAAGGGGGTTGTGCTTTTGATGGTGCAATGATTGCATTAGTACCTATTACCGATGCTGCTCATTTGGTTCATGGACCTATTGCTTGTGCTGGTAACTCTTGGGGAAGTCGTGGAAGTCTTTCTTCAGGACCAATGCTTTATAAGACTGGTTTTACCACTGATGTTGGTGAAAATGATGTAATTTTCGGTGGTGAGAAAAAGCTTTATAAGGCAATTTTGGAAGTTAATGAACGCTACAAACCTGCGGCTGTTTTTGTTTACGCTACTTGCGTAACTGCTTTAATTGGTGATGATATTGATGCAGTTTGTAAGGTGGCGGCGGAGAAAATTGGTACTCCTGTTGTTCCTGTCATTGCTCCGGGTTTTATTGGTAGTAAAAATCTAGGGAATCGTTTTGGTGGTGAAGCTTTACTAGATTATGTAGTTGGTACTGCTGAACCTGAATATACTACACCTTATGATATTAATTTGATTGGTGAGTACAATATTGCTGGTGAAATGTGGGGCGTTTTGCCTTTATTTGAAAAGTTAGGCATTCGCGTTTTATCAAAAATTACTGGTGATGCTCGCTATCAAGAAATTTGTTATGCTCACCGCGCTAAATTAAATGTGATGATTTGCTCACGGGCATTATTAAACATGGCGCGGAAAATGGAGGAACGTTACGGCATTCCTTACATTGAAGAGTCTTTTTATGGTATTGATGATATTAATCGTTGTCTGCGAACTGTTGCTGCTAAATTAGGTGATCCTGATTTACAAACCCGGACAGAAAAGTTAATTGCCGATGAAACTGCGGCTTTAGATATTGCTCTTGCTCCCTATCGAGAACGTCTGAAAGGTAAGCGAGTGGTTTTATATACTGGCGGTGTGAAAAGTTGGTCAATTATTTCCGCTGCTAAAGATTTAGGAATTGAAGTTGTTGCCACAAGTACCCGCAAAAGTACAGAAGAAGATAAAGCCAAAATCAAGAATTTGTTGGGCAATGATGGCATTATGTTAGAAAAAGGTAATGCTCAAGAATTGCTGAAGTTGGTAAGAGATACTAAAGCCGATATGTTAATCGCTGGTGGTCGAAATCAGTACACGGCTTTAAAGGCAAGAATTCCCTTTTTAGATATTAACCAAGAACGTCATCATCCTTATGCTGGTTATATGGGAATGGTGGAAATGGCCAGAGAATTGTATGAGGCTTTGTATAGTCCCATTTGGCAACAAATTCGTAAACCAGCACCTTGGGAGTAAATTAGAAATTGATAATGGATAATGGATAATTGATAATGGAAAATTATTAATTATCAATTGTCAATTGTCAATTGTCAATTATAAATTATTGAGATTAATTTATGGCAATTGTCACTGTTCCCAATAAGTCTGTTACTGTTAATCCTCTCAAACAAAGTCAAGCTTTAGGTGCATCTTTGGCTTTTTTGGGTTTGAAAGGAACTATGCCTTTGTTTCATGGTTCTCAAGGTTGTACTGCTTTTGCTAAGGTGGTTTTGGTTCGACATTTTCGGGAAGCAATTCCTCTTGCTACTACAGCAATGACGGAAGTTACTACCATTTTGGGTGGTGAAGAAAATGTTGAGCAAGCTATTTTAACTTTAGTAGAAAAAGCCAAACCAGAAATTATTGGTTTATGTACGACTGGGTTAACAGAAACTAGAGGAGATGATATTGAACGTTTTTTGAAAGAAATTAGAAAACGTCATCCAGAATTAGACCATTTAGCAATTATTTTTGCGCCGACTCCTGATTTTAAAGGTGCGTTGCAAGATGGTTTTGCGGTTGCTGTAGAAAGTATTGTGAAGGAAGTTCCTAAAGCTGGAGGAATTAAACCTGAACAAATTACGATTTTGGCAGGTTCAGCTTTCACTCCTGGAGATGTTCAAGAAATTCGAGAGATGGTGACATCTTTTGGAATGGAACCTATTTTTGTTCCTGACTTGGGTGCTTCTTTAGATGGTCATTTGGAAGATGATTATAGTGCAGTAACTGTTAGCGGTACAACTCTTAAACAACTGCGTTCTTTGGGTAGTTCTGCTTTCACTTTGGCTTTAGGTGAAAGTATGCGCGGTGCTGCAAAAATTCTCCAAGAACGGTTTAATACAGATTACGAAGTTTTTCGTGATTTAACAGGTTTAGAAGCTGTAGATGAATTTCTTCAAGCTTTATCTGTTTTGAGTGGTAATCCCGTACCGGAAAAATATCGCCGTCAACGTCGTCAGTTGCAAGATGCGATGTTGGATACTCATTTTTATTTTGGTGCTAAACGGGTTTCTTTGGCTTTAGAACCCGATTTAATGTGGTCTACTGTGCAGTTTTTACAGTCAATGGGGGCTTCTATTCATGCTGCTGTAACTACAACGCGATCGCCTTTATTAGAACATCTTCCTATCAAAAATGTCACTATCGGCGATTTGGAAGATTTGGAAGATTTAGCAGTAGGTTCTGATTTGTTGATTGGTAATTCTAATGTAAATACCATATCAAAACGCCTCAAAATTCCCCATTATCGTTTAGGAATTCCTATCTATGACCGTTTAGGAAATGGTCAATTTACTAAAGTAGGCTATCGCGGCACTATGGAAGTTTTATTTGGTATGGGAAACCTGTTTATAGAACATGAAGAGTCATTAATGATGAATCATTGGAAACAGGTAATGGGTAATTGGTGATTGGCTAAATATAACTAATAACCAATGACTAATGACTAATGACTAATGACTAATGACTAATGACAAAGGACAAATGAAAGTGAAAATTGCGTTTACAACAACCGACCGAATTCATGTTAATGCTCATTTTGGTTGGGCTAAAGAAATTGATGTCTATGAAATTTCCGATCATGGATATGAATTTCTAGAAACTTTGAAATTTGAAGGCGACCTCAAAGAAGATGGTAATGAAGATAAAATTACCCCTAAACTTGAGGCTTTAAAAGATTGTACAATTGTTTATGTAGTCGCTATTGGTGGTAGTGCAGCGGCTCGATTAATTAAGCATGGTGTAACACCAGTCAAGGCGAAATCAGAAGAAGAAAAGATTGAAGAAATTTTGACTAAATTAGTCAAAACATTGAAAGGTAATCCCCCACCTTGGTTGCGTAAAGCTTTACAACCAAAAACATCAAATTTTGCCGAAGAACTTGAGAACGAAGCAACAGTATGAGTGAAAATAACAGCGTCAACGGAACTACTACAAGTACACCAATAACTTCACCTTTTCTCAAGAGCTTAGTCCAACAAATCCGGGCGCAAGATAGCTATGGCTTTTACCGGAGTTGGTCTGATGAATTGATTCTCAAACCTTTTGTTGTTACTAAACAAAAGAAACGGGAAATTTCCGTTGAAGGTGAAGTTGATCCAGCAACTATTTCTCGGATAAATGCCTTTTTCCGTGCTGTAGCTGCCAGCATTGAAAAAGAAACCGGACTAATTTCTAATGTGGTAGTTGATTTAGGTCATGAAGGTTTTGGCTGGGCTTTAGTATTTTCTGGTCGTTTATTGTTAGCTGTAAAAACTTTGCGCGATGCTCATCGTTACGGTTTTGACTCCCTAGAAAAATTAAATGAAGAGGGAGAAAACTTTGTGCAAAAAGGCATTGATTTAGCTAAACGTTTTCCCGAAGTAGGCAATATTTAATCCTTGGAAATTGGGGAGATGAATTAGTTGTTGCTGTTCCCCATTCCCTATTCCCTATTCCCATTTCCTATCACCAATGACAATTGAGGAACTTACAGCAAAAATTAGAAAGCTAAATAGTAAAGCAGGTCAAATGAAAATGGATCTGCATGATTTAGCTGAAGGACTACCAACAGATTACAAAACACTTATGGATGTTGCGGCTGAGACTTACGAAATCTACCGCCAGTTGGATGAACTCAAGCAACAGCTAAAACAAATGGAGAGTGCAAAATGAGTAGAACTATTGAAGAATTCAATAAACTCGTAGATGCAGAAGAATTTTTTATCTTTTTTCAACTGCCTTATGACCAAAAATTTGTCAATGTCAATCGTCTGCATATATTGAAGAAATTTTCTCAATATATGTATGAAGTTGATGATAAATTTCCTAACTTGAGTGCAGAAGAAAAATTAACTCAATATTGTTTAGCTTTACAAAAAGCTTATCAGGTTTTTATGGAATCAACACCCCACGAACAAAAGCTGTTCAAGGTGTTTAACGATAAGCCAAAAAATGTAGTCACGCTGACAGAAATCACTTCTGATTAGGAGGTATAAATTAATGAACCTAACGCCTACCGAATTAGAACGCTATAGTCGCCAAATGATGCTCCCTAATTTTGGCGAAGTGGCTCAAAAGCGCCTGAAGTCAGCGACGGTTCTGGTGACTGGTGTGGGGGGATTAGGTGGGACAGCGGCGCTTTACTTAGCAGTAGCAGGTGTTGGGCGGCTCATCCTAGTTCGGGGTGGTGATTTGCGGCTGGATGATATGAATCGTCAAGTTTTAATGACTGATGATTGGGTGGGAAAACCGAGAGTATTCAAAGCTAAAGAAACTCTGGAAAAGATTAATCCTGATGTGCAAATTGAAGCAATTCATGATTACATTACCCCAGAAAATGTAGACTCGTTGGTGCAATCTGCTGATATGGCTCTGGACTGCGCTCACAATTTCACTGAACGCAATTTGTTAAATGAAGCTTGTGTGCGTTGGCGTAAGCCGATGGTAGAAGCAGCGATGGACGGGATGGAGGCTTATCTAACCACGATTATTCCGGGTGTGACTCCTTGTTTGTCCTGTCTATTTCCAGAAAAGCCTGATTGGGATCGACGTGCTTTTTCAGTTTTAGGGGCTGTGTCTGGGACTTTGGCTTGTTTAACAGCTTTGGAAGCTATCAAGCTAATTACCGGTTTTAGTCAACCACTTTTGTCAGAGTTGCTAACAATTGATTTGCAGCGGATGGAGTTTGCTAAACGCCGTTCTCAACGCGATCGCAATTGTCCTGTCTGCGGTAATACTGCACCTTGGCGATATTCCCAATCTCAATCTGTGTCGGTGTGAATTTGCACCACAACAGCAATAAATAACCCACATCTGAAAATCAGAATAATCGCTACATAACAGGAAACAAAATGACTGTTACTTTAACAGAAAAGGCAGAATTTCGTCTGCGGGCTTTTTTAAGAGGTTCCGCAACTGAAGACACTAATAACGCTACAAAAGGTGTCCGCATCTCGGTTAAAGACGGTGGTTGCAATGGCTATGAGTATGGAATTGAAATTACCAGTAAGCCGCAACCAGATGATATTGTCAGCCAACAAGGAAATGTGTTGGTTTACGTAGATGCTAAAAGTGCGCCGTTATTAGAAGGTGTGGTTGTCGATTTTGTTGAGGGAGTAATGGATAGCGGTTTTAAGTTTTCCAATCCCAATGCAACTGACACCTGCGGTTGTGGCAAATCTTTTAAAGCTGGTGATTGTTCACCTAACGGTGTACCTTGCAGCTAAAATAATTTGGAACTTAGGGAAAAATAAATGTAGAAACTTTCCCAAGTTCCTTTCAATCACCTACAACTTTACAAGTTTTCCGTAGACATACTCTACATTTTTTTGTGTGCGGAAGGGAGAATTTCCCCGCCCTCACAGGGGGAGACTTAACAAATTTACCAAAGTAATTCTATTCACTTTTGAGGAGAACCAGAAAATGGCTGCATATCAAGTAAGATTGATCAGCAAAAAAGAAAACATCGACACCACAATTGAAATCGATGAAGAAACCACAATTCTCGATGGTGCAGAAGAAGCTGGTATTGAATTACCTTTTTCTTGTCACTCTGGTTCCTGCTCTAGCTGTGTAGGTAAGATTGTCGAAGGTGAAATCAACCAAGACGATCAAAACTTCTTGGATGATGAGCAAGTAGCTAAAGGTTTCGCTTTATTGTGTGTTACCTACCCTCGTTCTAACTGCACAATCAAAACCCATCAAGAACCTTACCTCGTTTAATACAATATTAGGGTTTAGCAATTCTAAACCCGTACCTTTACTTTAACAATGATGGAGGATGTTTATCATCTTTCATCATTTCAGGTTTCTATTTTCACTTTTAATTGTTATCGTTCTATGTTTACTCCTTTTAGTATAATGGGTTGTTCTTTAGAATTGCTGAAACCTGGTGAAAAAGGAATTGTCACTGTCTGTAAAACTCAGGATGAAATCATTAGAAAAAAACTGATCTCAATGGGTATAAAGACGGGAACTAATATTATTGTTGAACAGCAGTTTCCGGCTTTTTTGATTAAAGCTGCTAATATACCTATGACTATAGATCGGGAAACAGCACGGGCTATTTATGTGCGTGTAATTGAAGTGTGATCATGGTACTTCTTATTACAAATCTACTAAACTATAATAATGCTAATTTTTATGTATCCTATTATGAGAAAAAGTTTAAATCTGGAATTGATGGATAAAAGAGCGATCGCTCTTCTTTTATACTCCAACAAACCAATTATCATCTAAAACCTGCTCTAAAGAACCAATGGGATTGATGGGAAATGTATCCAGGGGAAGTTGAGAGCGTTAGCGTAGCTCATCGTAGATATCGCTTGCTTCTTTTCTTGCTTCTTCATAACATTCTTCAAAGATTTCTAAAATGTAAGGTTTTAAACTAGGACTATCTTTCAATTCTTTTTTTATCTGTCTGCGTAAAGTCCTGATTTCCCCTTTCCAATGTCCCTCATTACGCTCTTTTTCACTATCCCAATATTTAAGTTTGAGCAGATGTTCGAGCAGTCTAATTAATAAACTTTCGATAGCTCGCTTTTGACTTCTCCCCATAGTTTCTAATTCTTCAATCAAATTCTCTAAATCCACAGATGAAAATTGACCAGCACGAAGCTGATTAATAGTTGTCCGCAACCAAAGATAATAATCTTGGTCATATAAAGTTTGATTTGCTAATTCTACTGGTAACAGCATAGACTCACAGTTGCAATTGCAGGTGTACGTGGTCAGTATTCAATATATTGATCAGTTAGCCCAGATTATTAATACCTAATTTACAAGTAAAATCACCAAAAACGGTATCACTTGACTACAAGTTATAACTATATTTGGCAAAAATTTAGATCCTCCACTTATTAAAGAAGTCGGGGATTTTGTTTTTTCCAAAAAAGTTCATATTTATTTTATGGTAATTCCCCTATTGCATCGCTATCAAACAACATCATAAAATGTAATATTCAATATCCAAAACATGAAATATAATTTTCTGCTTCTGTAGTCCACTTAACAATTTTTTAATCAGATTTATGGTCAAAAATGGGTGGATCTTTATAAATCATTCATAATTCCAGCTTATCAGAGTGATACTATATAAGTAAGCTAAATTGTTGGCAGTGAACCTAAACCTCAACAAAAAGCGATTACAGAGTTAGCACAAATATTCTTACTTGATTCCTGGTTAAACCTATAACAAAGGTAAAGAGTAAGACAGCTAGATACAAATATAGGAAACTGCGTAAATCTTATTCCTAAAATCACCGGAATCATTAAAATATATCAGATTTTTAATACTCCGGCTCACAGGAATCTATCATTAAAGTAATTGCTTTTTTAGCCAGTAAATATAACGCCTCACAATTCAATATCTATTGATTAAGGTGCAGGTTACAGCGATAAAGTTGAGGAAAAATCGCAGCAGTTTAGAAGTAATTAACTAATTCGCTAAACCGAATTTAAGGAGCAGGAATTATGAGAGCCAAACAAATTATGACTCAAGATGTTGCTACCATTCGCGGTTCCGCAACCGTAGCAGAAGCAGTCAAACTAATGAGGCTCAAAGAACTGCGGGCTTTAGTTGTTGAACCTCGTCACAGTGGCGATGCTTACGGTATGATTACTGAAATGGATATTGTAGGCAAAGTTGCTGCTTTTGGTAAAGATCCCGAACGGGTTCATGTCTACGAAGTGATGACTAAACCCTGCGTTGTTGTCAATCCTGATCTCGAAATTGAATATGTGGCGCGGTTATTTGCTAATACTGGTGTGTGGCGTGCGCCAGTTATCCAAGGTGAATTATTAGGCATTATTTCTGTCACTGATATTCTCACCAAGGGTAACTTTGTCGATAAACCAAAATTAAAATTCTTACGCACAGAAATGCAAAAAGCTGTCTCTGAAGCTTGCTCAATTGCTGCTAACTATGGAGCAGATTCTAAACGGGCAATTGAAGCTTGGGATATAGTAGATGAACTCGAAGCAGAGGCTACTTTTTATGGTATACCAAAACCAGAAAAAACTGCAAGAGAGATTTTTTCTGAACAGCGAAAACCAGCGGCTGTAGGATAACAATCTTACAAGTTAATACCTTTTCTCTTCTAGAGTGATAAATAACCTCTTAGCCGCAATTTTCAAGGGGTTGGGTGCATCTAATTTGTGTCAACATCATAGAGAATTGGTATTGTAATTGTTCATCAGCTACTGCTGGTTTTTCAGAATTCTAATAATGTTTTTAAATATGGTGGGCTTTGCTCACCATTACGTTTTTAGTTAGTAAGTATTTAGCTATCAGCTTTTTGCTGTTTCGTAAATTTTTTCTTGAGTTATTTTCCCAGCAATAATTATGAGTCAAAAAATTATGAGTCAAAAAAATCAACCAAATTTGAGCGCAGCAACTAGCCAATGGCTAATAGCAAATAATTACAACGCCGAAGATTTAAATCAGCGAGGTAAAAATGGTGATACAGCTTTAATGAAAGCTACCAGGGAGGGATTATATCCCGTTGTCAAAGAACTTATAGATGCAGGTGTAGATATCAATGCTACAAACAATGATCACAATAATGCTCTGTGGTTTGCTTGTTTTGGCAATCACTATGATTTAATCAATTTGTTGCTAGAAGCCAACATAGATATTAACAATCAAAATGATAATGGTGCAACCGTCCTGATGTATGGTGCATCCGCTGGAAAGACAGAAGTAGTGAGATTGCTATTACAACATAATCCTAACATGAATTTACAAAATTTGGATGACTATAAAGCAATTGACTTTGCCAGCAATAGAGAAGTTTTAAGGTTACTAAAAAATGCCACACAGTAAGCTTTCTGGAAAAGCCTTGCACGAGGCTACCAAGCATTCTTACCTATCGGTGCAGATGAATCCCAATTATGTGGATGGGTCAACTCAACCCCGCGCCTTTAAAGTTTATCCTAAATTTTATCGGCGAGTGAAATTAATTCCCGATAATCCCATTCATGCTTTTATCAGGTTAACAAGCGCCATTACTTTTGAGAAGATTTACAACAATGAACCCTATCAATTACGGGTAAATCCCTCAGCAGGGGCGTTATATCCGACGGAAGTTTATGTCCAAATTCGTGGTGTTGAAGGTTTTATAAACGGCATCTATCATCTAGAAGTTGAGAATAATTGTCTGACGTTAATTTATGAATTAATTGATGATGGATTGGAAGCTTATGTTATACCAAATAAACGTATCAAAGGCTTCATTTTTTTAGTTAGTTGTGTTTATTATAGGTCTAGCTGGAAATATCAAGACAGGAGCATTAGATATTGCTTATTGGATAGCGGACACCATTTAGGCGCTATTGCAGCTTCAGCATATCTTCATGAAAAAAACATCAAATTAATCTTTGACTTTGATAAACTCTCTCTCAATGCTGATTTAGGATTTGAGAATAAGGAGTTTATTAGTAGTTGTGCGATATCGGGAGAGACGCAAGAAAATCCAGTCAGACACTTGAGGTTATCAATTCCTTTTGTTTGTGGGACTGACTATTTTCAAGCTAATCAATTCATTGAAGATGCTTATCAAGCAACATCAATGCAACCTAGTCACCAGCAAAAGCTAGAACATCCTCAATTTAATTTTCACCGAGAACGGTTTTTTGAGAACGTTTGGAATAGGCGTTCTATTCGACGTTTTCAAAGACAGTCTATTGATCAAGAAATCTATTGGCGAATTTGGCAAGATATTCAGCAACCAATCCCAACGGAAAACTTTGAGGAAATAGAAATCTACTCGGTGGTGCATCGTGTTGAAGGTATGACACCTGGTTTATATCACGGTAGGAATCTCATTCGGTCGGGTGAATTTAGCGAAAAAACAGGTTACTTGTGCATTAATCAGGCGATCGCTAAAGACTGCGCTGTAACTTTGTTTTTTGTGTCCGATTATTTGAGTTATCAAACTGCTATGCAATTAGCTGGTTTGATCGGACAAAGAGTATATCTATCCAGCAATTATTGGGGAATAGATTGTAGTGGTATTGGCGCTTTTTATGATGATGAAGCCCAAGAATTTCTAGGAACCAATCAGGATGTTCTTTATGTAATGGCAATTGGTAAGTAAAATAGGAAAATCAACAGAAATGGCCAGAAGAGAATCAGAATTCAATGCTGATGATAAGCACCCTATGCAAGCAACATCAGCCGATATTATCCTGCGACAACAACTAGAGTATTCTATTAGTCGTTACTTTTATCAAGGATGCGATCGCACCATTCAAAATCTACTCTCTCATTGTCGTTGGTATATGACAACTCATGCTAGTGTTTTGACATTAATAATCGAATGCCCAGATCAACTGAGCAATTGGAAAATTTTGCAAAAAATCGTACCAATGGCTAGTATACTTTATGGTATTGTTAGCAGTGCAAAAATTCGCGTTTGTCCTCCTGATGCTAATGCTATACCATTTGAAATGAGGGTAGATGAACTCTCAGTTTACCGTGACTGGGCATAACTAGATTTTGGATTTTGGATTTTGGATTTTGGATTTGAGATTGTTAATTAAGCCATAACATTCTGGTTTATAATTGTGATTAGTTCTGCCAAAACTAAATCAGCAGAATGTTGAACAGCAGGACTTAAATCTAATCCAAAATCAAGATTTGCAGCTTCAATTAAATAGACAGTCACATCTTGGGGAAAATCATCTAAAAAGATTTTTCTCCCCGCAGCTAAAGCATGATCCCAACGAAAATCATGCAGGTTATAACTAGGTTCTGGTAGTGCTTCTAATTCTTTCCCTGGGACTTTAAATATAGCACCTGCTTCGGAATCTGTGCAACTAGCATCAAGAATAATTAATTTTTCGCTTCCTCTCGCTTGAAACATCACTTCCATTCCCGCAGTACCACAATCAAAAACGCGGACTTGGGGGTGAGAATTTTGGGCGAGATATTGCTGTAAACGTTGGGCGATGATTACGCCTACAGCGTCGTCATTACGATTGAGATTGCCACAACCAATGATAGTTAGCATGGGATATTTATAATAACATGAATATCATTCATTCTGCATATAATATTCCCCAAAAAATTAACCAAAAAATTAAAAATTACGGAAATTTTGATAACATCTCTAATCCTTGACTTTATAGTGACTATAGCAGCCGTAATTCAGTGACAAAAATTTGTCTTAATTTTCTCTGCGTCTATCTGTGGTAATTATTAATCAGATAGAATTGCATTATGTTAGTAGTTCGTGATACAGAAATAAAAGGTAGAGGTGTTTTTGCTCAGAAAGATTTTGAGCCAGGAGAAATAATTGATGTAGCTAATGTGATAGTGATCCCCAAACAGCAAGTTAAGTTAATTACTCATACAGTATTATGTAATTATTATTTTTCTTGGTATGGAGAAAGTGGAGCGATCGCTTTAGGGTATGCTTCACTGTTTAATCATTCTTATCATCCTAATGCGCTGTATCTTAAAAATTTTGCTAAAAGTATAATTGAAATTATTGCTTATAAAAATATCAGGAAAGGTGAAGAAATTACTATTAACTATAATGGCACGGTTGATGATTTAACGCCTATTTGGTTTGATGTGGTGGAATAAGCTTTACTCACGCAGAGGTGCAGAGAGGGAAAGAAAATATCTTTGAGATGTTGATACAGAACAACTGTGTTATATAGCAGGAGTCAGGAGTCAGGAGTCAGGAGTCAGGAGTCAGGAGTCAGAAGTAAAACCCTCTTTTCGTAAGAGTTTCATGATTAATTGATGTCCTAACTACTCTGTCTACGGTTATATTTGTCTATAAATTCGGCGAAGTTTTACAATACTAGGTATTGACATATTTTCATTGGTTCTTGAGAGGGCATTTCGTCATCTTACCGCGTTGTGTATCCTAGTCTCCCCCAAAATTTTTCGCTTTCTGTTCCCTGTTCCCTCTCCTCAATGTACAATTTATTTTGCAAGACTACTTAATTGAGATTGCGGTTTTTCATGCGTTCAGGACTACCTGTGGGAATAGCAGCAATTAATTTTTGAGTATATTCTTCTTTTGGTTGACGATAAATACTTTCAGATGTACCTGTTTCGACAATTTTACCTTGATTCATGACTAAAATGCGATCGCTCATAAATTTGACCACACTTAAATCATGGGAAATAAAAATATAAGTCAAATTGAAATCTTGTTGCAGTTCTTTTAACAAATTCAAAACCTGTGCTTGTACGGAAACATCCAAAGCGGAAACCGACTCATCACAAATAATAAATTTAGGATTTAAAGCCAAAGAACGCGCAATACAAACCCGTTGACGTTGACCACCAGAAAACTGATGGGGATAACGTTTCATATCATCAGCACTTAATCCCACCCTTTCTAAAAGTTCTACTGCTCTTTCTCTGCGGTGCTGCTTTGTTTTCCCCACAGAATGAATTAACAAAGGTTCCATTATCGCATCACCAATTTTCATTCTTGGGTCAAGAGAACTAAAGGGATTTTGAAAAACTATTTGCATTTCTCGGCGTAATTTTTGTAGCGGTTCTCCTTTGAGAGTGGTGATATTTTGACCATCGAAAATAATTTTACCACCCATCGGTTGAATTAATCTGAGCAAAGTTCTACCCAAAGTAGTTTTACCACAACCTGATTCTCCTACCAATCCCAATGTTTCCCCAGGATAGACATCAAAAGAAACGCCATTTACCGCTATATGATAACGTTTTGTACCTCCAAATACTCCTCGAATTGGAAAGCCAACTTTAAGATTATCAATTTGTAAAAGTGGTACTTTTTGGGTTAAATTTTCTAATCTGGTGTTAATTTCTTCTCTAGTAATTTCCGTTGGTGCTGCTGGTTGTTTAGCTTGAATTACCACTTGTCCCAATTCATTTTCTTCCGCAGTCATGTAATCAGAAACAGTCAGCAATTTTTGAGGACGACTGTTAAGATGAGGACGACAAGCTACCAATCCTTTAGTATAAGGATGTTGGGGATGACTAAAAATTTGTGATGCTGCACCATATTCGACAATTTTACCTTTGTACATCACCGCAACTTGGTCAGCAATTTCCGAAACTAAACCCAAATCATGACTAATAAAAATCATCCCCATATCGCGGCTTTGTTGTAATTCTCGCATCAATTCAATAATTGTTGCTTGTACCGTGACATCCAAAGCTGTAGTTGGTTCATCAGCAATTAAAAGTGATGGATTACAGGAAATTGCCATTGCAATCATTACCCGTTGTAACTGACCTCCAGAGAGTTCATGAGGGAAACGTTCTAGCATTGCTGCTTTTTGTTCCTTCACTAATTGCGCTAACTGAAAATCATTTGGTAGAGGGTTTTTCGGGTTTGTTTGCTGCCAATTATCGAGATATTGCTGTTGAATTTTTTCATCGCTAGGTAAAAGTTTAACTTCTTGCAGACCTGCGATCGCAATTCTTTTTGCTTCAGATGCACTGACATTTTGATGTCGCATAATTGCTTCTGTCATCTGAAAACCAATGTTATAAACTGGGTTCAAAGAACTCATTGGTTCTTGGAAAATCATTGCAATATCTCCACCCCGGTAAAGCTGCATTTCTTTAGGAGGTAAAGTCAATAAATCAAGAGGTTGAGCATTTTCCTGGGGACGAAAGCAAATTTCTCCCCTACTCACCTTACCAGGATATTGCAACAAACCCATAATTGCCAGTGCTGTCACCGATTTACCACTTCCAGACTCTCCTACTATTCCTAGAGTCTCACCTCGACGTAAATTAAAGCTGATATCGTCCACAGCTTTCAGCTGACTACCATCACCGGAAAATTCAACTTGTAGATTACGAACCTCTAGGAAAGTCTCTCTCATAGGTCTGGGGTAGTAAGTAAACAGAAAACAGACAACGGGTAATAGAAACCTATTTTATATCAAGTCGGTTTCAATAGTGATCCTATCTATGATCACAAGTGGTAATTCATAATTCTTAATTATCAATTGCTACCCAGTCCCCATTCCCCAGTCCCCAGTCACCTACAACTTCGGTAAAATTTCTGGAATTAAATTACCAGGAACTTTAGATAAAGCCAAATTTTGTCCTTGGATACCTAACTCATTATGAAAAGTCCGAATTATTTTGACTATATGGTTGAAAGTTGTGTGATAAGCTTCGGTATTTTTCACTAATCCTCTCAATGCTTTTACATGATAATCTAAAGATGATAATAAATGCTGAGAAAGAACTTTTTTGTCATCTTTGAAAGATGGATCTGTGACTAATTGATAATGTGCTAAACCCAAATTATTCTGTGTTGCTACTACATCAAAACTTAAATTAATTTGATTGAGGGAATTAGCCAGTGTGAGAGTTTCTTCATAAGTTTTGATGCACAATTGGAGGAAATTTTGGCGAATGTTCTTCGTTACTTGTGGTAAATTTGCTATATGCCAGTAAGCAGTTCCCAAATTATTGAGAGTAGCAGCACAACCTGTAGGAATATTATTTGGTGTACGATATTTCAGAGCTTCCCGGTAAAAATCAACTGCTAATTGTAAATTTTCCAATGGTGTTTCATATTGGGATAAATTCCAATAAGCAGTACCAATATTATTTTGAATCATCCCATATTTGAGTGGTTCATCTTTGGGTTTATAATAAACAAGTGCCAAATTATAAGCGGCGATCGCTTTCTTGAGATGTTCTATCGGTTGGCTATATTGTCCTAAATGCCAGTACGCAGTTCCCAAATTATTTTGACAAGCAGCATACTTTAAAGGATCAATTTCTTCTGTTCGGTAGCGCAGTGCTTCATTGTAAGCGTTAACCGCTTCTTGCCAATTTTCCACAGGGTTAGAAAACCTTGCTAAATCACCATAAGCAGTCGCTAAATTATTCTGCACACGAGCATAAATTTCCGGTTGACTATCAGAAGAAATTAGTTTGATTGCTAACTGATAAAACTCTATTCCCTGCTGTATATAAGTGTGTCCCTCAGCATTACCTCCTGGTGTGCGGTGCAGCATCCAGTATAGCGTACCTAAATCATTTAAAGTATCTGGAAGTTGTGGTGAAGTATCATCATAGCTAACAGCTTCCTGATAGGCAATAATAGCCACCATCAAGTTTTCTAAACTTGACTGTTCCTGTTCAATACGTAGGCGATATAAAGTACCTAAATTGTGATAAGCTACTGCAATGTCTTCCCCAGAAGCTTGCTGAATTTTTAATTGTTCAATTTCCCAAAGTAGTTGTTTTATTTGCAAGTTTTCATCTGCATTTTCATCAATATTTGGGTTAATCGTTGCTTTAACTAGCGACATCAACTCATCACTAATATGTAAGAAAGATGAGAGATTGGGGATAATATTGTTCTTAGCAGATGTTGTAGATGATGACTGTGATTTATCGTCAATATTTTCAGAAGTATCTTCCAGAAAATCATCATCTTCAATAAACTTGAATTCTTGGATACTTTTGTCTATAAGTTCCTCCGAAGGAATTGATTCATCCATAATTGATTTCTCCAGATTGCCTAAATCTACACTCCGCAAACTAGAGAAATTTTCTGGATAACTTCTATTCTCTATTGTCGGTGTTGGTTCTCCAGCAAATATAAACACACCAGTTCGACATTGCCAAAATTTGGGTGCTGACTGCTGAATAGCATACAACCAAGGACGAGGAACCCAAAACAGCAAGCTAGTTTCTAGAAATGAGCTAGTTTCTTGGCTGGAAAAATACTGCTCACTTAATCGAAGATAATGCAGAAATAAACGTTGTACTGCGACTGATTGTTTAGTTAACAGTTCCACACCCACAATTTGAAATGCTGGTATTGGTAAAGTACGGACTGGGATCTCTTTTGACTCACCAACAATGGGTGGTGGATAATTAGATAACCATTGATTTATCTGCGCTATGGGATTTGGATCATTTAAATTCAATCGCAATGTAACTAACCGAGGATAAGCAGGAGTGCTAATTCCTTCTGTCTCAGCTGGGTGATATAGCACTTGCCCTACTGGATAAGCTAGGGTAGAATGCAACCGAGTAGCTACTTGATTTCTTAAGTGTAAGTCATCACATACAGCAAAAAATATCTGTCGCCGCAAACCTATACTCAGAGCAAATTTTAGCCGTTGATACACTTGCCGATTTAAGGTAAAAATATCTGTAGTTAAAGTTTCATTCACGCTCATAGTGGCTACAAAAGCCCAGATACAATATACATACTGACTGAAAAATCTCCCTATTCTGATTTTCAAGTAAATGTATTTTGTTCAGGATGATTCAATTTTTCCTGGATTGATCGGGATTAAAGTATTTAATTATACTTGAATCCTATTTAATTCTAGCAGAAAATAAAAAAATCAGGCTCTTCCTAAGATGGGAACCTGAAAATCTCAAAACATTAAATTTTATTAAAATATTTTGTTTTTAATTGACATTAGAGACAGCGAAGGCGACAAAAATCAAACCACCTACCAAAAGCGCAGCAGCCGTTCCTAAAATAATATAGGTGCGCTTTTGCCCAGCCGTTGGTGGTTCTGCTTGATAAACTTTGGGTTCACGGGCAAAATTGTTGAGAAGACCGCCTTCTTCGTTGGTATAGGGCATGAAGTATTTCCTTGTTATCTTCTTTTATTTAATGTTACAGATATTATAGTTTTACTCTCACATTAATATATAAATCGTTACATTAAGTCATATTAATTTATATTAATTATTCAGTGCTAACCATTGACAAATTAACCACTATATAAAATATTCATCCACAATCATATTTTGAGTTTATACTTTTGTTATGATATTAATATTGATCTATTCTTATAAGGAAAATTGAAATATCAAAATTATGCAAAGAATATCTATAGAAAATTTTGGACCCGTGAAAAAGTTTGAGGCTGATGTTACAGATGTAATGTTGTTAATTGGACCTCAAGCAAGTGGGAAAAGCACAATAAGTAAATCAATTTTTCTATTTAAGTCTATTAAAGATGAAATATTTGATAATATTTATGCTAATGACTTAGAAAATTCATCTTTATTATTTATTTATTTACATTCAAAAATACTCACATATTTTGGTATTAAGCCAGATATATTTAGTTTAACCTATCAATATTCAAAAGAAAAACATATCAAAATTTCTGGTTCTAGATATAAGACAAATATCGAAGTTAGTGGAACTCTGGTGAAAGAATTAGACCTGCTAATTACAGAAATTTTAAACTATAAAATAATTTCCAAAGAACAACAGAATAAATTTAATTCATTAGAAGAATTACGAGAACTAGAATCAAACAGAAGATTACAGTTTAATTATTTTAAATCACGCATTTATAATATTTTTGAAGAACCGCACTCATCGGTATTTATTCCTGCGGGTAGAAGTTTGATGTCTACATTAACCGATCAACTTCAAGAAATAAAAAATCCAGATACATTAGACTATTTTACAAAATCTTTTGTAGAGCGAATTAATTTATTAAAAACTTACTTTACTGATGATTTAAATACCCTGATTGAAAACAGAGATATTTCTTTAAATCTAGGTTCTGATTTATCCGAGTTGCTAAAAACATTATTGAAAAAAATCCTCAAAGGTGAATATAGATTTAATGCTGAACTTGATAAAGAAAGAATTTATTTTAAAAATAACCAATATGTTAAACTACAATATGCTTCTTCAGGACAACAAGAGTCAGTTTGGATTTTATTGCTGATATTTAGATATATTTTAGATAAAACGAGTGTATTTATGGTGTTTGAAGAACCAGAAGCACACCTTTATCCTGAAACCCAAAGCGATATTGTAGAACTGATCGGTTTATTAGCAAATGTGTATAACAATCAAATAATTATAACCACCCATAGTCCTTATATTTTGTCTGCTTTCAATAATCTTTTATATGCTTATCAAGTAGGTAAAAATAAAATTGGTAATGAAAGAGAAGCAGTAGAAAGTATTGTTAATAGTAAAAGTTGGATTAATCCTGATCGTATTTCAGCTTATTTTATTTCTGAAAATGGTTATGAATCAATTATTGATGAAGAACTAAAATTAATTCAAGCGGAAAAAATAGATAGCGCATCCAGTATAATTAACGACAAATTTAATGATTTATTTAATCTGGATGACTAAACTATGTGTAACGATTTTTTTCAAAACAATGAATGTAAGGAATTTTGTGATAAAAGAAAAACCCTAGTTGTCAAAGATAGTGGAAATAAACAAGAATATCGAGTCATCAACGCAAACGGTAAAGATACTGGCGATCTGATCAAATATAAAAGTAAAGTATTAGAAGAAAATATATAAACTTCTTTCCTCTGCGTCCTCTGCGCCTCTGCGGTTCGTTACATCAAAATATATCAAAAAATCAGATCCCCGAACTCCTCAAAAAATCAGGGATCTAAAATATTAACTAACCAGTAATAGTCCCCGTCAAAGGAGAACTAGCACTAGCATAGTCTTTCATTGGCATTCTACCCGCCAAATAAGCCATACGACCAGCTACAGTTGCCAAACCCATCGCATAAGCCATTGCAGGTGCATTTTCAGCCAGAGCGATCGCACTATTAATTAACAACGCATCAGCACCCAACTCCATCGCCTCAGCAGCTTCAGAAGGCGCACCAATACCCGCATCTACCACCACAGGCACTTTTGCATTTTCAATAATAATCTGAATATTGGCAGTAGTTTTCAGCCCTTGTCCAGAACCTATGGGCGCGGCTAAAGGCATCACTGTTGCACAGCCAACATCTTCTAAACGCTTTGCCAACATTGGATCAGCATTAATATAAGGCAAAACAGCAAAACCTTCTTTAACCAACTGTTCCGCAGCTTGCAAAGTACCAATGGGATCAGGTAATAAATATTTAGCGTCAGGTATAACTTCTAACTTGACAAAATTATTATCTTCCTGTCCTAATAACTTCGCCATTTCCCGTCCTAAACGTGCCACACGAATTGCTTCTTCCGCAGTTTGACAGCCAGCAGTATTAGGCAACATCCAGATTTTACCCCAATCTAAGGCTTCTGCTAAACCTTCATGTCCCGGTGCGTTGGTTTGTACCCGTCGCACAGCTACCGTGACAATTTGACACCCACTAGCAACAACGCTGTTTTGCATTTCCTCAATACTGCGATACTTACCTGTACCCGTCATCAGGCGAGATTGAAAGGTTTTACCAGCAATAATTAAACCTGAATCTTGCAAGTGAAATTCCGCAGGTTGTAGAGATAAATTTTTACTATGTCCGTTAGTGAAATTAGCAGAATGTGTAAACATGGATGTTGTCGTAGATGACGGGTTTTGGAAGCGTGAATAATGGAAATTAGTTAAAAGAGGATCGGTTTTCTGTGACAAAATCACATCAGCAATTAACACGGCTGTGACTGGTGCGAGTAAAATACCATTGCGATAATGACCAGTAGCCAAAGTTAAATTTTTACAGTGACTATCACCTAAAATCGGTAATTCATCGGGGGTAGCAGGGCGAAAACCCCACCACATTTCTTGGATGGGATAATTTTCTAACTGAGGAAAAAGGCGAGTTGCACCTTGGAGTAAACTTTGAATACCCGCTGGTGTGTTATCGGGAGTAAAACCAACATCTTCACTGGTTGCCCCTAAAATAATATCGCGATTACGCCGGGGGACAATGTAAATATTTTCACCAAATAACACCCGCGTTAAAGGTAACTCTGTCACAAATTCTGGTACTCGCAAACGCAGCATTTGTCCTTTGCGGGGACGCACTGGCAAGGGTAATAATTGATTTACCCATGCACCAGCGGTTAAAAGATAATGACCAGCCCGAAGCCAGCCTATGTTAGTTTGGACACCTATAACTTGTCCTTGTTGTTGAGCGATCGCTTCTACCGTCACCCCATCCTTGAATTCCACACCCAAAGACTCAGCCGCAATTCGCAAAACTTGGACTAAGGCACGGTTATCAACTTGGCCATCTTCAGGATACCACCAGCCGCCTACTACATCAGCACCCAAACCTGGCTGATATTCGTTAATAGCATCTTTCTCTAACCAAAAGCTTGGAGACTGGGGACTGGGGAAATTACCTCCTGCCTCCTGCCTCCTGCCTCCTGCCTCCTGATACACTGGAGCGAGGATACCACAAGGCCAATAACCTGTACTGTTTAAATCTTTTTTGGCTGTTAATTCTTCTAATTTGCTTGTCCAGTCAGGATATAAAGCACGCGATCGCCAACACAAAGATAGCATCGCTGCATTGGCGATATTTTCCGCATCAGGCGCTAACATTCCTGCGGCGGCGTGGCTGGCTGCGGCAGTAAAATCACGGCAAAGCACAGTAACATTTGTACCGCGCAATTTCAACTCTACAGCGCAAGCCAACCCGATAATGCCACCACCAATAATTAAAACGTCGCTAGTCATCAGTCAATAGTCAATAGTCATTAGTACATAACTAATAACCTATTAGGACTGTTAATTGGTAATGGGTAATTGGTAATGGGTAATGGGTAATGGGTAATGGGTAATGGGTCATTAGGTTATTCATATTCCCAGTCACCAGTCACCAGTCACCAGTCACCAGTCACCAGTCCTCAGTCCCTTACCATAAAGCACGAATAGGCGCTTTGTCTTGATTGATATTACCTGAACCTGAACCAGTATTTGTTGCGGAAGTAGAAGTATTAGTAGTATTTGTGTTTTGTGTACTCTCAAAAGTTCCTATCGGATCAGTCGAAGCATTATTTTGAGCTACACTGGTGCGGCGAGTATCATCAGAAAAATCATTCCTGCTGGTAGTTTCAGAGTTATTTCTGTTAGCAGTTTCAGAGTTATTTCTGTTAGCAGCTTCAGAGTTATTTCTGTTAGCAGCTTCAGCATCATCCCTGGTAGCAGTGCTATTAACATTAATATTCGCCGGGAGGACGCTGGAAGCTCGTCTTCCAGGAGGAACATTAGCAGTTTGCTGCCCGCCCATGGGAAAATTAATACCAAGCAACGTACCCAGTAAAATTGCCACGCCTCCAGCCATTAAAATTAAGGGTGTCCATCTACCCATCTTGTTTCTCTCCTTTTTAACCTTCTGGTGTCCAAACTATCTGAGAACCTTGACCCCAAAAACCGTCAAATTTTGTCACCTTCACATCACCTAAAACCTGAGTTTGACAAGCTAAACGCAACTCTGATGTAGGAGAATGGGGAGGAAGCGATCGCCGCGTTTGATCACGCCAATTCGCTGCGGACACTTCGCCTTCTACCTTAACCGCACAAGTACCACAACTGCCAATACCTCGACAATTTATTACCCTAGAACCACCGTTGTAGAGGTCAACACCATCTTTTAGCAGCACCTTCCTTAAATTGGCTTGGCTTTCACACTCAATTAATTTACCTTGAGCTATCACCTTGGGCATATTTAAATTACCAAACTAAATTACAGCGGGGGACTGGGGACAGGAAGATGGGGAGATGGGGAGGTGGGGAGGTGGGGAGGTGGGGAGGTGGGGAGAAATACTTACCTTCTAACTCCTAACTCCTAACTCCTAACTCCTAACTCCTGACTCCTGACTCCTGAACTCCTGAACTCCTGAACTTATGAGCAAAACTTCCTCTCCTCAACTTTGGCTCTATGACACTACTCTCCGCGATGGAACTCAACGAGAAGGTTTATCAGTGTCCATAGAAGATAAATTACGCATTGCTCACAGACTTGATCAACTAGGTATACCATTTATTGAAGGTGGTTGGCCAGGAGCGAATCCTAAAGATGTGCAGTTTTTCTGGCAACTCCAAGAAAACCCCCTCAAACAAGCCGAAATAGTCCCCTTTTGTTCCACCCGTCGTCCCCACACCAAAGCTGTAGATGAACCCATGTTACAAGCGATTTTGGCAGCAGGTACGCGCTGGGTGACAATTTTCGGGAAATCCTGGGATCTGCACGTGATAGAAGGACTCAAGACCAGTCTGGATGAAAATTTAGCCATGATCCGCGACACCATTGAGTATTTACGTTCTCAAGGACGGCGTGTGATTTATGATGCTGAACATTGGTTTGATGGCTATAAGCAAAATCCTGATTATGCTTTACAGACAGTAAAAGCAGCAGCAACAGCAGGGGCTGAATGGTTAGTTTTATGTGATACTAATGGCGGGACTTTACCTCATGAAATTACGCAAATTGTTAAAGATGTTGTGCAGGTAACTGGGGACTTATCACCAATTTCCCAAATAGGAATACATACTCATAATGATTCAGAAATGGCGGTTGCTAATGCTCTAGCAGCAGTCATGGCAGGGGCAAAGATGGTACAAGGTACTATAAATGGTTATGGTGAACGCTGCGGTAATGCTAACTTGTGTTCTCTGATTCCTAATTTACAGTTAAAGCTAGGTTATAGCTGTATCGAGGAACACCAGCTAAATCAACTTACAGAAACTAGTCGCTTTGTTAGTGAAGTTGTCAATCTCGCACCTGATGATCATGCACCCTATGTAGGACGTTCGGCTTTTGCTCATAAGGGGGGTATTCATGTCTCTGCGGTAGAACGCAACCCGTTGACTTATGAACATATTCAGCCGGAACAAGTGGGAAACCGTCGCCGCATTGTCATTTCTGAACAGTCTGGTTTAAGTAATGTTTTGGCTAAGGCTAGAACTTTGGGAATGGAGTTAGATAAAAATGATCCCCAAGCTAAACAAATTCTCCAACGGATGAAAGATTTGGAAAGTGAAGGTTATCAATTTGAAGCCGCAGAAGCTAGTTTTGCACTTTTAATGTATGAAGCTTTGGGACTGAGACAACAGTTTTTTGAAGTTAAAGGTTTTCAAGTACATTGTGATTTAGTGGAGGTGAAAGAAACTACTAATTCTTTAGCTACAGTCAAAGTAGGTGTAAATGGTAAAAATATTCTCGAAGCAGCAGAAGGTAATGGTCCGGTAGCCGCCTTGGATGCTGCTTTGCGTAAAGCTTTATTGAACTTTTATCCGCAAATTGCAGATTTTGAGTTGACAGATTATAAAGTCAGAATTCTGAACGGAAATACGGGTACATCGGCAAAAACTCGCGCTTTAGTTGAGTCGGGAAATGGTCAACAACGTTGGACAACTGTAGGAGTTTCTACAAATATTTTGGAAGCTTCCTATCAAGCTGTAGTTGCAGGTTTGGAATATGGTTTGTTGTTACATTTCCAAGCAGAACAGGCTTTGAAAGTTTAGGACTTTATAGATTTTGTAGAGACGTTTTTTTAATGTCTCTACTAAGGGGATGTTTGAAAAGTTTTCGGCAATTAGAAATCGCTTTTCAAACTGAATTTTTGACGGTATACACAAATCCAGTCATCCTGTTAAAACACAAATTAAACTAACTGCAAATCATTAATATAAATCACGTCTGCAATTGATTTAGGATTGTCAATTGACAAATGCTCCTTTTGGGCAGGAAAATAAATTGTTTGGTAATCCTCAATTATCTGTTCTGGTGAAATATCTTCTTGGTTGCGCTGAATTGCTCTCTCCAAAGCAGTTGCAAATGAACAATCAATCCAAATTTTAAAATCATAGAAATGTTGGAGCGGTCGCTTCAGTAAAAATATCCCTTCCAGCACAATTACATCCACATTTTCAAATTGATAATTATAGGTTTCTGGTATACCCGCAATTCCTGTTAACACAGTCGTTAAATTAATCATCCGCTGATTTTTTAACGGTAGTATTAATTGCTGAAATAGATCATCAAAGTGAAAAGCATTGTGGTAAAAATGCTGGGCTGGATTTTCCGAATTAAATCGCTCACTTGGTAACTTATGCCAAGCATCTAAATTAATCGAGACAGCATTAACATTTTGATGATTGAGAACAGTTATTAATTTTTCAGTAATATAACCTTTGCCAGAACCATCAATTCCACTGACACCAACTAAAAAACCTCTATCTCCTGTAAATTCAGTTCGCTTTTTGATGATAGCATCAGCTAAATCTTGAATATTCATGATGATTTTTCACCTTTTTTTGTTAATTGATAATCCTCAAAAATTACCTCATATCCATTTCCTTGTGGTGATGCACACATTATTCCCACTTGAATATCTTGTTCAACTGGAAAATAAGCCATTCTCAAGGGAACATAGCGAGAATGTTCATCTAAATAAGCGATATGAATAGCCTCTTGACATCGCTCAACCCGTAGCTGAAAAATATGAGGAGGATTTAACAAAGGTGTAAATGACCAATCTGAATAGTTATGAGTGACAACAGCACTCAAATTTTGAACTCCATCTACATACTCAATTCCAGTTTTAATCCAATGTTTCTCGTCAGCACGAATCATAATTCCTGCCTGATCATATAAATCTTTGTAGTTTCCTTTGATCTTGACATCAACAACAAAATCTGTATTCACTCGGTCAAAGTAGAAATGTCCACTATCACGAATAAAACCATAGTGAGTTATCCGCCAGAAATCAGTTTTTGGTGCAGTTGTAACGATGATTTGCCGATCAGAATGCGACCAATTAGTAGGTTGATTAAGCCATTCCATAGTTTTTGCTATTTTAGATGTAAGGGAATAAATTGTGTAATTTTACCGTGAGTAACATTATCCAAGGCATTAATTGACGTTTTTATGAGAATAGTTCCTGTCCAATTGATTAATTATAATCGCTATTACTAATGTGGCGATTCCTAATATCTTGGGTGTAGTAATCGGATATTTAATAGCACCGAACCATCCCAACTGATCAATTACCATTGACATAAACATTTGGCTAAATACAACAACTAAAGTAGTTGTAGTTAAACCCAATTTAGGAACTATTAAGGTACTTAAAGTTACGAAGATTGCACCTAGCAAACCACCTAAAAATGCCCACCAGGGCGTAATGGCTATTAATTCCAGATTGTAGGATTTGAAAATACCAAATGCTAACAACACGGTGAGGATACTAAACCCAACCAAGAAATTAATTGTTGCTGCTGCTATTGGAGAGTGGAGTATTGTTTTTAATTGAGCATTGACGGCTGTACCAATTGTTGAAAAACCACCAGCCGAACCAGCACCAAGCAATGCTAATAAAATATCCATAATGATGATACTGAAAAGTATTAAGTTGGTAGCGAAAGTAGAAAAATTGCCACAATTAACAGTCCCAGAACCAGGCGACGATTAGCTGTGAGGCGACGGCGGTTAACTCCTAACCAGCCAAAATGGTCAGTCACCAAACCAGTAATCGCTTGTCCACATATAATTAGCCCCTGAGTCAAGGTAGTCCCCAAAATAGAGGTGAAGTAAGCACTGGCGGTAATATACCAAACTCCGAATAAACCACCCATCAGAGTCCATCGGGGAGCTTTGGCTAAAGCAGACCAATCTGGATGACCAAACCAACCTGTGCATAACAAACTAATCAACGCAATTGAACCGACAAGGTAAGAAATATCTGCGGCTAGGGGTACAGAATTGAGCGATCGCGCTAATTGAGCATTGAGATTGCTTTGAATCGGCAACATAGCACCATTTACCAATGCCAGCAGCACATATAAGTAGCTTTGACCATTAGGGACAGATCCCTGAAGACCTAAACGTATGGGTGTCATGGTTGTGAACATATATCTTGATATCAAGATACTTTAGATAAAGATAAATGTCAAGAATCTTCATGTCAAGATAAAATAGGAATATGAACAAAGATCGAATTGACATCATTCTTGAGCAATGGCAACAGGAATTGCCGCAGTTGGATACCTCAGCCATAGGGATAATTGGGCGGGTACTACGAATAGCCCGGCTTCTGGAAAAGCACCGAGAAAGTATACTGGTTGACTATGGCTTAAACGTGTGGTCATTTGATGTGTTAGCCACACTGCGACGACAGGGACAACCTTTTTGCTTGAAACCTACTGAACTCTATAGTTTGCTCATGCTGTCTTCAGGCGCAATGACAAACCGGATTGACCGCCTAGAACAAGATGAGATAGTAACCCGTGTCCGTGATGCTGAGGATCGGCGCAGCGTAATGGTGCAACTGACTCCCAAAGGAATACAGCTTGCGGATACTGTGATGCCTATTCTGTTTGAGAAAGAGAAACAACTGTTATCTCAATTCACGGCTGATGAATTGCAACTATTCATCCCCATGCTGCGGAAGCTTCTTATGTTACTCGAACAGGAATAAGTAAGTTAGTAATTGTGAATGGGAGCAACCCGACTTCACAAAATCGCGTTGCTCCCGTCTGCATGAACGTCAAATAGTTTACCCATAAAACTGCAAATTTCACTCCTACTGACAGGGTTACGGAATGGTTCAAAGATGGCATAATTTGTAGATGTAGGTTGGGTTGACGATAGGAAACCCAACATTTACAAGGGTTTGTTGGGTTTCACTTTGTTCAACCCAACCTACGAAAACTCTTAACCGAACAGTATTGTTACGGAATGGTTCAAAGATGGCATAATTTGTAGCCATTTTTCCTAGTAATCCCAATGTTTCTAGACTTTGTGTAGTTGGGAGTGAGGGTATAAATAATACGTCAATTTGTCTGACTTCGGCGGTGATATCTTTGCTGGTTTCTACTTCTCCGTAAGGTGTTAATAGTTCTGTGAGATATTGTTGAGCGCATTAATCGTGTATAAAGCGAGTCATAAGAAGTAGTCGGACAAAATGAAATTCACTGGTTGAGACAGGGAACAGGTAACGGGTAACAGGTAACGGGTAATAAATTTTCCCAATCACCTATCACTTCTTCCCCAATCACTAAAATTGGGTAAATCTCCCCATACAAAAACGGGGACTTTTACCCTACCGGGAACTATCCTTGATCCAGGAAGATATAAATGTAGGATTGGATTTGATCCCAAACACCATTATGGAATATTTATATTACCTGGCAAATGCTAGTCTAACGCTCAGGGTCGTTCAACACCTGCACAACCGACCCCAAACTCCTGTTTCCTTCATCACCGTAATTCATCAAATAGATGGTTGGGTAGTAAGAATAAAACTGAGAGATCCAATTTCAGCCCAAGAAGATGGTGATTTTCGAGCTTTCTTCAATGAATTAGGAATTAGTTATGAGCCACCCATGAGGGTACAAATGGCACTTTGGAGCTTGGAAGCGGGACAGTATCCCGTGGATGTGATGCGCCGCTACCAAGTAGCTATTGTATCTCATGGCAGTCCAGAAAAAGAGGAAATCGAAGCATTCCGGCAACAATTTGTCCGAGGTTTGGGCTATTGTCCAGAAACTTTAGCTTGAAAATAGGTGATAGGTGATAGGTGACAGAGAGCAGCGTAAATAATTTTCAACAACTACTGACTACTGACTACTGACTACTGACCAATTACCAATTTATGATTGACATATCAAAAGCTGCTGGGATGTATTCAAGCAGCTTCAAATTATACCCATCTATTGATAAACTAGCAAGGTATTCTGGGGTAACAATCGCCCCATCCAGGTTTTTTGACAAGCGTTGAGAAAAGACAATAGCTACATCAAAGCGACATGGGTAATCAGCTTTTTCAGGATACTGAGCTAAAAATATTTCAGCAGTGCTACAGAGTTTTGCTTGCTTTTGTGGGGTGATAGCATTTCTTCCTCCTGCATCCCAACTACCTATACTGCGAGTTTTCACCTCTACAAATGCCAGTATTGAGTTTTGATGATTGACGGTTTGCGGGTTTGCTGTTGCTTTTATATCGTGATACTGGGCAATAATATCAATTTCTCCCCAGCGACAAGAAAAGCGACGGTGCAGAATTTCCCAACCTGTAGATTTTAACCATTGTGCTACTAGGTCTTCTCCTAAGTCACCGATATCAGCATAATTAGATGGAGGAGGTTTAGCCATGATTAACAGAATGCAGAATTTAGAATTTAGAATTTAGAATTACGTTTTGCAACGGGGATTTTACCCCCAAAGGTAAGTTAAAAATACTCAAAAAATACCATGAATCCTAAGTATCAATTTTTCTCACTCATACTCAGTTTACTGCTTTGGGCTGTTGTTCCCATAACAGCATTAGTAGGTTTAGCATCAACGGCTTTGGCACTAGAATACAACAAAGAAATCTTGATTGAAGCAGATTTTTCTGGACGTGATTTAACAGACTCTAGCTTTACTAAAGCTAATCTTCGTCAGAGCAATTTCAGTGGTGCTAACTTGCGTGGTGTGAGCTTCTTTGCGGCAAATCTAGAGTCAGCGAACTTGACCGGGGCTGATCTTACTAATGCTACCTTGGATTCTGCACGTCTGATTAAAGCAAATTTAACCAATGCAGTTTTAGAAGGTGCGTTTGCTGCTAGTGCTAAATTTGATGGTGCGATAGTTGATGGTGCAGATTTTACTGATGCGCTGCTGCGTCCAGATGAGCAAAAAAAATTATGCAAGCTGGCTAAAGGTACTAATCCTGTAACGGGTAGGGATACACGGGATACTTTGTTTTGCCCCTAGTTGCTGATATTCAGTTATCAGTAGTCAGTGTTAAAAGAATGAAGAATTTAGAATTTAAGTAAGTCGGCACGAAAAAACCAAGGTATGTAAAAAAATGTAAAATTGCTAAAAACCTCTTCCCTCCAGCATAGCTGCCTCCTGCCTCCTGCCTTGTCATAACGACAATTTTTAACGCCTACCTACTTAGAATGTAGAATTACGTTTTGCAACGGGGATTTTACCCCGACGCAAAACCCGCTGCTTGTAGAAGCCGGGGACTTTCACCCCCAAAGGTAAGTTAAAAAACTATTAAAAATCATCTCCACTCCTTAATTAAGGCTGGAAACTATTTGATAATACATCAAAAAATTGCCTAAAAATTAGCACTCTTAGTCAACAAGTGCTAAATTATAAATAAATTTTGCAGAATTTAAAAAACCTGTCATTGAGGTTGTAATTCTCAGTTTTTGTAGTTATATTTGAATACATAGCAATCATATTTTATTTTTAATAGCCTGTATCTCCCCTGCCACACTTAATCATCAAAACAGGGAATAGGACATAGGGAATAGGGGAAAAATAAATTCAAAATCCTGCCTCTTACCTTATCCCACCGACAACTGATTTGGAGGACTAAATGGAATATACTTTCGACATTGTAGGAGTATCTCCAGTTTTGTACTTTTTCGATCACCAACAACAAAATATGCAAAAACCTCAGCCCCAACGTGTGGAATATTTGGGAACCCAGACTTGTACACTAGATGCGTTTCTAGAATCTGTGGAATCAGTTCCACCAACTGGAGGTTGGAATTTAGATCAAGTAGTAGATACTGTGATTGAGTTTTGGTTAAACAATGCAGAAAGTATTCAATATTGGAAAACCAGGTTAAAAGATGCTGGAAGAGATAATTTGATAGTGGCTAGAGTGGCAGATATGAAAGCGTTACAAGCAGAATTTGAATCTCTATTAGGTAAAAATTGGTGAGCTAAATGCAAGGAGTCAAAACTCCTGACTCCTGAATTAAGTAGGTAGGCGTTAAAAATTGTCGTTAGGGCAAGGCAGGAGGCAGGGGGCAGCTATGCTGGAGGGAAGAGGTTTTTAGCCATTTTACATTTTTGTACTTGCTTGGTTTTTTCGTGCCTACTTACTTATTCCCAAATTTATTCTTTTTCTAATGCTTGCAAAATTTTGCGATATAAATCTTCTACTTTCTGTATTTGCATCTCACCAAGGAAAGCATAATGAGCTAAACCAGGGGCGCTATTAATTTCCAACAGAGTATAATCTAGCAATGGTTGAGTAATATCATTGGTGAGGATATCTACACCTGCTAGTCTCAAACCCATATCTTTAGTAATATTAATCGCTAATTTCTGAAAATCAGGATGAATTTTATCAGTCAAATCTACTGAATCACCTCCAGTAGATAGATTAGCATTATCTAAAAGATAAACTCTAGTATCTTTGGCAAGTACACTATTAAAAGTGAGATTTTGTTTGTTTAATTTTTGAATAATGCGAAAATCTTCTAAATCAATTAATATCTTTTCACCAGTTTTGATTAATTCTTCGCGTTTGCTTTGCAGTAATTCCAAAATAGTAGAATTACCATCACCAGTTACAGATAAAGGGATTCTTTGATAAGCAGCAATTATTTCATTATCTAATGCTAGGATTCTAAAGTCATTACCGCTATAAAATCTTTCTACTATTAAGCCAGAATGAATCTGAAAAATTTTTTCTCCTACTTCATAATATTCGGATTTTTCATATACCTTGGTAACTAAGATTCCTAAACTGAGATTTAACGGCTTAACAATTACAGGTAATCCTAATTGCTGGGCGTAATCCCAACCATCATGGATATTTCTAGGGTTGGCTATTTTTGCACACATTTTCTCATTGAAAAATGTTTTTCCTTCTGTAACTCGGTAACCAAGTTGCTGCAAAAAATAATTAGAGAAGCCTTTATCTTGAGCTAAATTTGCAGAACCAAACCCGTTAATATTAAGTCTAGTATTATCAAAAACGGTTTTTTTCCCGTTGGGAAATGTAATATGTCCAATTAGTTCATATTCAGGTTCTATTAAAACAGTAGCACCCATTTCTCTAGCTACTTTCTGCAAAATTGATGTAGTTAATCTCATATAGCATTCCTGTTCGATTTGTCAACTTACTCTTAGCAATAGGTAAGGAAGAATACGCACCATATTCTCTCACATATCATTAAAGAATGCTATATTGATTGACCAATTAATATTTAAGTATGATGTAATTTTTTTACTAAAATAGATGTGGTTTTATTTACAAAATATTCAGCACTGTTTTAGTGAAATTACTTTGTGTATCCTGACAATTCTGTAAACTCTATTCATCTCAGTTTTATTGCTGAGGAAAACAAATTTGTTGCACTAAGTATTGACAATCCAAGAATTATGTAATAACAAGGTGGCATCATCAATTAAAGGCGCTAGTGCTATCCCCCCTAAGAGACGCACCAACGCCAATCAATCAAATTCATACGGATAATATAATCATGCCACAAAACACAGATTACAAAGATACCAAATCAACAAATCAGGCAATTTCTTATAGAAATCGGCTGAATGGTTGGGCTATAGCTCGTGTGGTTGCGGATCAAGAGCGTGTGATTGTTGCCAGATTCCGTAGTCGGTCAGATGCAGATGGTTATATTCAGCACTTGCGCCAAATCGTACCTGATGGTTCTTTCGAGATGTTCTTTGATTCTCAACGGGAAGAAGCGGCGATTTAAGCTTGAAGTTGTGTAATACCCAGATCCCGGACTTTTCCAAGAAGTCGGGGATCTAGCTCCTAGTTTGCGGACTGGCTAAACAGTAAGCTACTGTTTCTAATATTTTGAGTCCCTGTAAGGAACCGCGAATTAGCCAAGTAGCAGCCAGGGGTTGGCGGATTAATGCTAAGGTCAGGGGTAAAGGTTGGAGTGAACCATCGGCGTTGATGGCTGTTGTGAGGTCTGGTATATCATGGAGAGCATCATCGCTGACGACTCGTAACATTGCTGTTGATACCCCAAGTTGCTGGAAAAATTCTAGAAACGCGAATCCTTCCATATCGACAACATCAACGCCAGATTTTTGATGTAAATTCCGTTTTTCTTCTGCTAAGGATATCACGCGATCGCTCGTTAATCCCTTAACAAAAGATACCTTATCCCCAAGCTGATGATGTATCTCTGTGGTAAAGTTACCATCGCACTCTCGCAGATTTTCTTGATAAACACAATCTTCATAGATGACAATATCACCAACGCTGTAACGCTGATTTAAGCTCCCACATAAACCCATCAGTAGCACTCTTTGATTGAGTTGATTTAAATGTTGGCAATTTTTTTCTAAGAATTGATACAGTGGTTGCATACCCAGGGGAACAGCTATCACCTGTGATTGAGAAACTCTAACACGACTTAAACCGCGACAGACGGCTTGGTATTCTGCTCCTTGGGGTACTAAAATTGTGTAAATCATTTATTCGTTCTTCATGTTTTTTAATCTTTTTCCCACTCCTAAATCTACCATTTCCAATATTGAAGTGATTCCTAGTTGGTGTGTAGCTTATGGAAAGTTAGATAATTTAACAGAAGATGTAATCTGGAAAGATGAGCAATTTGCAGTTATTTCTGTACCAGAGAACTTTGCCTTTAGTCCTACAAAAAGATTTGTAGTAGTTGGTGATATATGGTTAAGTAATCGTTTAGAACTCCTGCAAAAATTGGCAATTCATATTAATGAAAATATTAGTAATCAACAAATAATTGCACAACTTTGGGAAAAATACAACTCTGAATCTTTAACCCTTTTGATGGGAATTTTTGGGTTAGTGGTTTGGGATAGAGAACAGCAAGTATTATATTTAGTCAGAGATGCCATTGGTAGTAGGACTTTATATTATACTGCTAATGGTTCAACTTGTTGGATTGCCCCTAAATTAACCACCCTTGCACCTTATAGAAACAATGATTTAGATTTAATTGCATTGCGGGATTATCTGTGTTGTGCATTTGTTCCAGGAGAAAGAACACTTTGGAAGGATATCCGAGAAATGCGTCCAGGAACATTTCTAGAAATGCCATCAAACAAAGTTTACCATTATTGGCAACTCCAAGAACAAGTTATAGATAAAAATCAACCTTTAGAATGGTATAGCGAGAAATTACGCGCTTTACTTGAGCAAGTTGTCAAAGAATATTTACCCGAAAATCAACCCGTTGGTGTATTCCTTTCTGGTGGTTTAGACTCTAGCAGCATTACAGCATTAGCAGCACAATTGCATAATGCACCAGTTCACACTTATTCTATTCATTTTGGTACAGAAACAGCAAATGAATTAGAATTTTCTAGTTTGGTTGCCCAACATTGTCAAACACAACATCACATTTTAGAAATCACATTTCGGGATATGTGGGAACGTCTTCCAGAAACGATGTTGTATTTAGATGATCCGATAGGTGATCCTTTAACAGTACCAAATTTATTAATAGGCAAATTAGCACGGGAAAACGTAGAGACTACACTAAATGGAGAAGGTGGAGATCCTTGTTTTGGTGGTCCCAAAAATCAACCGATGTTGATTAATAGTTTATATGGTTCTATTAATAATCAAGATTCTTTAAAAGCTTATTTAATTTCTTTTCAAAAGTGTGCTTTAGATTTAGAACAACTTTTAAAACCACAGATTTACCAAAGTTTGAAAAACGAAACTTCTGTATTTTACGATGATTTAAATGCAGACGTTAATTATTTAAATAGATTAATGACATTGAATATTAAATTTAAAGGTGCTGATCAGATTTTAACAAAGGTCAATAACTTAACCCAAGCAGCAGGTTTACAGGGTTTATCACCGTTATTTGATCAGCGAGTAGTTGATTTTAGTATGCAAATTCCTCCAGAATATAAACTTTCAGGAGTGGAAGAAAAAGCAGTTTTGAAAAAAGCAGTGAATGATATTTTACCAGATAGCATTATTCATCGTCCTAAAAGTGGGATGATGGTTCCTGTACAATTAGGATTTAGGAAATATTGGCAAAAAGAAGCGCGGAAATTGTTGTTAAATAGAAATAGTGAGATTGCAGCTTATATTAATCAGGAAATATTGCGAAATTGGTTAGATTTTAAAGGTGATATTTGGGGAAGATATGGTGTTAAACTATGGTTATTGGTTAGTTTGGAAATTTGGTTGCAGGTAAATAAAAAATTAGTAATTAAGTAAGAATCACTCCAGGAGTAAAATTAATGATACAAAACATACCCAAACATGATATTTTATATGAAACCGATTTTCTTGCTTGGTGTGAAAGAACCGTTGTTCAACTCAAAGCAAAAGATGTAGAAAATCTTGATTTTGAAAATTTAATAGAGGAGATTGAAAGTTTGGGAAAAAGCGAAAGACGAGAATTAAGAAATAGATTATTATTTTTGATAGCGCATATTCTCAAACGGATGTATGTTAACAGTTCTGAAAACTTCAATGGATGGGAAGTAACTATTGTAGAACAACGAAAACAAATTAAAGTTTTATTGAAAGAATCTCCTAGCTTAAAACCTTATTTAGCACAAATATTTACAGAAGTTTATATTGATGCTTTAGATATTGTTTCCGTTGAGTATAAACAAACAGATTTTCCTGATACATGGCCATTTGATTTTGGTACAGATTTACTTTTATCTGCCAAATATTGGGAGCATAATTTATAATCAGCTTATTAACCAAAACTTTCCACCATATAAATATCATTACCCCCATCACCAATTAAAATCATACTACTATCATCACTTGCTAAATTCAGACTTCCAGAAATACCACTTCTGAGAACTTTAATCAACATTTGCGGAGAGAAAGATTCCAATTCCACAAAATTACCAGCATCTAACCAAGCTAATTCTTCAGCAGATAAAGTCTGACGAATTTCTAAAGGTAATTCTGTCGCTTTTTTAGCTAAAGAAGCTGAATTTTGGATAAACATTCCTCGCTTATTCGCAATAATTTGACGCGGTAATAAACCGATATCAATAATTGTCACATCACTATTAAGAAACCAATTCTCACTGGTGCGGAGACGATGCACCAAACTAACACCTTTAGGACTACAATCATGGAGAGCAAAAACTTGTAAATTGGGGTTACGTCTGAGCATTTTTATTGTCGTGTTAAAAATACTTTGAGGATAACCATTAATACTGAGAACTGCACAATTATTTTCAAAGTGGAAATTATTAGCAATTAATAATTGAGCAATATTAGCACTATCACAAACAACTAACCTATCAAAACTGTAAGCAGTGACATCAGGGTTAATAGATGCAGGTGCAATTTGTTCTTGTGGTGCAGGTAAAACCTTATCAATTCTACCATTAATTGTTTGCCAATTTTCCAACCAACCATCTACATAAGATTGAGGAATTAAAAATTCCTGTGGTAAATTTCCTACCTTTCCTAACTGTCTAGTTCCTAAAAATATTGACAACATTCCTAAAATTACCACAACCGTAAAAATTGGGAAAGAATTTAATCCTAAACTGACTAATATCCCCACTACCAAAATTCCTATTCCCACCAATTGTAAAGTTCTCGCATTTGCTTTGCGACGTGCACTATTTAACTTACTGGAAGTAGTATTTTTAAATAAGTAGAGAATTACTCCTGCTTGATAAACTAAGTTAGTAATGACAAAAGAATTGGGTAAAAAACTAGAAGTAACCCCTCCCAAAAATCCAGTTACCCAAACATTGAAAAAGAGATATATAAAACCAAAACCTAAAGGTTGAAACGATTTTCTTCGGAGACGATTTTCTAAAAAATATAAAAGCTGCTTGGGTGTAAAATATAAAGTATCATTAGCAGAAATATCAGCTAATATTTTTGCAAACATGGGATCAGTAATTTTCACATTCCCCATTGTTGTTGGTTCAAAAGCAAAAGGATGATTACATTCTTTACATCTTCCGTTGTTTGCTGTTCTGTCTTTTAAATTATTATCAGTTCCGCAGTTAATACATTTCATAAGTTTTTTGGTAATGGGTAAAATGGGTAATATATTTAAACTATTTGATTATTCAATAAAACACTGTAATTTTCCCGTTTTCTAATTAAACGATGACACCCATTTTCTAATAACACCTCCGCAGGTTTGGGACGATGTAAAAAATGGGAAGACATAGCATAACCATAAGCACCGACATCTAAAATAGCGATCATATCACCAATTTCTAAAGCAGGAAGTTGGCAATTTTTACCTAAATAATCCCGTGAATAAGTGGTATTTCCACAAACATCAGTTAGGTATTTTTCCGAAGTTTGATTTTTCCAACTTACGATTTCTCGATAACCTCCATGTACCGCAGGAACAGAAATATTAGCAATTGTAGAATCTACACCTAAAACTTGTTTTTTACCTTGCCATTTTACAGAGACAACCTTAGCTAACAAAGTTCCACAACCAGCTACAGCAGAGCGTCCTGGTTCAATAATCAAATTAATATTTTTACCTAAATTGCTAATTCTCTTACTTAATTCATCTCCAAACAATTCCCAATCAAAAGCCACACCTTGATGATGATATGGATAACCAAAACCACCACCAAAATCTAAATATTGCCAATCTGGTAAATTTTTGGCAGTCTCAAAAACCCAATCAATAGCATCAGTAAAAGCAGAAGTAGCATTAGTTCCCGTACCCCGATAAAAATGCAAACCAGAAATTTTTAAACCTGCATCATGAGCAATAGCAACAGCCTGATCAAAATCTGCTATACTAACACCAATACGACTATCTTCAGAAACATTTAAACGTAAACCAATATTTAAGTTTGCGTCTTTGCTCCTTTGCGTCTTTGCGCGAAACAAAAACATCTCACACAATAAACGTAACTGAGAAATACTATCCAAATTCAGCGTCTTCACACCCCAATTTAAAACTTGTGACATTTCCTCCCGATTTAAATTACTCCCACTATAGACAATATCATGAGGTTCAAAATCTGCATTTAAACCCAAATAAATATCCCCTGGAGTATTAGCATGAAGTCCCCAACCAGCATTTTTAAATATCTTCAATAACGCAATATTACCATTTGTCACACTAGCGAAATGAAACTTAGTATGGGGATAACTAAAAGATTGGGTAATATGGGAAATAGTTTGATTTAAAATATCACCATCATAAACATATAAAGGAGAACCGTAAATTTGTAATAATTCTTGAGCGAGTTCCAGAGAAAATGGAGTTAATAATTTTGGAGTTTCTTGTAATGTTTCCATAACCAATTAGGTAATAAAAATGGATGATTCCAAGACTTTTGACCTAGCTGTACACCAAAAACATGAGCATACCAAAGTTCCCACATAATCAGTAACCAAAGTGTCTCACCTATCCGTCGTCCTTGAATATTCCCTCCTAATTCTCCACTAACAATTTGTGATGCTATATCAGAATAAAAAATATTTTCTGCTTTTAGTATACCCGGATTTAACCAATTACCGATATCATGCCAAAAATTATTTACACACCAAGAGGTTAAGGGAACACCCATACCCCGCTTTTGTCTCCATACAATTTCCGATGGTAGCCAATTTTCTACAGCACGTTTCAGTATATATTTTTCACAAGCACCCTGTAAACAGAGTTCACCAGATAGCTGAAAAGTCCATTCTGCTAAAAGTAAATCACAAAAAGGCGATCGCACATTTAACCCATGCACAAAACTTAAAGCAGTCGCACGGGGATGAATATTTTGCGCTCCTTTCAACATCAAACTAGCACGACGCAGACGATGTAACAAAGAAGGGCAAAAACTCGAATCAAGAGCATCTAAAAGCCATTCCTGAGCATTTAAACCTTGAATCTGAGCATAAATTTGCGGCTGATAAACCTGTTTTTCATAACCCCAAAGACGGTGAAAAGTTCGCAGATATTGTGAGATAAAATCTTCACTTTTATTAGGATATTCACTTTGATAAATACCCGCAGCAATTAAAGGTTTATTAGTCCAACCTGCAAATAATTGATCACCACCTTCACCATTAAAAATTACCCGCGTTTCTTGAGAAGCAACTTTATTTAAAAGATATAAAGGAACAGTAACACCATCACCAAAAGGTAAATCTAAAGCTTTAACAGTAGGAATAATAGCATTTTTAATATTCTTAGGACTAGCATCAACCTTAATTAAAGGAATATTGAGAAACTGCGCTACTTGTTCCGCATAAGGATATTCAGAAATACCAAAATCACCAAAATCTAAACTATAAGCGCGAACCTTCAACCCCAATTGTACCAACAAAGCAGCAACAATAGAAGAATCTAAACCCCCAGAAAGAAAAACTCCCACAGGTTCATCATTTAAATCAGCAACTTGCTTTTCTACCGCATTCTTTAGTAAAGTTTGTAATTGAGAAACTGCGGTATTTTCATCTTTAATTTGTTCTTTTATTTCAGTCCATTGATAAATTTTTCTAACTTCAGGAAAACCAAGATTATCCAACTTAAAAATAACCTCAGTTCCCGCACTTACAGAAAACACCCCATCAACAGGAGTTAAAGGAGTAGGAACATAAGAAAAACAAGAATAACCATATAAACCAGAAATACAAACTTCCGGGTTTTCCATTATTTCTAAAAGTAATTCTAACCGAGAAGCAAACCAAACAGTATTATTTTTACAACTCCAAAATAAAGGAACTCTCCCAAAAACCTCCCTACCCAAAATCAACTGATCATCTTTTACCTTCACCCACACATCAGCATCAGAAAACCCCGACGCAGAAACAGCAGCAATAATATTTCCTTCTATCTCCGGTACAGACTCACACCCCACATAAACAACCTCAAAAACAAACTTCTCTCCCTTTCCTCCTCTCTCTGCGTCTCTGCATCTTTGCGTGAAAAAATCTTCCTTCTTCTCACCCCAATAACCGATAAAATCACCTGAAAACATAACTATTGCACAACAAAAATTTCCTCACTAATTTTTCTCCCATCCAGCAACATTTCCACCTTCCAATTACCCACAGGTGCAGTAGGATTAATAGGATAACGACAAAAAGTATCCCAAATAGAAGTTGTCACCTCACGAGTTTGATAATTATTTTGCTTCACAACTTGACCACTAGGATCAATCCAATTACAACTTAGAGATAACTTTTTACCTATCGGTGCATCTTTTAAAGTTACACGATAGAAAACTTCAGCATTAGATTGACGATTAACAGTTTTTATATCAACCTTATCAGCTAAAGTAATTCTATCTTGTTGAGCAGACACATTAGCCAATAAAGAACTTTGTTGTTGATTAAAAAATACTGTTCCACTAACAGTAATAATAATAGCTCCAACCACACCAAAAGCAATCATTTTATTACGACGTTGTTGCAATTCCAAAGCTTGACGACGACGTAACTGAATCAAAGCTTCATCTAATAATTCAGTTGGTAAATTTAATTCTTGTAAAATTTGCTGAATCTGTGGTTTATCAAATTCCGATTCTTGACGTAACTGTAAACCTTGAACTTCCGCAATAATCTGATTTAACTGTTCTTGAGTTAATCTTTGGTTCATAATCAAAAAGTAAAAATTAAAAATTAAAAATCTTTTCCCTTCTGCCTCCTGCCTCCTGCCTCCTGCCTCCTGCCTCCTGCCTCCTGCCTACTGCCTCCTGCCTCCTGCCTCCTGCCTCCTGCCTCCTGCCTCCTGCCTCCGAAAACCAAGGGTCTAGTTTTCACCTAATATCATAACTAGCCAACAGAGGAACCGCCAAGCCGTTATCATATTAATGTAAAAACCAGACCCAACAGGAAATTTAGGTAATTAAAGAATTACCTTCTTAGCGTCTACCACGATAAGGAACACCATTCAAGAAATCAATATCAAAAGAAGAGATTTTTTGAGCGTAGTTACCCTTACCAGAGAGTGATGCAGCCATATCTGCAAACTTGCCAGGATCGCCTTCTTGCAAACGCTTTGTTTTCGCTTTTGCAGTGTAGAAGTTGTCCAAAACAAAGCGCCAGTCGGTTCTGACTGTACCTGCGGTTTCTTGGAAGTCTGCACCGTAGCGAGGAGTCACCAAATTGTAAGGACGACCTTCTAAGCGGTTGCGTTGGTAGGGTACAGTATTGTCACCAAAGTTTTGGCTGTATTCTTCGCTGTCTAATAAAGCATCAACAAAGCCACTGAAACCCTTAGTACCAATAACAATAGACCAAGCAATTTCTTCTTGTTTGTTGTAAGCAGAACGACCCAAAAGGCGCTTGAGGGTAATATCTACTAAACGGTAGTTGTTGTTCACAGAAACAACTAAACGATAAAAAGCTTCGGATTTAGCTAAACCACGAATGAAGTCTTTAACAGACAAAGAACCATTTTTCAGCTGAGATTCTAAAGTAATTTGGCGGTTAAACTTCAAAATCTCATGTTCGCTGAAAACTTGGCGATAGGATGCCCAAATGATGCTTTGAATGTCAGTGTAAGAACTAACATCTTCTAAACGATAGATATATGGGGTATCTTCATTTGTGTCAGCAACGCCAAAGGTGCTAACACGGTGATTTTGAGTGGTTGGTTTGTATTGAAGTAATGGCAGTGCCATGCTGCGTCTTTCCTCTTGTTAATAAATTTGACTTTGAAAACGGAACCAGGTTTGATGACTCAACTTCCCAATTCACGCTTTAACTATTTTCCCGCATTAGGTAACACACCTAATTAAGAGATTTAGCCTATAGGGAAACTAGCACTAGGACTGATAGAAACAGGAATACCTGCGGGTATTGTGTCCCTAGTAGTATCAGGAATTTTAATGTTAGCTGTGCTAACTGGTGTGTAAGTAACAGTCCTGATGCTAACAGAAGCAGCCATTTTCATGAAGTCACTGATACTACCTGGTTTGTAGCGTGCAGCTTCTAACTTATCGCGCCAGTAGCCAGCATAGCGGGGTGTTACCAAATTAAAGGGTCTATCTTTATAGCGTCGGCGTTGGTAGGGAACTATATTTTCACCAAAGCTGCTTTGATATTCTTGTGAATCTATCAACGCATCAACAAAACCATCCCAACCGTCTGTAGCAATTTTGATTGACCAAGCGATTTCTTCATCTTTGTTGTAAGGCGCACGACCTAACAACCGCTTGAGTCCCAGTTCTACTAAGCGATAATTGGAGTTGGTTTTGATGACCAAATCCTGGAAAGCGTCAGACTTAGCTAAACCCCGAATAAAGTCACGGACAGTAATAGCTTTATTTTTTACCTGAGATTCTAAATTACCTTGACGGTAGAATTTGAGGATGACGTGTTCGCTGAACAGTTGCCGATACGCAGCCCAAATTAACTCTTCAACTTCACCACCAACAGCATAATCTTCTATGCGGTAAATTCTGGGGCTGTCTTCGTTCGGTACTTCGTAACCTGAAACCCGTTGGTTTTGAGAACTGGGTTTATATTCTAGTAAAGGTATTGCCATATTTTACAATGTTTGTAAGTTGTAATGGGTAGGTAATTGGTATTGGGTATTGGGCATTGGGCATTGGGCATTGGGTTATTAATCTCCCCCTGCTTCCCCTGCCTGTTCCCTGTTCCCTTTGATTAATTTTTCGCGATCGCAGGGATATAGCTATAAGGTAGAGAAACTGCTACCGGTTTAATAGTTACTTCCTCTGTGGTTACATCCCGTGAAGTATCGGGAATATCCAAAGTTTTCACTTGAGAAGTCACAGAAGCAATTGTTCTTTGGTAGTTGCGTTCGGGAGTGATGATTTTTCCAGCCATTGCAAAGAAGTTAGCTGGGATAGCTTTGCGAATATCTTCAGTAGTGAGAGTTCCTGAAGTGCGGATGCTGTAGAAAGAACGATAACCAAGGGAACGCATACTTTGGGTGTCACGCCATTCAGCATTGTAGCGAGGATTCACTAAGTTAAAAGGACGTGATCCAAAGCGACGACGTTGATAAGGTACGATGTCATCACCAAAGTTTTCTAGGTACTCGTCAGAGTCCAACAACGCATCAATAAAGCCATGTACGCCTTTGGTGGCAATGACAATAGACCAAGCAATTTCTTCATCTTTGTTATAAGCTGCCCGTCCCACAAACCGCTTGAGGATAATATCAACTAAGCGATAGTTAGAGTTAACGTCTGCTACTTGGCTACGGAAAACATCTGATTTACCTAAACCACGAATAAAATCACGGACGGTAATAGCCCGATTTCGCAGTTGAGATTCTAAAAATTTTTGACGGTAACTGCTTAAAATCAGATGTTCGCTAAAAATCTGCCGATATCCCGCCCAGATAATGGCATCCACATCTTGATCTGATGTGGCATAGTTCAGTTTATAAAGGGTTGGGGTGTCTTCGTTAGGTACTTCGTAACCTTCTACTCGCTGATTTTGCGAAGCAGGAGAATATTCTAAGAGTGGTATTGACATCTTTACTTTTACCTTGTTTTATGGTATAAAGAGCGGTCTATTGATTGTGATAGCCAAGTTGGGATAGTGCGGGTAATTTGAGATTAATCCCAAAATCTAAAATCCCAAATTGGTAGAAGCTAACTGAATCCGGGCACGGACTGCCTTTTGGGCATCATTAGCCAGCATTTCTTGGAAGAGAGTCAAAATGGTTTCTCTCACCTCCGCTATTTTTGCCAAAGCCTGTAAACCAACAATGGCTGCATAACGAATTGACCAGTCCGTATCTTGGCATATCAACATTAGTGTATCTAAGGCGCGGTTGATGGCTGTTTGACTTTCAGGAAAGCCTAATTTAGACCAATTTAAGTTTCCTAGTCCTTTGGCAGCAGCACGGCGAACACTAGGAGCAAAGTCTGTAGCAGCAGTGGAGATTAACACATCTAAAGCACGGGGATCAGCGATCGCTGCTAAAGTGCGAATCGAATAAGCCCGTGCGCCATAGTTATAATCATCAATTTGTTCTAGCAATTGGGGTACTGCTATTTCGCCCAATTCTGTGAGTGCGGCTACTGCCACCACTGCTGCTGCTGGGTTGTTATAACCAAAAACAGCAATGAATGTGGGAATGGCGGCTGGATCTTTAGCTGCTGCCAGGTTCTGCACTGCTGTTACCATTTGCCCTGGTGTTTCTGCTAGGGCAACAGCACTAATTAGTTCCTCAGTCATTGGTCAAATATCAATGATTAATAGTCAATAGTCATTTGTTGTTAATCATTTAACTAATGACTAATGTACGGGCGAAGCATTCAGGGGATAAACGCTCAGTTTTTATCAAAGGTTATTTTCTGAATGCTTCGCCCCTACGACTAATGACTATAAAAGTGAATCCATCAGGTTCATGACCAGAATTGCCTGATCAGAAACAGCGAGAGAATCTAACTCATGAGAAATTTGATGCTCTAGTAATCCTTTGAGCGCCATGAGTTTAAAGCTATTTTCTGCCTGAGCAAGGGCGATCGCCTCTGCTGCTGCCATATACCCAATTGCTCCCAAATCCCCCAAAATCACCCGCCGCAATTTCAGATCACTTTTTTGCATCATTGTCACCAAAAATTCCCCATATTGAGGATCTTGGGTCAGTTGATACATAGCCCTAGATGCGGCGCATTGTACCCGTGGGACAGGATGCTCTAGAAAAGGCTGAATTAGGCAAATAGCCTCAGTTGCACCAATAGCTCCCAAGGCTTCTAACACTGCTTCATAGGGTTGGGTCAGATGAGGGCGACCTGGTACTTGCAAGGCCTTGGCAACACCCCCATCTAGCATTTTGATTAGTGTTGGTACTGCGGCTTTAGCGTTTAGCATTCCTAAAGATTGGGCTGCTGCTTCCCGCACATAAAAATCCGAGCATTCCAAACACTGAATCAAGCCAGGTATGGCTTTGGGACTGCCCAATTTTCCCAATGCTCTGGCTGCATTTCGTCGCAGTGGATAACCTCCTAGTTCTGTGATGTCAGCCTCATCCTCTAATGCTTTAATCAGTGCATCTATGGCTTCTGGCTGACTGACTCGAAACTTACCCAACCACCAAGCAGCATAATAGCGGAGACTTAAATCTGATGATTGCAGGTTAGCGATGGCTTGCTCTGGTGTCAACTGCGCCCCATTTTCGGCAGAATGTTCTGACGTACTGGGTTCTATCATTACCAGGACTTTAGTTTTATTCTGCTACAGTCAAGGGTTCAATTTTGACAATTCTGCCACCTAAGCGGCTAATCCGCTGCATTTCTTCAGTCATCCGGCTGTAGGGTACGGTAATAAATACGCTACCGCTACGACGAATGCTGAATTTATTCTTGTCGGTTTCTTGGTTTTGCTTTAAGCCCACAACTTCATAACGAAATACACGGCTTGCAGATGAAGAAACGCTACTAGCACCAAGTGTGGTTTGACCGAACATTAATTCTAAATCTCCTCTTGATGGGGTATACCAACAAACAGCACTCTACCTTATGTGGATATAACGCTGACAATTTTGCCACCGGATCGGTGAATTTGCTGCATTTTGTCTAAAAGGCGCTCATAAGGTACAATGAATGTTGTGCTGCTGCGGCGCACGCTGGGGAATCCTGGATTGCGAATGCCCGCTACTTCAATTCGGTATACGCGATCCGATTGCCCTACAGCATTACCTAAGTTTTGTTTGGGTGCATTATCCGCAGATGAACGGAATGCCCAATTATTATTACTGCCCGATGGACCAACAATAGAGGAAGCTTTGTTACTTGCTAGTTCCCGTGCTAACCGTGATTTGCTACCTTCTACCTGGGCAGTATCACTGTTGGCATATCCACGGTATAAACGGAACATCCGAGTAAAACCAGCTGATGTTTGTCCCGGTTGAAAATCAAACCCACGATAGTAAGGTACAACGTTGTCACCAAAGTTGTTTTGATACTCCATCGAATCTATATAAGAGTCGATTTCTGCATCGTAACCCTCGTTAATGTATAGGTCTAAGTGGTATGTCACCTCAGACTCATCCAGAGGAGCGCGACCCAACAAATGTTTGTAGTTGAGTTCAATTAACCGGGTTTGGAAACTGTTATAGAAGAATTTGGATTTGTAGAGTTCGGACTTAGCAACGCTCCGCACAAACTCACGCACTGTCAAATTGCCATCACGCAAAAGTGACTCTGCACTCACGAGGCGATCTGATGCCAGAATATAGTCGTTTCCTAAAACTTGGCGATAAACGGCTTTAATCACCATTTCCACATCTTCGCGGCTGGCGTTGGGGCGCAGTTCTACTCGACGTGCTTCGCTAAAAGGCTCAGTTCCCAGCCTGGATGCTGCTGCTGTAATTGCCATTGTTTTTCCCCTTTGATTAGCAATTTTGATTAGCAATGCTGCTGTTTCTAACCAATTGCTGGTTACATCAAGTTGGTTATTTGTTAGCTATAGCAACGGACAAGGCAGTTAGGACATCTATATAATCATCAAGATTTTACTATCAACAGAGTTTTACTCCTGACTCCTGACTCCTGACTCCTGACTCCTGACTCCTGCTATACATAAAACTATGCCCGGAGCGAGATCCAACTGCTAGGTGATTCAGTCTAGTCGAGTGAGAATTTATTCCCCACGAAAAACTGAGTTAACCCCAAAGGGATAGTTTCATCCAGCACTTGTACCCCTCTCCGGGCATGAAGCTATCTAGCTGAGAGCGTTGATAGCGTAGTCAAGGTAGGTGTTAGCTTCGTTAGCAGCTTGACCGCTCAAACCGTGGTTAGCTTTGATATATTTCAAAGCTTCAACGTACCAGCTGGGAGACAATTCAAAAGAGCTGTTGATTTCAGCCAAACCAGCAATTAGGAATTCATCCAAAGGACCTGTACCACCAGCAACCAAGCTGTAGGTAACGATGCGGAGGTAGTGACCTACGTCACGAGCGCACTTACCTTTACCACGAGCATCAGCAGCGAACTGAGGACCAGGAGTAGAGGTGGTGTAAGGAAACTTTTGGTATACAGCGTTGGTAGCACCATCAATTAGCTGTTGAGCTTTAGAGGTCAAACCACGAGCAGCTTCCATGCTGGCAGCAGCACGATCAAAACGACCGTTAACAGCTTGTAATTCGGTGTTGCTCAGGAAACGTCCTTGGGTATCAGCAGCTGCAATAGCTTCGGTAATTGGGGTCTTCATGATCTAATTTCTCCTTAATTGGTTTCTTGTGTTGTTGGAAGAGCTAGATATTTAGCTCGGAACTACTTGTAATCTCTTAGACAACAGCAGCAGCTGCACGATCAAAGTAGCTTGCCAATTCAGAAACTAAAGAACTGCAATCGCCTTTGGTGATACCGTTGGGATCGTTAACGATCTTGATAGCAGCTTCTTTCATTTTGCCAACACCAACAGCTACAGAAGCACCAGGAGTACCCAAAGCTTGGTAGGTTTCACGTAAGCCATTTAAGCAACGGTCATCGAGAACACTAGCGTCACCAGCTAATGCAGCGTAGGTAACATAGCGTAAGATGATTTCCATGTCGCGTAGACAAGCAGCCATGCGACGGTTGGTGTAAGCGTTACCACCAGGAGCGATCAATTGGGGCTGTTCTTCAAATAAAGCACGAGCAGCATCGGTAACGATAGCAGAAGCATTGCTTGTGATACGGTTAACAGCGTCTAAACGCTTGTTGCCACTTTTTACAACTTCGGTCAAAGCATCTAGTTGTTCGGTGCTTAGAAATTCGCCTCTAGCGTCAGCGGCAGAAACAACCTTGGAAAATACATCTAATGTCATGGACTCTAATCTCCTAATTACTTAGTTGAGAGATGTCTTGATTAAAACCGTGAATGTTTTATCAATCAGGAATGGTTCAACAACAAAGAGTTAATCAAAGCTAAAGTTCTCTTACTTCCTTTCTCACTTTCTTGTCTATCTTCCTCAAGGCAGAAATATGAGAATCGGAGGTAACTTTATGAGAAAACAGCAAACCAGATTGGATTGGTTATCTCGTTTAGCTTTGCTTTGGTTTTTAACCCCTCCAGATTAGTTTATACACTGCTATAGAGACTTTATTTGTTACAATTTATGAATAAATAAGATCAGGTAATAAGAAAAGCCTCAAATCCTTTACATACAAGGGATGTATACCCGAAAAGTTACTAATTTTCGTTACAAAACTTCATTAAGTTTCTGAATATCGAGAAAATTTATACATTTTAGATTAATTTAATGATCTGGAAAAAATATATCAGGGCTAATTTACAGGAATTATGGGGATATACTTAGGTTAAGTAGTTTATATTAAGTAATGCAAAATTTACATTTCTACATATTGTTGAGAATCTGTTAAATTAACCTCCCTGGGGGGATTTCAGGAGGGAGGCAGGGAGCAGAGGAGCAGAGGAGGTAGGGGAAGTTAATAACCCAGTCCCCAGTCCCCAGTAAAGAGTCCCCTATCTACGACGGAGAATTTCCAGCAACTTTGTGAAGGTTTGGGGTAGAGGTGCGGTTACTTCAACCCAATCTCCAGAAATGGGATGTTTTAACTTGAGTCGCCAAGCGTGTAATGCTTGACCGGGCAAATTTACCCCTACAGAACGACCAGAACCATAAACAGGATCACCAACGATAGGATGACCAATTTTGGCGCTATGGACTCGAATTTGATGAGTACGTCCTGTTTCTAGTTGAAAGTGGATCAAAGTGTACTTATTAAGCCTTTCTTTCACTTGCCAATGAGTTATGGCTGTTCTTCCCCCTTGTTCTACAGGGACTATGGCCATTTTTTTACGATCATGGGGATGACGACCAATGGGTAAATCTACAGTTCCGCTTTCAGTTTTTGGCGCACCGTAAACCACCCCTAAATATTCTCGTCGTGCTGTTTTGGCTTGCAGTTGTGCTTGTAGGTGTTGATAGGCGATATCTGTTTTAGCAATAGCGATCGCACCAGTTGTATCTTTGTCTAATCTGTGAACAATTCCCGGACGTTGAAAACCACCAATTCCCGGTAAATTGGGACAATGTGCTAATAAAGCATTAACTAAAGTTCCATTTGCGTGACCAGGTGCAGGATGAACCACCAAACCTGCGGGTTTATTGAGAATAAGTAATTGCTCATCTTCGTAGAGAATATCTAAAGGGATATCTTCTGCTACCAATTCCAAAGGTTGGACTGCGGGAATTTCTAGACTAATGCGATCGCCTACTTGCAGATTTATTTTCTTAGATGTGCAAACTTGATCATTGAGTTGGACATGGCCATGTTCAATTAACTGTTGTACACGGGAACGGGATAAATCTGGTATTTCTTCTGACAGATAGCGATCCAGTCGGTCACTTTTTTCTTGAACTAGGAGATTAATAGCGGACACAGTTGGTTAAGTTTAAACGGCTAGTTATGTGAGACTTTTACTAATTTTAACAATTTCAGTAGTTCCAAAGATTACAGAATACTAATACCAGTAACAATGATCAGGTGTTATTTTCCGCCTAACTCCTGACACCTGACTTCTAAATTATCCTGATAGTTAATTATCAAAGCTGAAAAGAATAAATTAAGCACTGTGTGGGTAGAAAACTACCGGACACAAACATTATAGTATGGGCAGTAATTTACAGTACATTGCTTCTTTGTAATTGGCTACAAGAGAGTAAAATGATAGATGATTTATTTTATCCAAACAAATCTTTTTTATGAAAGAATTAAGGTGAACAATAATAATTTAAAACAGCTATTTTTATTACAAAATTTAGTATTTACTTGAAGTTTTTATATGAGATTTAAAATAGTTTTTTATTTCCCTGTTAAATATATAGTAACGTGAATTTAGTAAGTAATTCTTGAGCATCTTCCATCAATTTTAAAATGGTTATTTTTTGGGTATTTACCAAAAAGCTATCGAAACTCAGAACTCAGCTTATGCAGTCAGACAGTAGCTAAAACCAAATTTTTTCCGATTTAAAACTATTGAGTTGGAAAATAAACACCAGACTATTCTCCTTGCTGTTGGTGTAACTTGCCGTAAGGTATTAGCTTGTGGCTGACTGCTGAAGTGGCCATTTTCATCACCTGTAAAAACGCCAGAGGTATAAATTCCGAGATTAGCCAGATTAGGGAAAAATACAGAAAGTCAAACAGAAAGTAAATCTGATGTTGGGAATGCTGTTTTCTGGAATAATTTCAGCCTTTTTGCTTGGGTGAGGGGTGAGTGGGGTGTGGGGTGTTGGGTATTGTGTGTTTAGAGTGGGGACTTGCTATACTCACTTCCATATAAACCGCTATCTTTATCTGGCAGTAAGTCCAAAAAGACCGGTGTGAGTCCCCTACGGGAGATTCACAAATTGCAATGTCAAATTTTTATTTGTATTTAGAACTATGCTGATGAAAACGCTTCCTATTAGTAGATACAGATTTTTCCAAAAGCTACAACCCTTATCCCTCTTGAAAAAAATCACCAGTAAGTCTGTTACTGGTTGTCTACAAGTATTTAGCACTTCAGGGGCTTGGTCAATCTATGTACAAGAGGGTAAGCTGATTTATGCCTGTTACTCTGAGAAGATGTTTGAACCGCTATATAGAAACTTACAGAGGTTAGGCCAACACAACTCTACTCTTCCCAGAGAGATTAATGAGCAGTTGCAGACAATATTTGAAAGAGGTGTGGAAAATCAGACCATACCAAATCCCGATTATTTAGCTATTTGCTGGCTAGTTAATGAGAACTATCTGAGTTCCTTACAAGCAGCAATGCTAATTGAGCAATTGTCTTTAGAGTTTCTAGATTCATTTCTGAAAATAGAAGAAGGGAGTTATGAGTTTATCCCTGAGAGTTTTTTAGATGATTTACCCAAGTTTTGTCATTTGAATCTGCGCTTATTAGTCGAAAAGTGTGAAGCGGGTGTGCGAATTTCTCCTGAGCAGTTTTGGCAATATAACGAACCAAGGACACGCCCCAAAATTGAAGTACAATTACCCCCAATCGGTAATAAACCACCAATTACGAATAGATATCAGCGACTTTACTCAAGACCCCAGGACAAAAAGAATTACACTATTTTCTGTGTGGATGATAGTCCTCTGGTTTTAAATACCATTAGAGGTTTTTTAGATGAGCAAATATTTTCTGTAATTGGTGTTACAGATTCGTTAAAAGCTTTAATGGAAATTTTTCACCTCAAACCAGATATGATTTTTCTGGATGTGACAATGCCGAATTTAGATGGATATGAAGTTTGTTCTTTATTACGGAAACAAGCATCTTTTAAAAATACACCTGTGATTATGGTGTCAGAAAAAGCTAGTCTGATTGATAGAGCTAAAGCAAAGCTAGTCAGAGCTTCTGGTTGCTTGACTAAGCCTTTGAATCAAGGTGATTTCCTAAAAATGATTTTTCAGCACATGATTTAAATTTTTCTTGATTGAGACTATAAAGGACGACACCCAGAAAGAATACTGTGCATCTTGACTACTGCTCCAATGACTGCGATCGCTGGCGCACTAAATCCCGTCTCTTCAACTTGTTGCACAATTGTCCCTAACTCACCAATTAATTCTTCTTGTTCTGGCCGGGTTCCCCACCTCACCAAACCAATTGGAGTCTGTAGACTCAACCCAGCTAAACTCAACTGTTCCACGATGTAAGGTAGATTGTGGATACCCATATAAATCACAATTGTTTCTGAACCTTGGGCGATCGCTGGCCAATTTACCGCCGGTCTATACTTACCCGCCGATTCGTGACCTGTTACAAATGTCACCGATGAACTATACAGACGATGGGTTAAGGGAATTCCAGCATAAGCCGCCGCCGCAATTCCGGCTGTGATCCCCGGCACAACTTCTACAAGAATTCCAGCTTCTACCAATTCGGCCATTTCTTCGCCACCACGTCCAAAAATAAAAGGATCGCCACCTTTTAACCGCACCACAATGGCATGATCTTGGGCTTTTTCAATTAGCAGATGGGTGGTTTCTTCCTGTAAGAGCGAATGTCTTCCCATGCGCTTACCAGCGTTGATTTTCTCAGCTTGAGGATTGATCATATCCAAAATTGCTGGACTCACCAAGGCATCATAAATAACTACATCTGCACATTCAAGCAAACCTTTACCCTTGATAGTCATGAGTCCAGGATCTCCAGGACCTGCACCGATTAAATAAACTTTACCCAAAAACCTTTTCCCCTTCTGTTGCTAAATCCCAAATTAAATCAGCCATTTCAGCACTTGCTCCTAGAGGTGGTGCTAATTGAAACTTTACCCCAGGAAATTGTAATTTTAACTGTTCTATGGATTTTGCGATCGCATCGGTAATGCCACCAGTGAATAAAAAGTATGGCAAAATCGCAATTTGCCGATAACCAGCAACCACCAATTCTTTCACCCTTGCTTCTAAACTGGGAGATACAGACCAATAAGCCGTTACTGCTCCCAAATTCATGGCCATAGTTTCTACTGGCTGTTGCGAACCAGAACGACGGCTACCATGAGCTAAGAGAATTGATACTTCTGCTTGTATTTTAGCCATTGTTGGATTCAGCAACTTTGCTAAATTTCCATGACTGCCTAAATATGCTTTAATTTCAATCTTGATATTTTCACCCAGTGCGGTTTGTGCAAGTTCTACTTCTGCGGGAATATCTGACATGACATGAACTCCCGGTACAAGAAATAAAGGTACAATTTTCAGGCATTTACACCCAAAAGCCAAAGCAGTTGCAGCAAAATCTTGAATTTGCTCATGTAAAGGTTGAGTATTTACCTCTAAAGTAGCTGTACCTACTAAATTTTCACTATTTGGTAATTTCAGACTTACCAACTTTGCTAGTTGCTGCATGGCAACATCTGGACGCGGATCACGACTACCGTGAGATACTAAAAGATAGGCAGATGATATAGGCATAGAATGTGATTTACTAAAAGTTGATGTATGAGGTATTTATATGAAAGAATTCATGAATGCTTTAGAAGAGTTAGTCGATAAGCTAACTTTAGGTGCAATTCTAGAGATGTTAGAACGAATATGCCATAAAAAGGCGGAAAATCTCAGAACTCATTGGCAAGATGAAGAAACCGCCAAGTTGTGGGAAAAAGCCGCTAAACAGATCGAAAATATCAACGTCGATATTTGAAAATAGCAGTACCCAAAGCATTCATATGTTGCCAGGGTTTAGTCCCTCCCACCCAAGGATGTGAAGGTAAATTTCCTTTGGGTGCTAACCAACCAGCAAGTATGTTGTGACTAAGAGAGCTAGATTTATTCAGATCCCAGCCCACAGTTTCACAAAACTTAACATAGTCTCTACCACAACTTTCATAAATTTCTACTTGCACAGTGAAACCAAAATTTCCTTGACTATATTTTGTCCACAGTTGATCAATGATCTGTAAATCTTCACTAGGAAAGTTTTCTAAATCACTATTAGATAGATAAACCTTAGATAAAACCTGACGCATCACTTCCCAAGTTTCTTGATCTGCTTTTTGCCATTTTTTATACTTCAATAAATTTTCTAACCGTTTGTAATCAACTCCTGCGGCTGAATGCAGGGTATTAATTGGTTGTGGTTTAATCGGTTGTGCTTGGATGTTGATTGCTGCTAAAACTTCCGTTGCAGACTGGTAACGTTGAGAAAGGGCATTTTGTAGCAGTTTATCAAGAATTGCAGACAAACGCTCAGAAACTTTATTTTCAGCAGGTAGATAATTTTGCCATACCCAGCGATCGCTTGTCACATCAAATAAATCAAAGGGAGAAATACCAGTTAATAAGTAAATACAAGTTACACCCAAACTATAAAGATCACTTGCTGGTAAAGCCTTACCCCGCATTTGTTCAGGAGCCATATATTCTGCACTACCAACCGTTGTCCCAGTATTTACCAACGCTGTAGCGGTGATTTGTTTAGCAACTCCAAAGTCAATCAGAACTAGCTCACCTGGGGCAGATTTGCTGGTGATATTTGCTACTTTTATCTGATTATTTGGTAAGGATTTACTGGGTTTTTGTTGAGAATTTAAAGATTCTAATCCACCAATAGTCATGGTAGAACCTTTATGTAATAGTGCTGCGTTGGTAATTGGTGGCGGATCTTCAGATTCATTACCTGCTACTGGGGTATATCTTCGCATGATATTTGCTGGTTTGATATCCCGGTGAATCACTTGTTGAGCATGGATAAATTGCAGCACAGGTAATAAATCTTCAAGTAATTGCCAAATATGAACTTCAGCAAACACACCTTGTGCTTGCAGTTCTTGAGCTAATGTCTGTCCCACAATTAATTCTTGCACCAAATACAGCTGACTGTCTTGTTCAAAGTGTGCCAGTAATTGGGGGATTTGAGGATGCTGCAACTCATCTAGGCGTACAGCTTCTTGATGAAATAATTCCACTGCCTTTGCAAGAGTAGCTATGTTGGTATCAGGAAAATATAATTGTTTAATTACACATTTGGGTTTAGATGGTATATCCTCATCTACAGCCAAAAAAGTTCTGCCAAAACCACCGCTACCAATGGGATAAATCGGACGATAGCGTTCTTTGAGCAGTAAACGCTTACCACATTTAATACAAAACCGCGCATTATCCGGGTTTTGCTGGTACAAACAAGCAGTACAACAAGTCATTAGTTATTAGTTATTGGTCATTAGTTATTGGGTTAGGGAACTCCAGAAATTAAATTATCCAAATTTCTGCATCTACTGAGGACTATCAGATTATTCTCCCCCTGCTTCCCCTGCTTCCCCTACCTCCCCTGCTTACTCAACGACTGGATATTTTTTTATTTGGAAGTCCCTTATTCATCCTCCCCCTGCTCCCTGTCACCTATTGTTTTTGAGATTTATAAGTATAAAAGTTGTCAAATGCTCCTACTGTTTCAAATTTATAGCCAGGTATTAAATTATCAATTTTTAAATCTGTAGTATAAACACTGAAAACTATATAATTCTGTCTCTTTGTAGTTGCAGCAATAATATCTCGTATTTGTGGATTAGCTGAATCAACCAAATGATTGCAATTAAATTGTATCAGATTTTGCAAAAAATTCGGTGTTTTTTGGCAAAAATCCGTTTTTAAGTAAGTTGTCAGTTTTTCTACCGCATACTCTTCATACTTAGGCTGTTGAGGATTTGTCATGGTCATCGTCACTCCCAAGACAGCTATTCCTGCTGCGCCTACAGATGCAATCATAGTCGATACTTTCATATACTTGAGATTTTGATGTAGTTTTTACAATTTAAAGACTACACAGAAATTTAGTCAAATTCTGCCAAAAAAAATCTTGACCATTTTTCTAAGTCGTGCTATATTCAAAGAGTCAGTGGATGGCGAGCGTAGCCAAGTGGTTAAGGCAGTGGTTTGTGGTACCACCATTCGTGGGTTCGAGTCCCATCGTTCGCCCTTTGAAATTTTGGCTATGGGAAATTCTCCCACGAATTGTAGCAAACAAACAAATAACCTAAATTACTAGTGATGAAAATAGACGAGCTTTATCCTTTCCTGTGGGATGATCTTGATTAAGGGAGTAGTCACGTAGTTTACGAATGTCAATAACTGCCTTCTCTGCATTTGGGATTATATTTGTTGAATTAGAGGCTTCCATATATTTGTAGATGCGTAGATGAAGCCAGCCGTAGATATCGCTGTCATTCTACATCAATGTTAAACTAAAAATATCACTTGAACATATAAAAAACTATGTCTAGCAATACTTCAATTATCAGCGTTTCTCCTGAAGTTATGAGTGGTACTCCAGTTTTTACCGGAACAAGAGTTCCTATTCACACACTTTTAGATTATTTAAAAGCAGGAGATTCAATAGATGATTTTTTAGAAGGTTTTCCTACGGTTACTAAAGATCAAGTAATTACATTTTTGGAGGAAGTTGAAAAAGCAATGATTAGTAAGGTAGCATAAAATGAAATTGATTTTAGATGAATGTATTGATCGCAGGTTAGCTAAAGAATTTATAGGATATGAAATCAAAACCGTTCCTCAGATGGGATGGGCGGGAACTAAAAATGGTAAATTATTGGCTTTAATAGAAAAAGAATTTGATGTTTTTATTACTGTTGATAGGAATTTATCTTTTCAGCAAAATTTATCTCAATTCAATATAGCTGTAGTTGTTTTGCAAGCAAAGTCTAATAGATTAATGGATCTTAAACCTTTAGTTCCCAAGATTTTAGATATTTTATCTACAGTGGTAAAAGGTCAAGCTGTGGTTATTAGTCTTGAATGATAAGGCGATCGCTCTTAACTCTACATTAAAAATTCGTTAGCGAAGCATAGGATCTAGTAAAGTTTATCCTATTTATTCTATTGAGAATCATCAAAAACAGATGGAAGATGACGACGACCACTCACTACTCGTAAAATTTCAATTCCATCATCCAACACTCTATAAAAAATTATATAACCTTCTAGGGGCAAACCTCGCAAATCAGCACGTATTCCTGAATAGCTTTTACCACTGTTGGGAAAAGAAACTAATTATTGACATTTGCGGTTAAATTCCTGAAAAAATTTTTCACCTGCTTCTAGGTTGTTTTGGGAGAAATATTCGGCAATTTCATTTAAGTCACGACTAGCGAGAATATTAATAAAATAATGATTTATTTTTCTGCCTGTCGTTGTTGCTGAAAACGATCTAAAATTTGATTTACAAATGTTTCACCGTCAATAGGTGCTGTATGTTCTGAAATTGCGATCGCAGCATCAATTTTTTCGCGCACTTCTTTAACCCATTCTGACTCAGCGCGATCATATTCATCTAGCAACTGAAGGGCGATTTCTATAACTTCTTCTACAGAGTTGTATTTCCCAGTTTGCAGTTTTGTTTGAATAAAATGTTCTTGTTTAGGGGTGAGACTGATACTCATAATAATTTTGGTTAAATTGGTTGTAGATAAGAATTATTATAATATAATTCCGATTTACTACTTACACCGTCACTGTTGACTTTGCTAAATCAGGAGATATTGGCTGAAAATGCAAAACCATTATTTGCTCTAAAGTTAAAGCAACAAATTCATAGACTTGTCCATTACTATCGCTAAATTCTACTTCAAATACAGTACCATCTGCTAGTATTTCTACTATTGTACCTACTTGACCACGTAATAAATTATATTCAGGTAAATCAATTGTGAGTGCTACTACATCTAGTAACTTTGGTTCTAGTTTACTCATTGGTTACAACCTTTAAATCTTACAATTTAATATAGCAACTTGTTAATCTTGGAAAATCAGAACCAGACTCGATAATCCAACAACTACGAATGGTTGCACTTTTATTTTGCCTGTTCAAAGTAAAATCTACATAGTAACGTTGTCCATGTTTATCACTTTTATTTAAGCAAGCTTCTTGAATTTTAACTTTTTCCAAAATAATCTGGCGTAATTCTTCAGCATTTTCAGCAGTCATGCCTAAAATTGATGAAAAGAGACGGGCTTTATCCTTTCCTGTAGGATGATCTCGATTAAGGGAGTAGTCACGTAGTTTACGAATGTCAATAACTGCCTTCTCTGCATTTGGTATTATATTTGTTGAATTAGAGTCTTCCATATATTTGTAAATGCGTAGATGAAGCCAGCCGTAGGTATCGCTCTCACTCTACACCAGAAATGCGATCGCACTCTCTACTTTACATCCATAAAATGCGATCGCTATTGATCTATTTCCACTTAACTCCATCTTCTTTTAAATTCTGTCATAACTGTCACCAGGAAATTATTTAAAGTAGGTTCATACATGAATTCACCTAAATTAATATGATTAGATTTATTCCACTCTCCCAGAGTCCAATATGCAGATGTTGTTAGTCCTAATTCAAGTGTAAAATAGCTTCGTAACCAATCAGACGGTGAATCATTATCAATTTTGAAAACAATCGCTATGTATGCTACCTCTGGACTTACTCTAGGCGCAGGCATGGTAATATATATTAATCCAATATCCTCAGAATGGTTAATAGAACTACATATTGGGTGAACTAATGCTGTATAACTGGGAATTTCAAGGTCAGAGTATTTATTCCAAATTTGTAATAGCCAGTTTTGTGCTGATTCATTAATAACTCTATTTAATAAATCAGGAAAATTATTTTCTACAACATAAGGCATTAGTTGATGAGCAAAATTATAATGTTGTTGATTCAGATTTTCACTGAATTGCTGATTACTAATTAGCCCTTTAAAGTATTCTGATATATCCATGATTAACACTTTTAGTAAACGCTACAATAATTACACCGATATAACCTAGTAAATTCAGGCTTAATTCCTAAAACCACTAACATAAAATATATGCAAAACTTTATTTACACCGTGTTCTATCCTTTCTGGACGCTCCGCACATATATTATTTGTGGCTTATTATTTAGTTGGTAATTCTAACATCTGTCTAAGTATATCAGCTTTAGATTTTGACTCAGCCTTAATTAACAAAATTTTACCTAAAAAACAGCAAACCCAGTATATTTCCTGATCTCATGAGCTTTAAACCCTAAAATAATATGTGATTTTGGTATTCCCTCAGCAACCAAATCATTAGCCACCCCTTCCTCACATCAGAAGGATTACAGAAACGCATCACAACATTTGTATCAAGAATGTATCTCGTCATTCTTCGTAAATACTATCTCGACTAAAAGCTTCATCACTCAGACTCACACCAGTTTCAGGAAGTTGAGAAACCCAATCTTGAAACTCACTCGCCCTTGCTTCTGGTGTTAATTTTTGCCATAATGGAGTATTGTCAGAAAACTTTTGAGATTGAAACTGAATAAAAGCTATAAAATCAGCTATTTTTTCCAGTTGTTCTTCATCGAGATGATCTAGTTCTTGCTTGAGCTTTTCTCGCAACATAACATAATTTAAGATTGTACAAAATAGCCTGTAACAACAGTCATTTTCTAATCACTCATTCCCCATTATTACTATATTCTAAATCAAGGTATCTTCTTTGCGCCTTTGCTCCTTTGCGCCTTTGCGCGAAACTTTAATCAAAATAAAGCATAATTAACCATTAACCATACAGAGAAAAAACACAATGAACAAACAACCCATCCGCGTTGGAGTCCTTGGTTTTGGCGGACTCGGCCAAGCAGCAGCAAAACTCCTCTCCAGCAAACGCGAAATGATCCTCGTAGCTGCCGCAGATCAAAAAGGCTACGCATACTCTACAGAAGGCTTAAACACCGATGCTTGCATCACCACCTATCAAAAACAGGGAACTGTCGGTTATTTAGAACCCTTCGGAACATTAAGCAACAACAGCATTCAAGACCTTATTCAAGCCACAGGTGACGCTGTAGATGGTTATTTCCTCGCTTTACCTAACCTTCCTAACGACTTTATCCCCAACGTCACTAAACAATTTATCCAAGCTGGTTGGAAAGGTGTGCTAGTAGATGCCATCAAACGCACCAGCGCCGTAGAACAACTGTTAGCTATGAAAGACGAACTGCAAGCAGCAGGTATTACCTACATGACCGGTTGTGGTGCAACCCCTGGACTGTTAACCGCCGCCGCCGCTTTAGCTGCCCAAAGTTACGCCGAAATTCACAGTGTAGTTATTACCTTTGGTGTGGGTATTGCTAACTGGGAAGCATATCGCGCTACTGTTCGAGAAGATATCGGACATATACCCGGTTATACTGTAGAAGCTGCTAGAGCAATGACCGATGCAGAAGTAGAAGCATTATTAGATAAAACCAACGGTGTGTTAACTTTGGAAAACATGGAACACGCTGATGATGTAATGTTAGAAATTGCCGGCATTTGTTCACGCGATCGCGTTACAGTTGGTGGTGTAGTTGATACCCGCAACCCCAAAAAGCCTTTAAGTACAAATGTGAAAATTACCGGACGCACCTTTGAGGGTAAAATTTCCACCCACACCTTTACATTAGGGGATGAAACCAGCATGGCAGCTAACGTATGTGGTCCTGCCTTTGGTTATTTAAAAGCCGGTCAAGAACTACATCAAAGAGGCATTAACGGTCTATTTACCGCCGCCGAAATTATGCCTAAATTTGTAAAATAGGTAATTGGTAATGGGTAATTGGTAATTGGTAAAAACTATTAACCAATGCCCAATGCCCTATTCACCAACATAAGATTCTTGATATTCTTCTGTTTCTAAAAAAGTTGAAGTTTCCATAATAAAAGGTAATTCTGCACCTAACAAACCTCTTTGAATTCGTTCTGATGTTTGATTAAAAATAATGAACAAAGGATAAATTGTGTTTACACCTTCGCTTAAAATATGACTATGACGAAAAGGCATTATCCATTCATATTCTTTATCTAACCAAACTTGACATTTACGCCATCTACTTAATAAATCAGAAAAATCTTCATGGGGACGATGAATAAATAATAATATTTCTACCCCAGTTTTAATTTTCCATTCTGGGTCACACATAATAATGGAAATATCACAGGGTAAAGCTATTGTGTGTGAAGTTTTAGCTTCAATATCACGGATACGGACAATGGGTAAAGGAATAGTGATCACACTGTCAGCGGGACGACGCAGACTGGGTATCATTTCCAAGTATGGACGATGTTGTTTAAGGAGAGCGATCGCTGCTATATGATTGCTATATTCAGATAAACTAGCTTCATAAAGAGATTTTTGTACAGCCATAATATTAATTCAAACTTTAACCTAGAGCCTACGGCACGCTACGCGAACAAAATTCAAAATAGATTATTATCTACTAAATGAGCCTTTACGCAAGTGTTATATTAAGCCTATCGCCAGACTCAACATAACACTTTTTGAGATCATGATACTTTTTACCTTGACAGAGAATTCTGCCTTGATGCACTAATCAACCAAGGACTTCAAATACCTTAAACATCGGCAAATACATTGCCAGCAGAATTGTACCAACCATCCCCCCAAGAACCACAATCATTAATGGTTCTAGTACACTTGTCAATGATTTGACTGCCTGTTCTACTTCATCTTCATAGAAATCGGCAACTTTCATCAACATTCCATCTAATTCCCCTGTTTCTTCGCCAATCATCATCATTTGAATTGCCATAGCAGGGAATACTTCACCTTTTTGCAAAGCACTACTAATCATACCACCTTCCTGCACTTCTCGACGGGCTGCATCTATGGAGTTAGCAATGACTTGGTTTCCTGATGTATCCCGGACAATTTCCAAACAAGTAATAATGGGTACACCTGAACGAGTTAAAGAACCAAAGGTACGACTAAATCTAGCAACAGAAGACTTTTGGATTAAATCACCAAATAGGGGAACTTTAAGAGAAAGGCGATCAATCGTTTCCTTACCTACACGAGTCTTATAATACTGCTTATAGGCGATGCTGGCAGCAATAAAGGCAGCTATAATTACCAAAGACCAATAACTTCGTAATATTCTACTGCAAGTCATCAAAAATTGTGTGAGTGCTGGTAATTCTACTCCTAGTCCTTCAAAAATTTCGGCAAAAATAGGAATCAGAAACACTGTCATCCCGACAAAGATAGCGGTTGCCAAAAAACCTACTACCACTGGATAAGACATAGCAGATTTGATTTGGTTTTGTAATCTAGCCATATCTTCTAATAGTTTGGCTAGACGATTTAAAACCTCATCTAATACACCACCTATTTCCCCAGCTTGAACCATACTTACATACAAACCATCAAAGCAATCAGGATGCTTCCGCATAGAATCGGAAAGGTTAACTCCCGTTTGCACATCTTCACAAATCTCCGTCAGAGCTTTCTTGAGTTTCGGATTACTGCACTGTTCGGACAACACACCCAAACCTCTAACAATTGCCACACCTGCATTCACCAAAGCAGCAAATTGACGGGAAAAAACAGCTTTGTCTTTCACAGAAACCTTAACAAAGGAGTTCTGAATTTTTTCCAAATTAAACCGAGATTCTAAACTTTGGGATTCTTTCAGGTCTTGCACTACAAAACCCTTATCTCTAAGATTAGTGCGTGCATCTGTTAAAGAATCTGCAACAAATTTTGCAGTTCGGGTTTTTCCTTGAGAGTCCCGAACACGGGCAAGGTAGGTTGGCATAATATTAATTCAAAATTAGGTAATTGGTAATTGGTATTTGAAAATTGGTAATTGGTAAACTCACTTTTCTGTCCCCAGTCCCCAGTCCCCAGTCCCCTATTTAACGTTTTACACCTGCTGGTGGTGCTGTTGCACCAATTAGACGTTGGACTTCATCTGGTTTGGAAGTCTTAGACATTGCGGATTCAAAGGAGATAGTTCCAGCCTTGTACATATCAGCTAAAACTTTTTCTAGAGTTTGCATCCCCAATTTACCACCAGTTTGAATAGCTGAGTAAATTTGGGCTGTTTTACCTTCCCGAATCAAGTTAGAAATAGCGGGAGTGATAATCATAATTTCTTGCGCCATTACCCGACCATATTCACCTGGTTTGGGATTTTTCTTGGGTACTAAGGTTTGGCTAAAAACTGCCACTAAGGAGTTAGACAATTGTACTCGTACTTGGGTTTGTCTTTCCGAAGGGAAAACGTCAATAATCCGGTCAACGGTTTGAGACGCGGAACTGGTGTGTAGTGTGCCGAATACCAAGTGACCTGTTTCTGCGGCAGAAATTGCCAAAGAAATAGTTTCCAAATCCCGCATTTCCCCTACCAGAATGATATCTGGATCTTCCCGTAAAGCAGCTTTCAAAGCATTAGCAAAACTTTTAGTATCTTCACCTAATTGACGTTGGTGAACTAAACTTTTGATTGGTTCGTAAACAAATTCAACAGGGTCTTCAACTGTTAAAATATGTTCTGCCCTAGTGCGGTTAATCAAGTCAATCATGGCCGCTAGGGTAGTCGTTTTCCCAGAACCTGTCGGACCTGTAACTAGAATTAATCCTCTAGGCTTTTCAGACATTTCCCGCACTATATCTGGCAGACCCAATTTTTCAAAGTTAGGAATTTTAGAACTTAATGCTCGTAAACAAGCAGCATAAGCACCACGTTCTTTATAGACGTTTACCCGGAAGCGAGCTAATCCTTTAACACCATAGGAACAATCTAATTCCCAGGTTTGTTCTAAGGTTTTGCGCTGGGTATTATTGAGCATACTAAAAATTAGCCGTTGACATTGATCAGCCGTTAGTATGTGATCACCAATCGGGGTGAGTTTACCACTAATGCGGAAGTAGGGAGGCAAACCTGCTGATAAGTGCAGATCGGAACCGCCCATGTCTATTAGCTGTTCCATCAAATCTTCAATCATGAATTCCATAGTTTTGCTCCAATTAAAAATTAGGTGACTGGGGACTGGGGACTGGGGACTGGGGACTGGGAACGGGAGTTATTAATTTTGACTTTTGACTTTTGACTTGATACCTTCCCCTATCCCCACCTCCTCTGACTAATCTAAAAACCGAGGTGTCATACAGTAGGGACAATCTAACCATTCTGGTTGTAATGTGGCATCACAGGTTTTACAAGTTAGACCACTCTTGCGTTTGGCTTTTAATTCAGCTTCTAAACCTGTATCTGTGTATACTACTCTATCTACTTCCTCCAGAGTTGTAGCACCTTGGCGCACCAAGTTCAAACTGTAAGTGAGCAAGGTTTTCATACCTTCTTCTATGGCTACTTCCTTAATGCGTTCTGTGGGTGCTTCTTGGTTGATTAGGGTTTGCAGGTTTTCCGTAATTCTCATTACTTCATAAACACCACAACGTCCCTTATAACCGATACCATTACACTTAGGACAAACCTTGATTTTGCCGTTGCTTTCGGCTATGACTTCCGGTGCTATGGTATTGGCTTTATAGAAGGTGACAGCACCTTCTTGAGAAGCTGATAAGCCATAACGAGCTAATTCTTCTGGTGTAGGAGTATAGGGAATTCTACATTCTGAACAAACACGACGCATTAAACGTTGTGCTAATACACCGATTAGGGAACTGGAAACCATGAACGGTTCAATCCCCATTTCTCCCAAACGAGCGATCGCACCAGGAGCATCATTGGTGTGTAAAGTAGTTAATACTAAGTGACCAGTTAGTGCCGCTTCAATAGCTGTTTTCGCTGTTTCCTTATCTCGTGTTTCACCCACCAGTAACACATCAGGATCTTGTCTTAAAAACGCCCGTAAAGCTGTAGCAAAATCCAGTCCTTTTTCCCGAATTACCTGTACTTGAGTCAGTCCAGGTAAACTGTATTCAACCGGATCTTCTACGGTACTAATATTAATTCCCGGATCATTTACTTCTGCTAGTGCAGAATACAAGGAAGTTGTTTTACCAGAACCAGTAGGACCTGTCACCAGAATCAAACCAAAGGGCTTGCTGACCATATCCTGGACTATATGTAAAGTTTCTGGATCAGTAATTAACTTATCTAAACCCAATTGAGTAGATGAGTTATCCAAAATCCGTAGACAGATTTTTTCACCATAGCGACTAGGTAAGGTATTAACCCGGAAGTCCACTTTTCTGCCGTCAAAAACTCGGCGGATACGACCGTCTTGAGGTAAACGCCTTTCAGCAATATCTAGATTAGAGATAATTTTAAATCGCGCCGTTACCGCCGGCACAATGTGTTTTGGCATTGGTCGGATAGCTTCAGATTCACGCAGTACGCCATCCTTGCGGTAGCGAACTCGTAAGTTTTCTTCTTGGGGTTCAATATGAATATCAGAAACAGCATCCCGCAAGGCCACAAAGAGAATTTTATTGACAAGATTGATGATAGGTGCATCATCAGCATCCTTCATGGCTGCTGTCAGATCAACTTCTGAATCTTCCAGGGTCTCCTGAACTGCTTGGAGACTGAGATTTTCTATATCCTGAGTAATGTCTGTTATTTTTTCTTGCTGTATTTTTTCCTGACGAACAGCAAACTCATCTAAGTATTGGTTGATCAGCCTCTGGTAATCTTCCTGGGTAATGACCATCCGTTGCAAAGACAGATTTTGTGGTCGCAAGATGCGGTTGAGGTCATCACAAGCCTCTAGATTATCTGGATCAACCATCGCCACTAAGACATAAGGAGGGTTTTTGTCTTGGTGTTTTGATAGAGGCACTAAACGGTGACGACGACAGATATCTACTGGTATTAACTCTTCAATCAATTTTCCCACCATCATGTTGCCAATTTGATTGACTTCTGGATCGAGGGATTCAACGCCGTATAATATTTTTAGTTCAAATAAATGCTGTTTCTTGTATTCCCTGAGAAACTCAGGTGCTAATTCTTGCCCAGTGATTGACTCTAATACGTCTGTCAGCATTTTGCCAGATTTGCGGCTTTCAATTAGTGCCTGCCTCATCTGTTCGCTATTGACATAGCCAGACTGCACTAGCTTGTTGCCGAAGAGCGAAAACTCTGTTCTTGTGGTTAGAGCGGTACTGCGCCGTTGTGGTGATGAGTAAGTCATAAGCAATGAGTAGGGGAAACCTCTTGTTCCAGTATTCCCACACTGTAGTCAATAATTCTCATTGTAAGTGTATTAAATTTCAGTTTAAACATTTTTCTTCTTAAAAATTTTTATTGTCAGGAGGCAGGAGGCAGGAGGCAGGAGGCAGGAGGCAGGAGGCAGAAGGCAGGAGGCAGGAGGCAGGAGGCAGGAGGCAGGAGGCAGAATTAAGTTTTTCCCCTACACCCAACCCAGGCGAATATGTTCACCATTTGTCAAAATAATAAAATGGTGAAATCAACCGTATTGTTAGATTTCATGAATAATGTTTGAATTGTACAGTTTAAATGCTGCACGTAGGTTTAATCAAAAATCTACAATTGCTTCCAGCAAAGCCTTCAAAAGCATCTGGGATGAGTAGATAATGATGAATGAAAATAAACAAGTAAACAATACCAGCCAGGAATTGGGCGAACCAATAGAGGTAAAACAAGCAATGAAAAGCGACTCCCCAGCCGAAATTAATGCTCACGAATCTGGCAGCGATGTGACTGAGCATCAAGCAGCCCAAACTAATGTACCGGGAGAACCTGCTCTCACAGAAGAGAATGGTGTCGCTGCGGCAGAAACAACAGAAGTAGATACGGCGGCTTTAACACAATTGACTCAACAAAATGAGTCTCTGAAAATGCAACTTGATGAGCGTAGCACTCAATATATGCGGATTGCCGCAGATTTTGAGAATTACCGCAAACGCATCTCCAAAGAAAAAGAAGAGATGGAAACACAGGTAAAGAGAAACACGATTATGGAATTGTTACCTGTTGTTGATAATTTTGAGCGAGCGCGGGCGCACCTCAAACCACAAAATGATGGCGAGATGACAATTCACAAAAGTTATCAAGGGGTTTATAAACAATTAGTGGATTGTCTTAAGCGATTAGGGGTGTCACCAATGCGTCCTGAAGGTCAAGAATTTGATCCCAACCTGCACGAAGCAGTTATGCGGGAACCTACGGATAAACATCCAGAAGGAACGGTGTTAGAAGAATTAGTGCGCGGATATTATTTAGGCGATCGCGTACTGCGCCATGCAATGGTAAAAGTGGCTGCTCCCAAGGAAGATACATCTACAGAACAGGAAGATGAGTCGAGTCAGGAAAACAGTTAAGCTGTATTCACTCGGTTTACTGACTAGAAAGTTATAGATTCTAATCAGGGCAAGAATCACGTTTCTCAAACAAGATAGGGCTGTTGACTCTTTGTTAAAGTTAATCAGCCCTACTAACTTCATTTAAGATTCCGATTTTTCACCTGTTGTAAATATCTGTATAATTGTATTTTATTGCACTTGTGACAGCAGAATTTACTCAGACCTTAAAATGCACTTTTAGCCCTGAGCAAAAAACTATAGTCCGCAAAAAATCACGATAAAAGCACTAAAATTACTGACAGTATGGGAAAAGTTATTGGAATCGACTTAGGCACTACTAACAGTTGCGTGGCTGTTGTGGAAGGTGGTCAACCGATAGTGATTGCCAATTCCGAAGGAGGACGCACTACTCCTAGTATTGTCGGATTTGGCAAGAGTAACGATCTTTTGGTTGGTCAGTTGGCCAAACGCCAATCCATCACTAATGCTGAAAACACAATCTACAGTATCAAAAGATTCATTGGTCGTCGTTGGGACGATACGGAAACAGAACGCGCTCGTGTACCCTATAACTGTGTCAAAGGTCGAGACGATACCGTTGACGTGCAAATTCGCGGACGCAATTACACACCCCAAGAAATATCGGCGATGATCCTGCAAAAGCTTAAACAGGAGGCGGAAAACTTTTTGGGTGAAGAAGTAACTCAGGCAGTGATTACCGTACCAGCATATTTCACCGATGCCCAAAGACAAGCAACTAAAGATGCTGGAACAATTGCTGGCTTAGAAGTTCTGCGGATCATCAACGAACCCACCGCAGCTGCTTTAGCCTTTGGTTTAGACAAGCAAGATCAAGAACAATTGATTTTAGTATTCGACTTGGGTGGCGGAACTTTTGATGTCTCCATCCTGCAATTAGGAGATGGAGTTTTTGAAGTTAAAGCCACTGGTGGTAATAATCAACTAGGTGGAGATGACTTTGACAATTGCGTTGTTATTTGGATGCTAGAACAATTCCAGCAACAAGAGAAGATTGACATTTCCCAAGATAAAATGGCGCTGCAACGTCTGCGGGAAGCAGCAGAAAAGGCAAAGGTTGAACTTTCCAGCATGATAAATACTTCCATTAACTTGCCATTTATCACCGCTGATGCCACAGGACCAAAACATCTGGAAATGGAACTAAGTCGTTCTAAATTTGAAGAACTCACTGCCCATTTAATATCTGCTACCATCGAGCCAATGATTCAGGCACTCAAAGACGCGGATCTCAAACCTGATCAAATTGATCGCATTATCTTGGTTGGTGGTTCTACTCGCATTCCCGCAGTGCAGAATGCTGTGATTAAATTTTACAACGGCAAAACTCCTGATCGTTCTGTCAACCCTGATGAAGCAGTGGGACTGGGAGCGGCAATTCAAGCTGGTGTGTTGGGTGGGGAAGTTGATACGCTCCTACTTTTAGATGTGACTCCCCTATCTTTGGGACTGGAAACTTTAGGGGAAGTATTCACTAAAATCATTGAACGTAATACTACAATTCCTACCAGTAAATCCCAGGTCTTTTCTACAGCAGTTGATGGCCAAAATTCTGTAGAAATTCACGTTCTCCAAGGAGAACGGGCTATGGCAAAAGATAACAAATCTCTGGGTAAGTTTCTGTTGGCCGGGCTTCCCCCTGCTCCCCGTGGTGTCCCCCAAATTGAAGTGGCTTTTGATATTGATGTCAATGGTATCCTCAAAGTTTCTGCTCAAGACAGGGGTACAGGAAGAGAGCAGAGTATTCGGATCACCAATACAGGTGGTTTAAGTCAAGCCGAAGTGGAACGGATGCGACAACAGGCTGAATTATTTGGAGAAGAAGACAAAAAACGTAAACAACTGATTGAACTTAAAAACCAAGCTGATAACCTTTTATTTAGTTACACATCTACGTTGAAAGACAATGGAGAGTTTGTCAGTGAAGAAATTAAAGCTCTGGCAGACGAGAAATTAGTTAAACTCCAAGAGGCTATGAGTGACCCAAATATCTCCGCATCTGTATTTAAGCCAATATTAGAGGACTTTCAACAAAGTCTGTTTGCTATGGGCGCAGATGTTTACAAACGAGCTAATAATCCAGGAAATAGCCAACCGGAAGAGGAAAAGGAAGGGGAAGATATTTCTGATATTTCTTTAACTTTTGTGGAAGAAAGTTCCGCTACAGAAACATCAATACCGCAATTTAATTTCGATTTTGATGAGGATGCTACTGCTTCAACTGATTATGAAGCGATAGATTAGGAGGCAGGAGGCAGGGGAGGCAGGGGAAGCAGGGGAAGATTAATAACCCCAGTCCCCAGTAAAGAGTCCTCAGTCCCCAGTAAAGAGTCCCCAGTCCCCAGGTTTGCTAGATTGTAGAAACGAACTTCAGTGAATTAGATGCTTTAATATTAGAGATGCGACTAAAAGTATATGGTGGGTTTCCACACTAAATGGTACGGTTAGTTCCTCTATTTGAAGGGCTTAGTTTTGCTCATCTAAGTAGCACAATTGTAAAAGAGATGGGCTGAAGCAGTCTCAGGATGATGCAACTAAATTCACTGATCATTTATTTCGTTTCCTATATTAATGCTATTGTCTCTATTCCTTTACAGCTTAACTTTAGTTAAAAATAATGTATAATCTCATCCATTGAGGAGGTGATGAATAAGTGTTTTCTTTGACGTATGAGTTTCGACTAAAACCAACTAAACAGCAAATAGAAATCTTTCAAGACTGGTTAGAAATTAACCGCAAAGTCTACAATTATGCCTTAGCCGAACGCAAAGATTGGTATAAATCTCGCTCATGTCAAATTAACGCTTGTTCATTGCATTCTGAATACATTATCCCCACAGATACACCACGTCCTAGCTACTCAAGTCAATGTAAGTCATTAACCGCAGCAAAGGAACAATATCCAGAACTAAAGAGTGTCCATTCTCAGGTATTGCAACAAACACTCGAAAGACTGGAAAATGCTTTCACTTCGATGTGGGAGCGTAATTTTGGATTCCCTCGTTTTCAGAAAGCTGGGCAATTCCGCTCAATAGTATTTCCGCAACTAGGAAAAGAACCGTTCAAAAATAGTGCTGTTAAACTCCCTGCAATTGGATGGGTGAGGTTTAGAAAATCCCGTGAGATTCCCACAGATGCCACAGTTAAACAAGTCAGAATTGTCAAACGGGTATCTGGATGGTATGCAATGCTAACTTGGCAATGGAATGTGTCTATTCCGCAATATCAGCCAGTGGGAGAAGCAATTGGTGTAGATGTGGGATTAATGAGTTTTGTTGCTACTTCTGGTGGACTTTGTGTTCAACGCCCTAAATTCTTTGTAGACCTCCAACGCCAGCTGAGATTGCTGCAACAAAGAGTTAGTCGTAAAGTTAAAGGGTCAAATAATAGAGTAAAAGCTCAAAATAAAGTGGCAAAACTACATGAACATATTGCTAATACAAGATCGGACTTTTATTGGAAAATAGCACATCAACTTTGTGATCATGCTCAAACTATCTTTGTAGAAGATTTGAATTTAGTTGGGTTGTCTAGAGGAATACTTGGCAAGCATTGTCTAGATGCTGGATGGGGACAATTCTTTCAAATTCTGGAGCAGTGTTGTTTCAAACGTGGTGTGTATTTTCAGAAAGTAGATAGTAGAAAGACCTCTCAGCTTTGCCCTCATTGTAGAATGGAAACGGGTAAAAAAGAGTTGTCCCAGCTTGTTCATGCTTGTGAAAATTGTGGCTATACAACTGATAGGGATGTTGCAGCCGCTCAAGTAGTTCTGATGAGAGGACTTGCAGCCGTCGGGCAGACGGTGAAGATGCTTGCTGAGGGTAAATTCATTGGCATCCCTTTGAAGCAAGAATCCCCCGGCTTCTAGCCGTGGTGAGTGTCAACTTGGTCTTTTAGGTAGTTTTGCTTTCTTACTTCTAACTTTTACCCTTGCTTTATGGCCCGCGACTATTATGAAATTCTGGGTGTCTCTCGTGACGCCGACAAAGAGGAAATTAAACAGGCTTATCGCCGCCAAGCCCGGAAGTATCACCCAGATGTGAACAAAGAACCGGGTGCGGAAGAAAGGTTTAAGGAAATTAACCGCGCTTATGAAGTTCTGTCTGAGCCAGAAACCCGCGAGCGTTACAACCGTTTTGGGGAAGCTGGTGTATCTGGTGCTGCTGCGGCTGGTGCTGGCTTCCAAGATATGGGCGATATGGGCGGTTTTGCCGATATCTTTGAAAGCATTTTCAGTGGCTTTGCTGGTGGGGGAATGGGTGGACCTGCCCAGCAACAAAGACGGCGTAGTGGACCGGTGCGGGGTGATGACCTGCGGCTAGACCTGAAGTTGGATTTTCGGGAAGCTGTATTTGGTGGTGAAAAAGAAATCCGCATTTCTCATCTAGAAACTTGTGAGGTCTGTAACGGTTCTGGTGCTAAACCAGGAACTCGTCCCCGCACTTGTTCTACCTGTAGCGGTTCTGGTCAGGTGCGACGTGTCACTCGAACTCCTTTTGGTAGTTTTACCCAAGTTTCTACTTGTCCCACTTGTAATGGTACAGGGACTGTAGTTGAAGATAAATGTGATGCTTGTGACGGTAAAGGCACAAATCAGGTGACGAAAAAGCTGAAAATTACTATTCCCGCTGGGGTAGATAATGGTACACGTTTGCGAATCTCCCAAGAAGGTGACGCTGGTCAACGGGGTGGTCCTCCTGGAGATTTGTATGTTTATTTGTTTGTAAATCAGGATGAAGAATTTCAGCGCGATGGAATTAACGTTCTGTCGGAAATCAAACTTAGCTACCTACAAGCAATTTTAGGTTGCCGTTTGGAGGTGAATACTGTAGATGGTCCAGTGGAGTTAATTATTCCCGCAGGAACTCAGCCAAATACGGTGATGAAACTGGAAAATCGCGGTGTACCTCGTTTGGGCAACCCTGTGAGTCGGGGCGACCATATGCTGACGGTGTTGATTGATATTCCCACGAAGATCACGCCGGAGGAAAGGGAACTGCTGGAAAAACTAGCTAAAATTAAGGGAGATAGAACTGGTAAAGGTGGGGGATTTTTTGAGAATCTGTTTAAATCATGAGTGTATCTTCTCTGTTAACTCCTGATGCTCAATTGGACTTGCGTGGTACTCCTTGTCCGATTAATTTTGTGCGGACAAAATTACGTTTGCAGCAAATGCCAGATGGAGGTTTGTTAGAAGTCTGGTTAGATGGAGGTGAACCAATTGAGCAGGTTCCTGATAGCTTGACTATGGCTGGTTATCAGGTGGAAAATATTGCGGACTGTTCTGGTTATTTTTCTCTGTTAGTACGTCGTCCGGCAACTACCGCATGAAAGGTGATACTGTTTCTACTACTGGACAGTTAGTGGGTACGGTGTTAGCTGTACAGGCTAATTTTTATCGTGTGCAGTTAGAAAGGGAACAGGGAACAGGGAACAGGGAACAGGGAATAGAAAATAAAGAAATTAATTTCATCCCAGTCACCAGTCCCCAGTCACCATTCCCCAGTCTCCTCTGTACCCGCAGAACTCGGTTGAAGAAAATTGGTCAGCAGGTGATGGTGGGCGATCGCGTGATCGTTGAAGAACCAGACTGGAGTGGGGGACGAGGTGCGATCGCTGATGTTTTACCCCGACAAAGTGAGTTAGATAGACCTGCGATCGCTAATGTTAACCAAATTCTTTTAGTATTTGCGGTTGCTGATCCACTTTTAGAACCTGTGCAATTGAGCCGATTTTTAATTAAGGCTGAGTCTACAGGGGTGGATGTGTTGTTGTGTTTGAATAAATGTGATTTAATTACTCCAGAAGAGCAACAGGAAATTAGCGATCGCCTATGTGCTTGGGGCTATGAACCAATTTTTTTCAGTGTCCAAAATAATATTAATATTCACCAAGTTGGCGATTATTTAAATAATAAAATTACGGTCATTGCTGGTCCTTCTGGTGTGGGAAAATCTAGCTTAATTAATGTTATGATTCCCGATGCTAACCTGCGTGTGGGGGAAGTTTCCGGTAAATTAGCCCGTGGTCGCCATACCACCCGTCATGTAGAATTATTTGAAATGCCTAATGGCGGATTATTGGCTGATACTCCTGGTTTTAATCAACCTGATTTAAATTGTAGTCCAGAGGAATTAATTTATTATTTCCCTGAAGCCAGAAAACGCTTAGAAGTTGGTAATTGTCGATTTAGTGATTGTTTGCATCGAGATGAACCAGGTTGTGTGGTTGGTGATGACTGGGAAAGATATGAGCATTATTTAGAATTTTTGAATGATGCGATTTCATATCAAAATTATCTTAAACAACAAGCTGATCCTGAGTCTACATTAAAACTGAAAAGTAAAGGTAAAGGTCAAAGCCAGTACGAACCGAAATTAGAAAGTAAAAAATATCGCCGGGTTTCTCGTCGGGTACAAGTACAGAATTTGCCTGATTTATATACAGACAGTGAGGATTGAAGGAGGTAGGAGTCAGGAGTGAGAATATTTGGAATGGGATTTTTTTACATTTATATATTTAAACATATTTGCACAAAGTAGTTAATCATAGCATTCCGATTTAATCGGTAAAAATAGAAAATTGCAGATCCTGGACTTCTCTAAGAAGTCGGGGATCTTATTATTCACGAATGATTAACGATTGCTATATGATCTTAAAATATTGTTAATTTCTGCCAAACTCTCGACCTTCAATTTACAACCCACCCCAGAACCATTATGGCTATAGGCTACGTCGCACTTGTACTTCACGCACATTTACCTTTCGTTCGTCACCCAGAAAGTGACTATGTGCTGGAGGAAGAATGGCTGTATGAAGCCATTACCGAAACATATATCCCCTTATTAAAAGTATTTGAAGGCTTAAAGCGAGACGGGATCGACTTTAAAATCACGATGAGTATGACACCTCCCCTCGTGTCAATGCTGCGTGATCCTCTGCTACAAGAACGCTATGATGCACATCTATCCCAACTAGAAGAACTAATAGAACTAGAAGCCGAGCGAAATGTCCACAACGGGCATTTGCGTTATTTGGCTGAACATTACGCTACTGAATTTAACGAAGCTCGTCAGGTTTGGGAAAAATACAATGGTGATTTAGTAACAGCTTTTAAAGGGTTTCAAGATACTAATAACCTAGAAATTATTACTTGCGGTGCTACTCATGGGTATTTACCGCTAATGAAAATGTATCCCCAGGCTGTATGGTCGCAAATTAAAGTAGCTTGTGAACATTACGAGGAAACTTTTGGTAAAGCACCCAGAGGAATTTGGCTGCCAGAATGCGCCTATTATGAAGGTTTAGACCGAATGCTGGCGGATGCTGGTTTGCGTTATTTCCTCACTGATGGACATGGTATTTTATACGCTCGTCCCCGTCCCCGCTTCGGTACTTATGCCCCAATTTTCACTGAACCTGGTGTAGCTGCTTTTGGTCGAGATCATGAATCTTCTCAACAAGTATGGTCTTCTGAGGTAGGCTATCCGGGTGCGGCAGAATATCGGGAATTTTACAAAGATTTGGGTTGGGAAGCTGAATATGAGTATATTAAGCCTTACATCATGCCCAATGGTCAGCGGAAAAATACAGGCATTAAGTATCATAAAATTACAGGGCGTGGCTTAGGTCTTTCTGATAAGGCACTCTATGATCCTTATTGGGCAAGGGAAAAGGCGGCTGATCATGCTGCCAACTTTATGTATAACCGTGAGCGTCAATCTGAGCATTTACACGGTATCATGGGTCGCCCACCAATTATTGTTTCACCTTATGATGCAGAGTTATTTGGTCATTGGTGGTATGAGGGTCCTTGGTTTATTGATTACCTGTTCCGTAAATCATGGTATGATCAAGGGACTTATGAAATGACTCATTTGGCTGATTATTTACGTGCAAATCCCACCCAACAAGTTTGTCGTCCTGCTCAGTCTAGTTGGGGTTACAAGGGTTTCCACGAGTATTGGTTAAATGAGACAAATGCCTGGGTTTACCCACATTTACACAAAGCTGCGGAACGGATGATTGAAATATCAACTCTGGAACCAGAGGATGAATTGCAATGGAAGGCTTTAAACCAAGCAGCGCGAGAGTTATTATTAGCACAATCTTCTGATTGGGCATTTATTATGCGGACAGGAACTATGGTTCCTTATGCGGTGAGAAGAACGCGATCGCACTTAATGAGGTTTAATAAACTGTATGAAGATGTAAAAGTGGGTAAGGTTGATAGCGGTTGGTTAGAAAAAGTCGAGTTGATGGATAATATTTTCCCCAATATCAACTATCGCGTTTACCGTCCTGTGTAGTTTCTATCTAAATCAGGATTTGCAGGATTTGAGGATTTTCACGATCATGAAAAATATCCTCAATCCTATCCATATTTTAATTCTGTAAATCTTGATCTGACTACGCTATCTGACAATAAAAGTAAATATAATATTCAAGTAAATATAATATTAGCCAATTCTATTCCTAGAATAGCAGAAAAAATCTATATGTCAATATCAATGGCTAAAAAAACCAAAACTCGTCAAATTATTGACATCATTATCAATAATCTTGAGAATAAAGCTGCTTATTGCAAAAAAACTTGACATACAACTTTTTTGGTAAAAATCAGATTTAAAAAACTAATGAAAACAAAACCCCCAGTTACGGTACTGAGGGTTATTTTTATGAACATTTGATTAAACGCACTTGATTACTATTGAGGTAAAGTGCGGCTGGTGTAAGCATCCATCGCATAGGCGGGAGTGCGATCGCTGTAATCTATTTCCATGCCAGTAATAGACTTAGCCAACTGTTCAAAAGACTCAGAACGCCAGTTACGTTCGTGGATAGGCTTGGTTTGTTCACCCATGAAGTAAGCCAAAGAACCGACAACAGAACCAGCAACCCAACCTACAACCAATAATGCAATTAAGATAGTCATCTTTAAACCCTCGTTTTTTTGTTTTTACTTTTGTTTCCTTATGTAAATAAATGTAACAGATTTTTAATAAAAGTGCAAACTATCTCCAAGGTGTGCTAACCGATGGTTTGGGTAGGGTCTTCCACACTGTAATAATTTACGAGACTAAATATAAACACGCCAAATATTGTATAAATTTTATGTAAAATATTTTTACATTTCTATTTTTAATATAAGCGAAGAGATGATTGAAAAAATAAGTATAAGATTTACCAGCCTTAACCTGAATTTCCCCAGTATTTACAGGATGGTTGGTGATAGATGATAGAAATGGCAAATTTTATGGGAATTAAAGCACAAATTGGTAATAATAAGATAGTCAAAATTGAACTTCCCCCTGAGTTTGCTAATGAGGAATTAGAAATGGTGATTGTATTTCAGCGTATTGCCAAAACATCATTAAAATCTGAAATTCAATCTTCAGAAGAGTTAGGATACTCTCGGAGATTTTTAGAAGAAGTAATAGGTAGTTGGGAAGGTGAAATGATTGAAATTCCAGAACAGCTTCAGTTTGAAGAACGGGAGGAAGTTCAATGGCCTATCTCTTAGATACAAATGCTTGTATTCAAATTCTCAATTCTCAAAATTCACCTGTTAATAAAGTTTCTCAAGCTAATCTACAAACCTATGTTATAATTTAGTCAGTAAATAATCAGAATAATATTTATTTATGCACGCTACTGATATTGGAACACTAATTATTAAATCATCAGAAACTTTAGGAGGTCGCCCTCGTATTGCTGGTACTAGGGTTTCTGTACAAAGGATTGCAGCTTGGTACAAAATGGGATTAAATGCGGAAGAAATCACTGAACGCATGGGAAATGTAACTCTTGTTCAAGTATATGCAGCGTTAACTTATTATCATGCTAATCGAGAAGAAATTGAAGGTTATATTGCTGCTGAAAAAGCTGATTATCAAAGATTAGCGATAGGAAAAGGGCAAGCAATATGAGTTTAATTCGATTATTCATTGATGAAGATTCAATGGATCAAAGATTTATTAAAGCATTAAGAGCTAGAGGAGTAGATGTTATTACTGTTGCTGAGGTTGAAACTATTAGTTCTAGTGACAAAGAACAACTGCTTTTAGCCACTGAACTACAAAGAGTTTTATACACATTTAATGTGGGTGACTTTTGCCAGCTACACAGCAGCTACATAGAAAAACAACACAGTCATGGAGGAATTATCATTTCTTCTCAAGATTATTCTATTGGTGAACAAATGCGAAGAGTCCTCAAGTTGATAGCAGATAAGTCAGCAGAAGATATGATAAATCAATTAGTTTTTCTGAGTGCTTACCCTGATGAAATATAAACAGGACTTACGCAACTGGCACAGGCGATCGCTATATTATAGTATTTTTGTACTGCAACAAGTGACGCAACTGGCACAAATAGCGGGCGTGGCTTCGCGGAAGCAATGCGGCAAATTGAATCAAAC